>JAEWNN010000188.1 GCA_023457035.1 Verrucomicrobiota bacterium
CCGGGCAACGTGGGCACCATTCTGCGCATCGCCGATTGGTACGGTTTCGAGCGCGTGCTGCTCGGCGAGGGCTGCGCCGATCCGTTTTCCCAGAAGGTCGTCAACGCGAGCAAGGGCTCGCTCGCCCGCGCCGAGATCCACCGCGTGGACCTGCCCGCCGTGCTCGCCGCCGCCGGCGTGCCGGTGCTGGGCATGGACCTCGACGGCGCCGATGTACACACCCTCGCCGCGCCCGCCGCCGCGATCGTCGTCGTTGGCAGCGAGGGCCGTGGTCTCTCCGCCGGCGTGAAGGCCGCGCTCACCCAGCGCGTGACGATTCCCGCCTACGGCCGTGCCGAATCGCTCAACGCCGCTGTCGCGGCCGCCATCGTGTGCGACAACCTCCGCCGCCTCACCACGCCGCGTTGAGCGCGCCCACGGGACCGCGCCGGCCCGGCCCCGGATAACTCCCTGTAACCTTTTCCGCCGCTCCCGGTTTCCCCGGATGACATCGTCCCTGTCGTCCGAAGACCGTGATCGCCGCCGCCACCAACCTCCGCGTCCAACCCGCCAGCCCGCCGACCGCGCCGCTCCCTCCGGCAGACCGCATGGACCCCTCCGACCATGACCTGATGCTCGCCGTGCGCACCGGCGACCTGCGGAAACTGGGCGAGCTCTTCGAGCGCCACCACGGGGCCCTGTACGGGTTCTTCGTCCACCTCACCCATGATCGCGATGCGAGCGAGGACCTCGTGCAGATGGTCTTCTACCGTATCCTGAAATACCGTCACACCTACCGCGACGAAGGGAAGTTCTCGGCTTGGATCTACCACTTGGCGCGCATGGTCGCCGCCGACCATTTCACCTCCCGGCGCGGGCGTCACCTCCGCCCCGCCGGGGGCGACACGGAGCCGGTCTGGGAAGAGCTCCCCGACGACACACCGTCGCCGGCCGCCCGGGTCACCACCGCCGACGATCTCGCCCTGCTCGACCGCGCCCTCGACTCCCTTCCCCACGAACAACGCGAACTCCTCGTGCTCGCCCGTTTCCAGGGATTGTCGCACGACGAGATCGCGCGGCTCTTCGACACCACCGTCGGCGCCGTGAAGGTCCGCGTGCACCGCGCCTTCTGTGCGCTGCGCGACCGCTACCACCGTCTCCGGCGGGGCCCGACGAACTGACCGCCGCCCCGGGCCCTCCCTCCGCTCCACCACCAACCCCTCTCCGCCATGACCTGCGCCTCCTTCCAGGAAGACTTCCTCGAGTACCGCGCGAACCGCCTCAGCCCCGAACGCGCTCAGGCCCTCGGCGAGCACCTCCGCACCTGCCTCGACTGCCAGCGCGCCTGGGCCGATTTCCAGGAACTCGATCGGCAACTCGCCCGCGTGCCAGTCCCGGTCCCGACCGAGAACCTGCGGCGCAACTTCTACGCGATGCTCGACACCCACCTCGCCGCCCAGCGTGAGCCCGGCGTCTTCGCACCAGTGCGCCGCGGCCTCGCGCGCCTCCGCGCCGAATGGCTCCCCGCCAGCCCGCTCGCCCAGTTCGCCGCCGCCGCGCTGCTCGTCGCCGGCGCCATCGGCGGCACGCTCCTGGTCCAGACGCGCCGCGAGCGCGACGCCGACCTCGCCGCGCTGCGCCAGCAGGTCGACGCCGTCACCCGCCTCGTCGCCTACACCGCGCTCGACCGCCAACCGGCCTCCGATCGCGTCCACGCCGTGCTCGCCACCGACACCGCCAGCGCGACCGGCCTGGCGCGGCTGCTCGGCGCCCTGGCGCAGGACCCGAACATCAACGTCCGCCTCTCCGCGCTCGATTCGCTCTACCCGCACGCCGCGGATCCCACCATCCGCGCCGGTGTGCTCGCCGCACTGACACGCGAAACCTCCCCCATCGTGCAGGTCGCGATGATCGACTTCCTCGCGACCGCCAAAGCCACCGAGGCGCAGCAACAGTTCGAAACCCTCGCCCACGATCCCTCCGTCAACTCCACCGTCCGCGCCGCCGCCACCAACGGTCTCGTCCAGCTCCTGTGACGGCCCGGCCTCCCCCTCCACCCCCAGCACCCGTCTTGCAGCCATGAAACATCGCCCCCTCACCCACCTCCGGGCCGCGCTCCTGCTCGCGGCTTCCGTCCTCCCCGCAGCGCACAGCGCCGAAGACGGGGCCAACACCGCCTCGATCGCCTTCAGCCGGCCCGACGCCCC
This sequence comes from Verrucomicrobiota bacterium, assembly GCA_023457035.1. Lineage (GTDB taxonomy): Bacteria > Verrucomicrobiota > Verrucomicrobiia > Opitutales > Opitutaceae > CAJCBL01. Next base: position 2,187 of record JAEWNN010000188.1, read on the forward strand.
CCACACCGTCCGCATCGAGGCCATGAACGGCCAGGTCTCCGTGCGCGGGGCCGACGTCTCCGACGTAACCGTACGCTCCAACCGCAACACCGCGCCCAAGGAGCCCCGGCGCGAGGACGGCCTGCGCGTCATCGCCGCCGCCCATTCCTTCAACCTCACCGAGCGCGACAACGTCGTGTATCTGCGGCAGGACTCCGGTTCCCTCTTCTCCGGTGGGGGCGACTTCGAGGTCACCGTCCCGCGCGACACCGCCGTGCGCGTGAAGATCGCGATCAACGGCAGCGCCACGGTGCGCGACATCACCGGCGACATCGAGATCAGCAACCTCAACGGCCCGGTCACCCTCGAGAACATCGGCGGCGGCGTGGTCGTCGACACGATGAACGGCGAGATCTCCGCCCGCTACTCGGCCCTGCCGGAGGGCAAGTCGCACGCGTTCTCGTCGATGAACGGCAAGATCGTGCTCCGCCTGCCCGCCACCGCCAAGGCCGGCTTCCGCCTCCGCGCCCAAAACGGCACCGTCGCGACCGACTTCGACGAGAAGGTCTTCGTCACGAAGACCGAGACCGCCGCGCCGGGCGAACTCCCGGGCATGGGCGGACTCCGCGCCGGACTCGAGGCGGCCGGGGTGGCGATCGACATGGCCCACACCATCGCCCGCGAAGCGATGGGCGGCGCCCGGCACCCGACCGCCGGCACACCCGGTCCGGAGAAGGAGGGAGAGGCGGCGGCCCCATCGCCCGGCGTGCCCCCGCCCGCGCCGCAGCCGCCCAAGGTGCCGCACTTGCCCACCTTCCCGGCCTTCGGCGGCCAGGTCGTCACCGGCACGCTCAACGGCGGCGGTGTCGAGATTCGTGCGACAACGATGAACGGCGAGATCCAGATCCGCGAGGCGAAGTAGCCGCCCCGCAACCGCCCGACGCCCACCCACAGAAGGCGCCCGTCCACGGGCGCCTTTTTCGTGCGCAGCCACGCCGGCGCGATGGCAGTTCGCCATGCCCCAGCGGCGAGCGTTCAAAAATAAACCCGAGAATCAGGCCTGCTGCGGGCTTGCCTGCCGGCGCCGAGTCCTTCCGAATTTTCGGACCCCAACCCCACACGCCCCATGCCCCACTGGGTCTTCTACGCCGCCGGAGCCGTCGTGCTCCTCTCCCTCGCACTCGCCGCCCTCAGCTGGCGCCGCTGCTGTTCCCGCAAACGCTCGGTCCGCACCCACGCGACCGAACCCGTCGTCCACACGGAGCGCCACGCCTCCGGCTATTCCCATCGCAGCCTGATCACGCAACTCGGCGGCATCGCCCGCCGCGTCGAGCTCACGGTCACCTCCGACAAGCTCCTGGTCGACGTCGCGTACCCGTTCGCCCTCGTAGCCGAGCAAGTCGACCTCTGCCATCGCATCGCCCTCGACTCGATCGAGCGCGTGGCCGCCCGCCGCGTCGCCCACGGCCTCGAGTGCATCATCACCTTCCGCAACGGCGAAGGCCACCGCCGACAACTCTCGGTCTTCCCGGAATCGCCCGACCGCTTCCTCCACGCCCTGCGCGCCCCGGCGCCCGAGCTGGCGAGCTGACCCCCGTCTTTCTCCCGCAAACCCTGCACCCCGCAAGCGGCCCGTCCCAATCGGACGGGCCGCTTTTGCTGGGGGGAACTCGCCTCCGCACCGTGCACCGGTTCCGGCGCGGGTCGGTCACTGCAACTTCAGCGGCAGCCGATCCAGGATGTCCTTGGCTTTCTGCAACGGCTCGCGCGTGCCGAGCCCCTTCGGGTTCTCGCCGGTCTTGATCGCGGCGACGGTGCGCAGCTGGTTCAGCACGAAGCAGTAGTCGTTGTTCACCATCACGCCGAGCAGCTCGCCGGTCTTGCTGAAGACGAGGTCGCCGGTGTGCGGCGCGAAGTCGCCGAAGAGGCGCTTGAAAAAGCGGTTGTCCATCTGCACGTAGCGCGGCGCCGTCGGGTCGAGCTTGAACGCGATCTCGCCGTAGTAGCGGCCGGTGTTGCTGACGAGCACGGCCTCCGGGAACTTGAACGGATCCGCGGCCAGCGGGTAGATCTTCACGCCGAGGGCGGCGGCCCGCACGGCATCGACCGGGATCAGCACGACGCGCGGATCCAGTGCATGGAGACCGAACTCGCTCACCGGCACTTCCGCGCCGGTGCGTTTGAGCACGCCGCGCATGATCTCGAAGTCCACCGGAGTACCCGCCGGGTCGAACGGCGCGTCGCCCGAGTGCAGCAGCGCGAAGACGCGGCTGCCGTCCGAGACGAGCACGGTGCGCGCGGCGCGCTCGACGGTGAGCGGCCCGAGCAGAACCGAGCGGCGCGAGAGGCTCTCGATGGCGAACTGGTTGGCGACGAACTCGCTGAAGAGCGTGTTGGGATTGATCGGGCGGTTCTCGCGGATCTCGCGCGTGAGCTCGCCGGACTTCTCCGCGAGCTTGCCCACGCCCTCGGCGAGCACACCGGCCTGCGCCTGGATCTTCGCCTTCTCCTCGCGCTCGGCGACGACCGTCTCGCGCATCTGCTCGATGTTCTCGCGCAGCAGCCCCTTCTCCTGCTCGGCGACCTTCACGGCCACGTTAAGGTTCTCGATCTCGCCACGCGCCGCCTCGTGCTTCTGCTCGAGCGCGGCAAAGGCCGCCTTCTGCTCGCGCGACTGCTGCTCGCGCAGCTCGAGGTCGCGCTGCAACTGCGCGAGGCGGATCTTGCTCGCCTCGATCTCGGCGGCCTTCGCGGCGGTCTCGGCGGCGAGCGCCGCGGCCCGGGCCTGGGTGGTGGAGAGGTTCTCCTGCAGCTTGCCCTTCTCGCCCTCGAGGCTGGCGACCTGCTGTTCGCGCTGTTGGAGGTTCTGGGCGGTGCTCGAAAGTTGGTTGCGCAGCTCGTCGCGCGCGGCCTGCTCGTCGGCCAGCGACAGGCGCATGACCTCGACCAGCTCGTTCGCCGGACCGGCGCTCTCGCCGGGCTGCGCCGAGGCCGTGGTGGCCGGCGGCGACGCCTTGGGCGGCTCGATGTTCTCCCACCGCGTCAACGCCAGGAGGTTGAGCAGGAGGAAGTCGCAGATGATGAGCAGTAGCGTCTTGTTCATGCTCCGGCGGGGTCACGCGGCGGGCTTGGCGGGCACGGCGGCCTGACTCTCGAGGATGAGCTTCTTCTTGTAGGGGCGCACGTGGCGGATCTTCACCATCGCCACGCACGTGATGCCGAACAGGTTCGAGGAATAGGCCGCGAGAAGGTTAGGATCGATGACCTGCAGGACCTGCAGCACGAGTGCCGAGGCCGTGCCGGCGATGCCCACGTAGAGGCCGGCGTCGAAGAGGTTCTCCTCGTTCTCCATCAGGCGCAGCTTGAGCAGGCTCGGGATCTGCTGGCGCTCGATCTCGCGCATCTTCAGCAGGCAGATCCAGTAGACGAGAGCCTGCACGGCACCGAAGAACACGATCGTGATGACCGTCGAAAGATCGGTGATCGGCTTCGCCGCCGCCGCGCCCCCCTGCACCTGCCCGATCAGGCTCAGCGCCGGGATGCTCACCTTGACCGCCAGATCCGCCGGCGGGGCGCCGCGCAGCAGGAACGGCTCGCTGAGCACGAAGAGGATCCCGGAGAACACGAGCGCCATCACGCCGCTCTTCGCGTGCATGAGCGTGCGGTTGGCCGCCGAGAGCACCGGGCCGACGACCGCGCGGTCGAGCGCGCGGAAGACGAACCACACTCCGGCGAAAAAGCAGAGGTATTTCACGATGGTCATGACGGTAGGGTATCGAAGGCTGAACGAGGCGAGAAAGTCCCAGGCCAGCGGCGAGTCGGGGTTCACCGGCACCTGCTGGCGCACCAGCTGCCGCACCGCCCCCTGCCCTTCGCGCAACGCCGTCTCCAGGCCGGCGACACCGCCCTTGCCGAAACGCAACGCGTAGCGCGTCACCCCCTCCGGCTCGCGCCCCTGTAGCGAGGCCGCGTAGAGCACCGGCATCAGGTCGGGCGCCGCGCGGAGCAACTGCGCGAACTCGCCCACGGTCTTCACGTCGGGGCAGTTCCGCAGCCATTCGCCCAGCTGCACCCAGTTCAGGCGGCGCGAGAGCGAGAGCAGGTCGTAGTAGAAATTCTCGATCGGCTCCAGGTTGCCCGCGGCCACCGCCGCCTCGGCGCGCTCGCGCACATCCTGCGCGAGCGACTCCGACAACCAGCTGCCCTGGTGGAGCAGCGCCGTCATGAGAATCGTCGCATCGAGCGGCTGACCGCCGGCGCGCTGGGCGGGAACGAAGCGCTTGGTGTGGTCGATCGCCGCCGTGGCGATCAGCGCCTTCACCGCGCCCGAACGCGAATTGCCGAGATAACTCCGCACCGCCTCGCGCTGCTTGGCGGGCAGAAACGCCTGGATCGCCGACTGCGAAACCGTCTTCTGCACCGCGGCCTGTGGCTTGCCGGCAAAAACCTGCTCAAGGTACGGGTCGATCCCGCCCCACGGCACCAGCTCCGGTTGGCGCTGCTCCGCGTCGGCCAGTATCGTCTCGAAGGCGGCCGCGCCGGGCAACGCGAGCTTCTTCGCCGCCGCGCCGACCAACTCCGCCGGGCCGAGCTTGTCGGCCGCGCGCAACGTTTCCGCGAACTCGACCAGCGTGGGCGAACCCGCGCCCGCCTCGCGCAGCAGCAACGGACTGAGCGACTTCACCTGCACGGGCAGCAACCAACCGGCCGCCACCAGCGCCGCGCCCGCGACGATCAGCCAGATCGGCTCCCCGCGGTTGCCCGCGAGCCAGTCGGCGGCCGAGTGTTTCATGGAGCGGGAATCTGGCACGGGGAAGAAGCGCGGGACAGTTTTAATTTGCGGCACCCGCCACCGACGGCAGCGTCTCGCAATCGGACCCATGCTTCTGCCGATTGTTCGCTTCAACCAGCCCGTTCTCCGTAAAAAAGGCGCGCAAGTGACCGCCTTCGACGCCGCCCTGCGCACGCTCGCCGACGACATGGTCGAGACCATGCACGAGGCGGAGGGCATCGGCTTGGCCGCGCAACAGATCGGCCAGGCGATCCAGTTCTGCGTCGTCGACCTCCGTCCGACCGAAGCCGAGTTCACCTGGGAGCTCGACGGCCGCAAGCCGCCGCTCGACCTCTTCATGCCGCTGGCGATCGCCAACCCGAAGATCACCGTGCTGCCCGGCCAGGAGACCAGCTACGAGGAGGGCTGCCTCTCGTTCCCCGGTATCCGCGGCGATGTGATCCGGCCCGACGCGATCCGCGTCGAGTTCCAGGACCTCGACGGCACCGCCCACGTCCTCGTCTGCAACGGCCTGTTCTCGCGCTGCATCCAGCACGAGGCCGACCACCTCAACGGTGTGCTCTTCATCGACCAGATGGCCAAGCGCGTCCTCCTCGAGATCAAGGACGACCTCAAGGCCCTCGAGAAGGAAACCAAGGCCGCCACCAAGAAGAAGGCGAAGTAACCGCCCTGCCGCCGCGCCACCTCCACCGACCACTGGCAACCGGCAACCGCTTACCGGCAACCGTCCACCGTCTACCGCCCAGCGTTCCCCGCCGCCATGTCCCGCTCCATCGCAACCCGCACCGGCGACGACGGCACCACCGCCCTGCTCTACGGCCAGCGCGTGCCCAAGGACCACCCACAGGTCGAGGCCATCGGCAATCTCGACGAGCTCAACGCCGCCCTCGGCCTCGCCAAGGCCCAGTGCCCGAACACCGAGCGCCGCGCCGAACTGGAGCGCATCCAGAAGGAACTCGTCGCGCTCATGGGCGAAGTCGTCTGCGCCGAGAGCGATCTCGAGCGGTACGCAAAATCCAAGTTCGAGAAGATCGACGAGGCCGCCCTCGCCCGCCTCGATGCCGGCGTCGCCGCCATCGAGGCCAAGAACGTGAAGTTCGACGGCTGGGCCACGCCCGGCGCCAACCTCCACGCCGCCGCCCTCGATCACGCCCGCACCATCGCTCGCCGCGCCGAGCGCCGCCTGATCGCCCTCGGCCACCACGGCCGCCCCCTGCGCCTGCTGCTGCTGCAGTACGTCAACCGCCTCTCCGACCTGCTCTGGCTCATGGCCCGCGAAGCGGAGAGCTGAGCACGTAGCATCCTCTCGCCCCGGCGCCGATCGCGGCACGCGCCATCGACTGACACGCGCAGCGCGGCCACGTGGCGAAAGCCGCCAAGGCTTTCGTCCGGGCGCAAGCTGCCGCAGTTCTGGCATGCTCCGCCGCCCGCCCGGAGAATGTAACGTATTACGTTACATTCTCCTCCTGGCGCGCCCCAACGGCCCGCCCCGCTGCGTCTTCAAGCCCGCCGCGAGTTTTCCGCACAAACAAAGCATTGTCGCCCCGCCGTGGGCCGTTTTTGCTCCTCGGACTCTCCCTCTATGAAACAGGTCAACATCGGCATGATCGGCGGCGGCACGGTCGGCAGCGGCGTCTTCAACGCCCTCCGCGAGAATTCGGAGCTCATGGCCGCCCGAACCGGCGTCCGCCTCGTCGTCAAGAAGGTCGCCGTCATGGCCTTCGACGAACGCCGCCCCTACCCGATCGACCGCGCGCTGATGACCCTCGACTGGAAGGACGTCGTCAACGATCCCGAGATCCAGATCGTCACCGAACTCGTCGGCGGCACCGGCATCGCCAAGACGATGGTCCTCGCCGCCCTCGAGGCCGGCAAGGTCGTCGTCACCGCCAACAAGGCCCTGCTCTCCGCCCACGGCCCCGAGCTCTTCGCCGCCGCCAAGAAGGCCGGCACCAACCTCTACTACGAAGCCAGCGTCGCCGGCGGCATCCCGATCATCAAGACGCTGCGCGAGGCCCTCGTCGGCGACCGTTTCGAGCGCATCTACGGCATCGTCAACGGCACCTGCAATTATATCCTCACCCGCATGACACGCGAAGGCGCCGCCTTCGACGACGTCCTCGCCGACGCCCAGAGACTCGGCTACGCCGAGGCCAACCCGACGCTCGATGTCGACGGCCACGACGCCGCCCACAAGACCGGCATCCTCGCCTCGCTCGCCCACGGCTTCTGGGTCGACCACCACGACATCCACGTCGAGGGCATCCGTTCCCTCACGCCGCTCGACATCCGTTTCGCCCAGCAACTCGGCTACACCATCAAGCTCCTCGGTTCCGTCCGCCTCGCCCCACCCGCCAAGGCTCCGGCGGGAATAAAGGGCAAGAAGGCCAAGGCCGCCGCCGGCGCGCGCATCAGCGTCGCCGTCAGCCCCACGCTCGTGCCGCAGAGCCACGTGCTCGCCAGCGTCAACGACGTGTTCAACGCCGTCTTTGTCTCCGGTTTCCCGATCGGCGACACCCTCTACTACGGCCGCGGCGCCGGCAAGGACGCCACCGCCTCCGCCGTGCTCAGCGACCTGGCCGACGCCGGGCTCGACCTCACCCACGGCACGCTCGACCGCGTGCCCGCCTTCGTGCCCTGCGCGAAGGGCACCGTCGTCCCCTTCGGCGAAACCTCCGCGCGCTACTACCTGCGCCTCACCGTGCTCGACAAGCCCGGCGTGGTCGCGAAGGTCTCGGCCATCCTCAGCCAGGCCGGCATCAGCCTCGCCTCGATCGTCCAGCCCGAGGGCCACGAGGGCGAAGCCGTGCCGCTGATCCTGATGACGCACGTCGCCAGCCGCGCCTCGATGGACAAGGCCCGCGCCGCCATCGCCAAGCTCCCCGCCGTGAAGGGCCCGTCGCTGCTCCTCCCCGTCGAGGACTTCGCGTAGACGCTCCGCCCGTGGGGCGGCGCTTCAGCCCGCCCCGCTCGACACCGCGCTCGCATCCAATACGAGAACACCGCCCGGTCGTACCGCCGGCGTCGGCAAGAGCGAGGCTCGGTGGATCCGAAGCAAAAAGGCCGGCGGCATCTGCCGGCCCGGGCTGAAGCCCCGGGCTACGTGGTGCGGTGCTTTAGCCCGCACCGCCAGGCTCCGCGAACACCCGCGGAACTGGATCACCGCCCCTCGGTCGCCCGGAATGACCGACCTGCGCAGCATTCGCCAACAGCGGCCTCTTCCTGATTTCCTCTCAAGCAACCGAACCAGAAACCACGGATTTCACGGATGAACACGGATCATCCAGCGACCATCCGTGGCGATCCGTGTAATCCGTGGTCACTCTCCGCCCCGCTCGCTCAGCAACGTTGCTTTCCCTCAAGGTCGCGTCCCGACGCGCGTCTACGCTGAGTTCCAGATTTCTCCGGCGCTCAGGAAACCCGCCGCCACGTTCCCGCCCGGGTCACCATCACTTCTTCCCGGCCGGCTTCGCGCCGGGCAGGCGGAACTCGACCATCGGCGGCTCGTCGGTCTGCTCCTCCTCGCCCTCTTCCGCGGAGAGCGCCTCCGGCGGTTCAGCACCAACGGGAACCGCCGCCTCCGGCTCGGGCGCCTGCGGGGCCAACTCCGCCGGCACCGGCGAGGCCTTCGGCAGCGCCTCCGCGATCACGCGGCGCGCGATCGCGTCGCGCTGGCGTCCGTAGACCCCCTTGCTGCCCATGACCACGGCGATGACGCGTTTTCCATTCTGATACACGGTGGCGGCAAGCGCATAGCCGCCGCGGGCGAGATAACCGGTCTTCAACCCATCGCAGCCCGGCATCTGGCCGAGCAGCTTGTTGTGGTTGTTCATCACCAGCAGCGGTTCCTGCCGGAAAGTCCGTTGCTTCGTTGCCGTGAACTTCAGCGCCAGCGGATGCCTGACCATCTCGTGCGAGAGGATGGCGATGTCGCGCGGGGTCGACACGTCCGCGTCCTGGCCCTTGGACGCCAGCCCGTGCGGCGTGGTGAACTTCGTGCGGGTCATGCCCAGCTGCGCTGCGCGTTGGTTCATCGCCGCCACGAACGCCTCACGCGTCCCGCCCACGTGGTTCGCGCAGGCCAGCGCGGCATCGTTGGCCGACTGCACCATCATCGCGTAGAGCATCTCCTCCAGCGTGAAGACCTCGCCCTCCTTCAGGTACACCTGCGATCCGCCCATCTTCGCCTCCTCGGCGGTCACGGTGATCGGGTCGTTCAACCGCACCTTGCCGGCCTCGATCGCATCGAGGCACAGCAGCAGGTTCATGAGCTTGGTCACGCTCGCCGGGTAGGCCGCAACATCGGCGCCGTCCTCGACGAGGACCTTGCCGTCGCCGGCATCAATCACGATCAGGCCGGTATAGTCCTTGTCGGCCGGCACACCGGGCCCGGCCTTCTTGGCTGCGGCCAACGCGGAGGAGAACGGCGCCAGCACCAACACCAGCGCCAGGGAGAAGCGGAGAAAGTGGGACATCGCGCCGAGCGTCGACCGCGCGCTCCGCACTGCAAACGGATTTTCGGCCGCTCGGAACGTGGGCCGACGGCGAGTTTCAGGTCCAAAACTAGACACCGAACACTCCCGCCCCCGTAGGTCCGGTCTCCGACCGGACACCCTGTGCTCAGGCCGTCCCCTGCGACTCCAGTTTTTCGCGACCGGTCGTAGACCGGTCCTACTCGCCGGCATGCAACACCCAGTAGGTCCGGTCTCCGACCGGACACTCTGTGCTCAAGCCGTCCCCTTCGACTCCAGTCTTCCGCGACCGGTCGCAGACCGGTCCTACCGGGTCCCCGCCACCAGCTGCCGCAGCCCGGGCTCGTCGAGCACGGTGACGCCCAGCGCGCGGGCCTTCTCCAGCTTCGAGCCCGCCTCCTCGCCGGCGACGACGTAGTGGGTCTTCTTCGAGACGCTCCCGCTCACCTTGCCGCCGGCCTGCTCGATCAGCTCGGTCGCCGCCTCACGCGAAAGCGTGGGCAGCGTGCCGGTGAGCACGAGCGTCTTGCCCGCCAGCGGCGCGCCCGTACCAGCCGCCGCGGGAGGCGTCGGTTCCAGCCCG
>JAEWNN010000189.1 GCA_023457035.1 Verrucomicrobiota bacterium
CAGATTCCCCCGTTTCTCCTATGAGAACGAGGGACAACTCAGGGACACGGCAGGGACAAAAGCCCGGGAGGGACAAGGGACAGCACCTATTTATAGGTGCGTCCCGTTTGTCCCTGGCGGTTTCTGCACGGTCCAACCGCTTGAGCGCCGGGAGTTCTGCCGGCCATCCAACCGTGGCAGAGGCGGCGGGGAGCGCCAACGGGGACCCTCTATTTCCAAAGAAACCGCGGAGGGTCCCGTGGGCGGCGTTTCTCTCCTATAAATGTAAAAACACAAAAAACCCGTCACAACCCGCCAACGACATGCAGCCTCTGAAATTCGACTCCATCAAACAGGCCGGCGCCGCCCTCAAGGTGGACATGGCCTTCCTGCGGGCCGCCCGGCAGTGCGGGTGCCTGGCCTTCGCTCACGGCCGGATCGACGCCGCCGCCCTTGTCGACTTCCTCGCCGCGAATGTTCCCGAGATCAACGCGGAGGTGGCCGACATCTATCGATGGTCGAGCGAGCGCCCGCGGCTCCGCCGGAACATGGTCGAACGGATGCGCCGCGACCTCGCCGGGCTCGCCGCCCAGGTGGCACCCGGGAAGCGTTTCGTCGGCCGGGAGATCGCCGCCGCGGTCCGGCGGGAGCTCACCGACGAACTGGCCGCCCGCCTCGCCGGGATGGCGCCAGAGGCCGCCGCGGTCGAGTTGCGGGCCGTCCGCGCCCGGATCCTCGGGGAGGTGGTGGGATGACCGACGCGCGCTCAGTCCTCGACGCCGTGCTGTGGGCGAACACAGCGAGCAACCCGCAGACCCGCCTGCGCCGGCTCGCCATCTTGGTGTGGCAGAGTGGCAACGACAGAGACCGCTTCCCGACGCTCGCCGCGCTTGCCGCTTCGCTGGGCATGAGCCGCCAGGCCGCGCACAAGCAGGTTGACGACTTGAGGGCCTTTTGCGCCGTGCGCGCGCCCGAACCGGTTGACGAAGCCGCGTAGTGTGATGAACACCATTCACCGAAACCCGTCGACCGGCCGCCCTGTGGCGAACTTCGTCGACGTTGCCGAGATCGTCGGCAAATCCGCGGCCGAGATCCGCGAGTCACACAAAGAAATCACCGCCCTGCGCAAGCGCGCGGAGGCCTACACCCCGCTTGCGGCGCAAACCGCGTTCAATGCCGAACGCACCCGCCTCATGATCGACGGCGCGCTGACCGACGAGGAGCTCAAGGAGCTGGGCACGCCCGACACCTGGGCGAAGCAGTACGAGCAAAGCGCGGCGCTTCTGTATGAAGCCGCCGACCGCCGGCACGTGCTCGCCTTCCAGAAGTTCCGGCACATCTACGCGAAGATCGAGAAGGAGCTCGCCGCGCTGCACAAACGCGCCGACGTGATCGAGCGAGATTTCGCCAAGCGTGCAGGCATCGAATACACGCCCAGCTCTGGCGTCCTCAGCCTCGCCGACACCATCGAAGTGCTCCGCCGCCGGCTCGCGAAAGCGGATGAAGCGCCGGAGCAGGCGCCCGCGCTCACCGAGTACTTCAGCGAAATCCTCAAATAGAAGGGACGCCCATGCTGAACCCGAAGACCGCAGAGCGAATTATTGACCACGTCGGCCGCGCCTTCCCGCTGGGAAGCGACATCCGCGAAACCAAGGCCTTCCGCGCGGAGATCGTGCGGCTGGTGGATTTCGTCAACCGCAACGACAACGCCGGACTCGAGGCCGAGCTCGACCTCCTGGACCGCGAGCTTTCGTGCGGGAAGGGCACGCCGGCGACGCTGGCCGCAAGGGCGGAGGTGGCCGGAGTACCGCAGGCCGAGGCCATCCATGCACGGCTTCAATACCGGCCGATGCCGCGACCCTGATCTTTTCGTGTTGGCCAACCAAACACTCCACGACACGCGATGACCGCAGGGAACACGTCGGCTCGCGTTCGTTGGCGGGATCAACTGCCCGCCTTTCATGCCCCCGCCCGCCGGCAGGGGCAACGTGTCCGCCGGCACAAACCCCGCTCCGCCTTCGGGCGGGCGGGTTCAATTTCCCTGATACCTCGCCGGCATCACCGCCGCGCTTGACCATTTCCCGCGGTGCGGACAACCTCCGCGCCGTTGGGCTGCCGTCGAAAAGCCGCCTGACGAACTCAGTTCGCCAAAGAACAATGGATACCCAAGCAGAATTTGGGCTGCGCATTTCGGCCGCCGCAAGGTGGGGAGGGACTCCATGCCCTCTTTTCGACCCGGGGTGCGCAGCCCTTTTCGTTTGGAGATAGCATCATGTCCAACCTCAGCACCACCACCGCGGCCGCGTCGTCGCTCGTTACCCTCAACCTCACCGCCGAACATTTCGAGATGGTCCTCGAATCCGCCGCCAGCTCCCTGCGCACCGAGATCGAGGGCGGCGAAGGCCTCGACGGCGCCGAGCTCCTCGCCGCCGCCGAACAGCAACTGACCGCCGACGGCATCCGCGCCAGTGGCCGGGAGTACCTCGCCCAGGCCGAGCGCCCCGAGTTCGCCGAGAACGCGGGCAGCCTGCGCCGCATCGGCAACGAGCGGATCGAGCAAGCTGAGGAGCTCGCCGAGTTCCACGCGGATGCCATCGGGCTTTACCGTGCGCTACTGGCGCAGGCTCCGCAGCTCGTTGCTTGACCGCAGTCGTCACCGCGCCAGCATCACGGAACCCACGAGACGCTCGCGCTGAATCGCCCCCGGCCCACACCGGGGGCTTTTTCGTGCCCTCGTGCCGGGGTGGGTGCGAGAAACCGGACACAAACCGGACACCAAAAAATCTTCGCGCCGAGTCCCGGCAGCAAAAAGCCCCGGAAGTTTTTGGCTTCCGGGGCTTTAAGAATGGCGCGCCCGTAGGGAGTCGAACCCCAAACCTTCTGATCCGTAGTCAGATGCTCTATCCAATTGAGCTACGGGCGCGTGAAGGAGGCGTGAAGAGAATAACCCGCGCGACGGGTGACAAGCACGAAGTTGCAGAGTTTTTCGGCGCGGTGTCCCACCGGCGCGGGGAGCGCTCAGTTGCCGCCGGTGGCGTTGGCGGTGACGAAGAGCGCGACCGCCTGGGAGCGGCGGGTGACGTTGAGTTTGCCGAAGATGTTCGCGAGGTAGTTCTTCACGGTCTTCTCGGTGAGGCCGAGCTCGTTGCCCACCTCCTTGTTCGTCTTGCCGGCGGCGATGAGGGAGAGGACCCGGCGCTCCTGGGGCGAGAGGGAGGCGACCGGGTCGTCCGGCGTCGCCCCGCGGTGTCGCATCAGTTGGAGCACGCGGGCGGTGGCCTGGGGGTCGAGGACGGACTTGCCGGCGGCGACATCGTAGATCGCCTGCACGAGATCCTCGGCGCCCACCTCCTTCAACAAGTAGCCCTGGCCGCCGCTGCGGATGGCGTCGTTGATCAGCTGGTCGTCGATGACGGAGGTGAGGAACAGGACGCGAACCTTCGGATCATGCTGAAGGATACGGCGGCAGGCGTCGAACCCGGTGCCGTCGGGCAGCCGGATGTCGAGGAGGACGACCTCGGGGTGGGCGTTGGCGGCCATCGAGACGGCCTCGGCGACCTTGCTGGCCTCGCCGACGATCGTGATGCCGCGCTCGGTGGAGAGCAGCGCCTTGAGTCCCATGCGGACGACCTGGCTGTCGTCGACGAGGGCGAGGCGGAGGGGGGAGTCGGAGGTCATGGGCGGGCGGGGCTGATCGGTATCGAGAAGGTGAGGAGGAGGCGGGTACCCCGCTCGGGACCGCTGTCGCAGGCCAGTCGGGCCCCGAGACGATCGGCCCGGGCCTGCATATTGTCGAGCCCATGACCGCGCAGGACCTGTTGGGGATCGAAGCCGCGGCCGTCGTCCTGGATGGCCAGGCAGAGCTCGGCGCCGTTGCGGTGGAGCCGGACGGTGATCCGCTTGGCGTGGCCGTGGCGCAGGCTGTTGCTGACGGCCTCGCGGATGATCTGGAGCGCGTCGGTGAACTGTGATGACGAAAGCTGCTGGGCGGCCTCCTCGTCGATACGGACATCGGTCGCGATCTCGCGCACCGCGGAGAGGTGCTCGATCACGGTGCGGACCGAATCGGCGAAGCTGCGTTGGCGGAGTTGTTCGGGGCCGAGCCCGGAGATGTAGGTGCGGACCTCGCGGATGGCGGCGTTGAGGGTCTGGAGGGCGGTGTCGATCTGGGTGCGCGCCCCGGCGGGGTCCTGGTCGAGCGCCTTGCGGCCGGCCTGGATGGTGAGCCCGGTGGCGTAGAGGGACTGGATGAGGCCGTCGTGGAGATCGCGGCCCATGTCGATCTTCTCCTGCAGGGCGCGATTGAGGAGGAGTTGTTTGAGGTGGGTGTCGGCCTCGGCGCGCAGGCGGTCCTCGCGCTCCCGGGCGAGCTCGGCGGACTGGCGGGCGGAACGTTCGGCCAGGTGGCTGAGCACGCCGAAATCGCCGGTCTCCCGGGGGGCGCTGCGGGCCGTATCATCGTCGGTGCGCAGCCAGCGCCGATCGACCAAGACGAGGAGGAGCAGGAGCAGAAGGACCAGAAACGAGATCGAGAGCAGGATGGCGCTCATGCGCTGGAGCATTGCGAGCACTCGCATGGTCGGTGGCGGCGACAGGCGCACGCGCGCGTGACCGACGATCACACCGGTCTCGTCGCGCAAGGCGTGATCGAAGCTCCACGGGGTCGTGGTGGCCGGGCTGGCGGGAGGCTGCTCGCTGACGACGATCTGGGCGCCCATCGCTTGCCCGAGCTTGCGGGTGAACGCCTCGGGCCAGGGCGGCGGGCCGGCCTGCGCGAGTTCGAGCATCGCGGCGAACTGGACCGAGCTCGTCGAGATGGTGTGATGGAGCAACCGGTCGTTCTGTCGTTTCAGCCAAGCGGCGGTGAAGCCGACCGCGGCGAGGCACAACAACAGCAGCGCAAGCGCGACTCCGACGACGCGGTAGATTCGTTTCATGGGGCGGCGGGAGAACGGGGCGGCAAGGGTGGTGGGATCGGAGCGGCGACCGAAGCCCGCCGGTGTCGCGATCAAACGGGGAAGACGTTGCTGGAGCAAGGCTGAGAAATGCGAGCGTATCAGCCCTGGTGGTTCCCCCACGCTCTGGACACACGTGTTCCGGTGCCCCGATTGGCGGCACCCGGGAAAAGGGTGCCGTCGGCCGTTGGCAAAGATTGCCGCCGGAGGGGTCGTGTCTGCTACAAGAGACAGTGAGTCAGTCGGTTGCGGTGGATGGCATGCGGCCGGCTTCACTGGGGATTCCATCGGTCTCGCCACCTCGGCGCGGCCCCCGGGATGCAGAACGCCGCCGGTAACTCCAGTCAGGGGCGTCGCATCGCGGCGGGGCGAGTCGGGTTTCTGCCGAACCGGCTCCCGCTTCCTTCACGTGAACCACACCGCCATGACGAAGATGACCGTCCCCGAACTGCAAGCCGCCGCCCAGAAGGGCAATGTCGACGCCCAGTACGAACTGGCGCAGCGATTCCTCGACGGGGAGGCGTGCGATCGTGATCTGGTGAAGGGCGCTCAGTGGCTCACGGCGGCCGCGGAGCAGGGCCATGCCAAAGCTCGCTCCGGCTTGGGGGCGCTTTATGCGACCGGGACCGGCGTGAAGCAGGACGCGGAGCAGGCGTTGCGCTGGCTTCAGCTTGCCGCGGAGCAGGGCGACGGACGGGCGCTCATGAACCTCGGGCTTTTCTGCGAACACGGTTTTGGCGGCGCGCCCGACTTGGTGCGAGCCGTGGAATACTACCGACGGGCGGCCGAGGCGGGCTGTGCCGATGCGCAGCACAATTATGCCCTGGCGCTGCTGCATGGAGAGGGCGTGCCGGCGAATCCTAGTGTGGCTGTGGAGTGGCTCATGAAGGCCGCGGCGCAAGGACTCGCGGAGGCGCAGTACACGCTCGGTGTCTGCCTCGATCGCGGCTTTGGCATTGGGCAGGATCCCGAACTCGCGGCCGACTGGTACGCCCAGGCGGCCGCGGCGGGCCACGTGTCGGCGCACTTCAATCTGGCCGTCCATCTCGAGTTTGGCGCGCCGGAGAAGCGGGATCTATCGCGGGCGCGCGAGCTCTACCGGGTGGCCGCCGAACAGGGCCACGAGGGCGCGATCGATGCCTTGATCCGGCTCACGCCTGTGGATGGCTGAGGCCGCTGCGGCTGTGCCGCGATCGCACGGACGGACGCGATCCGTGCATGGGAACGACCCGACTTCATCGTGTCTGCTCGCTCGGGCGCGTGGCGCAGCGGGCGGCAGCAAGGTGCAGAAATGTGTCCTCAAGCTTGCGGGCGAAGGCGGCGGTGTCGAAGAGACCGCCGGGACGGGTGATCGCCTCTGCTGTGCGGACGCGCAGCGCAGCGAGGCGGTCGGGTGTTGCGGCGAGCGCCACGGCCCGCTCCACGTAGTCTTCGAGCGAAGTCGCGACGAGTTCGTCGGCGAGGCCGAGCGTGGAGACGAGGCTGAGCCCGACGCGGGAAGGGAAGGAGCGGCCCGGGAATGTGAGCACGGGCAGGCCCGCCCAGAGGGCGTCGGCGGCGGTGCTGTGGGCGTTGTAGAAGTGGGTGTCGAGGTAGAGCCCGGCGGCGCGGTGGCGGGCGAGGTGTTCGGCGCGCGGGAGGCTGCGCGGGTCGAAGACGAGGCGCGCCGGCGCGATGCCGTGGGCGGCGGCCTCGCGGCGCAGGTTGGCCTCCAGCACCGGGGCGGCGCCGCGTAGCCAGAGGACGGAGCCGGGCGTGCGCCGGAGGATCTCCATCCATGCGCCGAAGATCATTGGCTCGATCTTGTAGGCGTTGTTGAAGGCGCAGAAGACGAAGCCGGACTCGGGCAGGGCGTTGGCCGCGCGGTCCCCGCCGCCGGGGGCGATGTCGTGGGCGTCGTCGGTCGGCAGGTAGCTGCCGGGCAACCGCACGATGTGCTCGGAGAAAGCGGGCTGCTCCTCGGGCGGGATGAGGTGTTCGTCGGCAAGGAGGTGGTCGAGGAAGGACGCGCCGGTGGTGCCGGGGTAACCGAGCCAGGTGACCTGCACGGGGGCCGGGCGGTACGCGAAAAGCGCGATCCGGTTGGCCTTGGTGTGGCCGGCGAGGTCGACGAGCACGTCGACCTCCCGGGCGGCGATCGCCTCGGCGGCGGGGCGGTCGGCGAGTTCGTGGAGGTCGTCCCAGGTGTCGCTGCCGGCGCGGATGGCGGAGCGGAAGTCGTCCTCCGGGTGCGCGAAGAGCGAGAAGGCGTGGACGCTGACGCGGTTGCGGTCGTGGCGGGCGAAGAGGGTGCGCAGGCAGTTGCCGACGGCATGGTTTCCGAAATCTGGAGACACGTAGCCGATGCGCAGGGGGCGGCCGGCGGGGATCGTAGCCGCGGCGCGCAGCGGGACGGCGCCACGGCCGAAGCGCGTGGAACGGGTTTCGGCAACAAGGCGGAGCTCGGCCTGGGTGGCGGTGCCGGGAAGGGCGAGCAGAAAGAAGGGCGTGAGGAGCTCGATGCCGCAGGGGCTGGCGAGCGCCGGGTCGATGACCGCCTGCCGGAGCGAGGGGATGTCCTGCCAATCGCAGAGCCGGAGCCGGGCATTGGCGATCGCGAGGCGAGCCTCGAGATTGTTCGGCTCGAGGGCGAGACAGCGACCGAACGACGCGACCGCATCTTCAAAGCGCTTGAGCCGGTTGAAGACATGGCCTCGTTCGAGGTGGGCGCGGGCGGAGGTGGGGCAGAGGGCGACGGCCCGGTTGTAGGCGGCGAGCGCTCCCGGCAGCTCGTCGAGCAGATCGAGCGTCCCGCCGAGGTTGAGCCAAGCGGCGAACATCTCCGGATTCAACCGGGTGGCTTCCCGGTAGGCGATGGCCGCATTGGTTGAGTCGCCGAGTTTGCCGCAGGCCACTCCGACGTTGAGCTGGGCGTTGGCGGACTCGGGCAGGGCGCCTAGCACCGTGATGGCCTCAGCGTAGCCTCCGGCGTCGATCAGGGCCTTGCCGAGATTGCAGACAAACTCCTCGCGGCGCGGGTGGGCGGCGACGCAACGGCGGAAACAGGCGACGGCCTCGGCGGGGTGGCCAGCGTCCAGGTGGAGGTTCCCGCGGAAGAAATTGAGGACGGGGTTGGCGGGATTGCGGGACAGCCCGCGTTCCAACCAGGCGGTGGCGGCGGCGATCTCGCGGTTCTGAAGCGCGGTGGTGGCGGCGCGTGTGGCGATCTCGCGGTGCAGTGCGTCGGCGTGCGGGGAGGGGTGTCGTTCCAGCCAACCGGCGGCGTCGGCCTCGCGGCCCTCGGCAAGAAGCTTGCGGGCGTGGGCGAGGAGCGCGGCAACTGGATCGGGAGTGGAGGTCATCGGGACTGGGTGCCGGTCGTGACGAAACGGATGGCGGCGGCGACGGAGTTGGTCCAGTCCGAAGGGGTTGTCTGCCTGAGGCGCACGATGCTGCGATACCACGGGCAGGGCACGCCGTCCACGCCCCATCTCCAGTCGCTGTCGACCGCAAGCAGCACGGCAGTGGGCACTCCGAGGGCGCCGGCGAGGTGGACGGTGGAGTTGTCCACACTCACGACCGCATCAAGCGCCGAAACCAGCGCGGCGAAGTGGTCCATGTCGAGTAGGGGATCACAACCGGGCAGCCGGTGAATCGGGCGACCGGCTACAGCTGTGAGCGCGGCGAGTTCCGCCGCATCGGGACCGTGTTGGAGGCAGACGAAGGCCGTGTCGTCCTGCGCAAACAGAGGTCGCCATGCCTCCGGCGGAATGAACCGCGGCCGCTTGGCGGCGGGATGTCCGCCGCGCCAGGCGATGCCGATCTTGCGCCCCGGGCCGAGTGCGGCGAGCGCCTCGCGCATCCGATCCGTGGTTGCAGGATCGGCGCGGAGGTAGGCCGCCGGGGCCTCGGGCACGGCGTTGGCGGGCCAGAGCAGCCCGGGCAACGCGCCGAGTGGACAGTGTGGCCCGTCCGGCGGGATCGCGGGATCGGGCGGGGTGGTACGCGCGAGGGGGCGGATGCCGGGAAAGGACCGCGCGAAAAGCGGCACGAGGCGCGGGGCGCACTCGATCAGGACCGGGCCGGCGGCGGCGTGCAGGGCGGACGGGACCAAGCCGGCGAACATGATCTCGTCGCCGATGCCTTGTTCGCCCCAGAGCAGAAGCGATTGGCCGGGTGGGAGCGCGCGGCCGTTCCAGCGCGGGCCGGAGAACGGCCGCTCCTGGCCGCGCCACTCGGCTTTCCAGCGGGACTCGTAGGCGAGCGCGCCGGTCTTGAAGGCGCCGGACTTGAGGAGCGCCAGGGCGAGGTTGAAACGGATTTCGCCGGAGGCGGGGTCGAGGGCGAGGGCCGATTTGAGGGCGCGTACCGCATCGGCCGGGTGCCCGCAGCCGAGCAGGCAGGTGCCGAGGTTGAAGTGGGCGGTCGCGAGATCCGCATGGCTGGCGATCGTTTGTTTGAAGACTGCAATCGACTCCGGGATACGCCCCTGCTCGCGCAGCGCGATGCCGAGGCCGGTCTGGGCGACGGCGAGATCGGGGTGGGTGGCGAGCAGCCGGCGCCAAGCGGCTTCCGCCTCGGCCCAATCTTCACGCTTCGCGCAGGCGGCGGCGCGGCTCGCCAACTCCCTCGGTGAGGCGGGGCTGGCGTTGAGCGCGGAGGCCGACTGCGCGCAAGCGGCCGGCCGACTGCGGTGCTCGGGCGGGGGGCGGCTGCCGGCGACGTGCTTGGAGCCGTCCGTCATGATGCCGGCGCAGCGGAGGAAGCGGCGGGCCGGGCGAGGAGGTAGAGCCAAGCAGGAGCTCCTTTGGAGTCCTTCTGGACCACCAACGACACCGGAGTCATCCCGGCTTTCTCCGCTTGTTCGCGCCACCATTCCGGAGGCTTGATCGAGAGGTGGAGCGGTTTGCCGAGAAACTTGGGGCCGAAGTAGTCGGGGAAGAGCGCGATCCCGAGAAAGACAGCATGGGTGGCGGCGGCGCGCAGGTTGGTGAGCACGGCGGGAACCTTGTCGGTGGGGATGTGCTCCATGACGTCGGTGCAGACGACGGCGTCGTTGGGGCGGGGTAGCGCTGCGGGATCCCAGAGGCAGCCGGTGGTGAGCAACTCGGCCTCTCGTCCTGCGAACCACGGGTCGAGGCAGTTGGTGGCGATGTCGAAGCCGCGGATCGTGAATTCGGCGGAGTATTGCTCCAGAATGCGGCGCATGAACTTCCCGCTGCCACAGCCGGCGTCGAGGATGGAGCGGACGCCCAGCTTACGGAAGCAGCCGATCAGATTGAGGTGCTCGAGGGCGTGGAGGCCGGGGGAGAACGTGCGGTAGTCGTCGTGCTGCCACACTGATTCGTACTTGGCTTTCTCGGCGAGGATGAGGTCGTCTTCGTTTTGCATGGAGGTGTGGATCAGGGGGTGTCACCGGGGTGGCCGCACGCGAGCACGGTGGTGATTTCTGCGAGAGCCCGGGCGATCGTTGGTGTCCATCCGGAGCCGGCAGGGCGGCGGTGGATGTGGACGGAGGGGTACCAAGGTGTCGTGTCGCCTTCGGCGCGCCAGCGCCAGTCCGCGGGGGTGGGGACGAGCAGCCAGGTGGGGCGGCCGAGCGCACCGGCGAAGTGGACGGTGGAGTTGTCGATGGTCAACACCGCGTCCATCGCGGCGATCTGCGCGGCAAATCCGTCGAGATCGTTCCAGGTGTCGAGCTGGTTGTCGCAGAGCAGGTCGACGCCGGCGGCGGAGGCTGTGGTGCGAGCCGTTGCTGTGTCGCCGTACTGGAGTGACACGAACTGGGCGGGAAGGTCGTGGCAGGCGGCGAAGAGATCCTCCGGCGGAACTGAGCGTTCGGCACCGTTCCGGGCGTTTTTGGTGAACCACGAGAGGCCGACGAGGGGCCTTCGTTCGGCGCCGTAGCGGGTGCGCAACTCGGCCACCCGGGCGGGATCGGGTTGCAGGGGCACTTGGCTGAGCCCGGATGGCGGTGACGAACTCCAGAACCGGGCGGGGATAGAGCCGATCGGGATCTGCCAATCGGCTTCGACCACGCGATGCGGCTCCCTTGGATCGGTTGGCTGGGCGATGGTGACGATACCCGGAAACGAACGTGCGAACAGGGGTTGAAGCCGCGGGTTGCAGGCCAGAGTGATTCGGTCGACCAGCGGGATCAGCAAGGGCAGGAGGCTGGTGAACATGATCTCGTCGCCGATGCCCTGTTCGCTCCAGACGAGCAGGTGTCCGTGGCGCGGTCGGTCGGCGGGCCACTCGGGGAGCTGGGCATACGGGTGGGGCTGCATCTGGTCGGATTGGCGGCGCCATTCGTAGGCGGCCCACCCAGCGGTGAAGTCGCCGGCGTGCAGCAGCGCGAGCGCGCGATCCATCAGCGTGTGGCCGCAGGCGTTGTATCCTTTCTTTGCTTCGGCGTGAGCGGGGTTGAGTGCGACGGCGCGGCCGAATGCGGTGTAGGCCTCGGCCAGTCGGTCGAGCCGCTCGAGTACGAGCCCGCGGGAATGGTGGGCTTCGGCGTTGTCGGGGGCGCGCGCGAGGAGTGCATCGAGCTCGGCGAGCGCTGCGGTGGCGCGGTCCGCCTCGCAGAGCCGCCGGGCCAGCTGGTTGGCCGCCTCGACGTACTTGGGATTCAGCTTGAGGGCGCGACGGAAGGCGGTCTCGGCCTCGGCAAGGTCCTCAGCGCAGAGCCCGCGGATGAGCCAGGCAACCGGGACCTCGGGCACGACCTGGGTGCAGGCTCGGGCGAGAACGAGCCCTTCGGCGGCGCGGCCGGCGCGCGCGCAACTGCGGGCGAATTCGAGCGCCAGCCCGGTGTCGGACGGTCGGAGCCGGTGGGCTTTTTCGAAGGAGGCGGTCGCGGTGGCGAAGTCTCCGATCTCCGAGCACAGCTGGCCGTGCAGGCGGAGGACGGCGGCGTCGGCCTCGGGCAGGAGCGGGGCGAGCAGTGCCAGGGCGTCCGCGGTGCGGTGGTCGTCGCGAAGCAGGCCGGCGAGGGTGAGGCGGGTGGGACGGTGGGTGGGCTCGATCGCCAGCGCCTGCTGCAGCGCGGTGATGGCGGGGGCGCGGGCGCCGGCCTGGGTGAGGACGGATGCGATCTCGCGCCAACGGGCCGAATCGCGGGCGGCGAGGGCACCGGCGTGCTGGAGGGTGGCGAGCGCCTCTTTCCGCAGCCCGGCAGCGAACAATGCCGTGGCGATCCCGAGATGGAGCCGGAAATCCGCCGGATGCTCCTGGAGACGGCGGAGCTGGGCTGCCACATCCCGCAGCGGTGGCGCTTGGCATTTTGCGGAAGGGGGCATGGCTCGGGAATAGGCTAGATCTGCGACGGGCTCGGCCGCGGGGGCGTCGCGATGCTCTGGAGATAACAGGTGAGCTCGGCCGCAGCGCGAGCCAATACCGGCCCCCACGGTGCATCCAGACTGCGCCGATGGATGCGGACGGACTGGTACCACGGGGTGGTGTCTCCTTCGGTGCGCCAGCGCCAGTCGGCCGGAGTGGGCACGAGCAGCCAGGCTGGGCGACCGAGTGCACCGGCGAAGTGCACGGTGGAGTTGTCGATGGTGAAAACGGCGTCCAGCGCGGCGATCTGCGCGGCGAAACTGTCGAGATCGCGCATCTGGTCGATGGCGGAGTCGTGGACGACGTCGAGTCCGGCTGCGGCGGCGGTGGCGAGCTCGGCCGTGCAGTCGCCGTACTGAAGCGAGATGAAGCGTGCGGGGATCTCGCGCAGCACGGGTGCCCAAATTTCGGGGGCAATGGTGCGGGCGCGGCCGTTCTTGGCGTTGCTCGTGCGCCAAGCGATGCCGACGGTGGGCTGGCCGTCCCCGTGGTAGCGGGTGCGCAAGCGGGAGCGGACGTCGGGATCGGCGACGAGTGCAGACTGCCCCTTGGCGGGATGGCCTGCCGGAGTCCAAAGGCGGGCGGGGAGCGAACCGATCGGGAGTTGCCAGTCCGCCTCGATTGCGGGGTCCGCAACGCGCCGGTCCGGGATCTGGGCGATGAAGGTGAACTCGGGGAACGAGCGGGCGAAGAGTGGAACCAGTCGCGGACAGCAGGTGACAGTGATCCGATCGGCCAGTGCGCGGGCGGCGGGAAGGAGTGTGGCGAACATCACTTCGTCGCCGACCCCTTGCTCGGACCAGAGAAGCAGGTGCCCCTGGCGGGGGCAATCGGCAGGCCAGACTGGGATCTGTTCGTAGCGCAGTTTCTCGTGGCCCTGGTGCCGCCAGCGCCACTCGTAGTCGGGCCAGCCTCTGGCGAAATCTCCGAGGCGCAGTTCGCAGAGTGCGCGGTTCCAGTGGGCGTCGGCATAGTCCGGACGCAGTTCGATCGCCCGGAGATTGGCGGCCAGCGCCTCGGCTGAACGGTCGAGGCGCAGCAACGCAACCCCGCGGGTGTACTGCAACTCGGGGTGATCGGGTTGGGCCGACAGGGCGGCATCGATGATCGGGAGTGCCTCGGCGGCGCGCTCGTCGTCGACCAACCGGCGAGCTAGGTTGTTGGCGGCGTCGGGGAGGCCCGGCTTCAGGGCGAGCGCGCGGCGGAAGCAGGTGATCGCCGCCGCGTTGTCATCGGTGCAAAGCCCGAGAATGTTCCATGCGGTCGCGTTCTCGGGCATTCGCCGGGTGATGGACTCACAGAGCCGGGCGGCTTCGGGCTTGCGCTCGAGGCGGACGAGGCAGCGGGCGAGATCCAGGCCGACGCCGAGGTCATCGGGCAAGGCTTGGGCGGCTGCCTGCAACGGGACGAGGGCATCGGCGGGGGCGCCGGCATCCAGCCGGAGCGTGCCCAACAGATGGAGCAGCTCCGGTTCCTTCGATCCGGCGAGAGGTGCGAGGATGGCCGCGGCCTCGGCGGGTTGGCCGGACTCGCGCAGGAGCAGGGCGAGGTTGCGGCGGGCGGGGGCGAGCGTTGGGGCGAAGGCGAGCGCCTTCTTGAGGGCGGTGATGGCCTCTGGGTGCTGCTGTTGCTGGGCGAGGCTGTTGCCCAAGTTGAACCACGCGAGAGGCTCGCGGGGCATGAGTGCTGTCGCCCGCTTGAGGGCTGCAACCGCGGCTGCGGGATCGCCGGCGGCGAGCAGAGCGTTGCCGAGATTGAGCCAGAGGGCGCCTTCGCGCGGGGCGAGGGCGGTGGCGCGGCGGGCGGCGGCGACCGCTTCGGCGGGGCGGGCGGCGGCGAGCAGGATCAGGCCGAGATGGTCGAGAACGATGGGGTCGCGCGGCAGCGCGGCGGCGGCGCGTTGGGCGAAATTGACGGCAGGGCCGAGCTGGCCGGCCTGGTAGAGGACGACGGCGGTCTGGTCGAGCGCGTGTCCATCATCCGGATTCTTCGCGAGTCGGGCCTTGAGCCGAAGGAGGGCTTGGCGCGGGTCTGCGGCCGGAGGGGTGGCGGTGGTCGGGTTCATTTCAGGTGCGCAGCTCGAGGGGCAGGAGGCGGCGGTAGACGGAGCCTGCGCCCTCGGCATGGGCCCACGCCAACTCGGTGGCGGCGAGCAGCTGCGGCTCCTTGGCATCGCGGGGTATTCGAACGCGGCGTTTCTCCGCTTCGAAGATCTCGGGCTTGGTGCGGCCTTCGAACAACAGTTGGCGATTGGCGGGGTGGGTCGCTTTCCATTGCTCGAAGTGTTTGGTGGCGATTTCGAAGTTGCGCCGTGCGGAGGGCGTAGGTGTGGCAGTGGCGAGCTCGGCGGAGAGGGCGGCGGCGAGCGAGAGCCGGAAGGCTTCGGCCATCGCGGTGCGGGCTCGGCCAAGCTCGGCGGTGTACTCGGCGGGGCATGCGGGCGGGGTGTGGCGGGTATGGAGGGCGGCGATCTCGGCGGTGAAGTCCCGCGCGGGGGCGGTGATCAGTTCGGCGGCCACCGTCTCGTAGTCGGCGAAGGGGGCGCCGGCGATGGCGGTGCCCCGATGGGAGGTGTTGAGGTATCGGATCGACGGGGTGTGCGCGATGCGCTCCTCGACGGCGCGCAGGTACCAAAGATGCCGGGTGGGGACGGTGACGGCGGGACGCGTGGTGCCGGGCAGACGATGGACCTTCTCGTTGTCATGCCGGTTCAACCCGTAATCCGTGTAGAAGGTATCGGAAGCATGGGTGCGACCGTCGTCGGCGACTGCGAAGTCCTGGCCGACGAAGATGACGCGGGTGCAACCGAGGTGGGCGGCGAGGTTGAGGACGGTGGTGGAGACCGTCGCCTCGCCGAGCAGCGCCGGGGCGGGAGGGCATCCGGCCGCTTGGCGGAGTCGGCGGAGCAGCGGGCTCTGGTCGGGCATGCCGAAGAGGCGGCCCGCGAAGCGGCGATGGACCCCGGGATAGGCGAAGACGGGGGAGACGAGGTGGGCGGTCCCGAGCGGCTGTCCTTCGTATCCGAGGTCTGTTGCCGGGAAGGGATCGGTCGTCACCGTGAGGTGGGGCGAGAGTCCGTGGGCGGCGAGGGCGCGGAAGGAGGTGTTGCCCGTGACGATCAGCGCATGGGGCGCGACGCGGCGCAGGAAGGGCAGGGCGTCGTCGAGCGAAGGACCGGCGGCGACGAGGACGAGCGTGGCGCCGGCGAAGGCGCCGGCGAGCGCCTCGACGCTCGGCGAAGCGAGGAAGGCCGACAGGTTGGCGCAGGTGTTCTCCCAACGGACCGGCGAGAGGGTGAGGTCCGTGAAGACGTTCTGCCAGCGCTGCTGGACTCGGCCGAGCGTGGCGACGAGCGGCGCCTGCCAAGCTCGTTCGTGCCCGGGGACGCGTGACGGCAGGGGCAGACCGCGCGCGCGATCGCACCACGCGAGTTCGCGGTTGAGCCGCTGCAATTCGGGCGCGGTGGGGACGCCGACGGACAGGAACACCCTCGGATCCGCGAGCCAGGCGGAGTGGTCGTCGACAGCGAGGCGGGCCGCGAGCGGGGCGGGGGCCGGCTCAAGGCACCAGAGAATGCATTCGCGGGGGGCGCGCGCGATCAGTGCGGCGACGGTCGCAGGTCCGGGCAGGCCGGTCAGTACGAGCAACTGGCGGGCACTACGGGCAACTTCGTCGATGAAGGCGCCGGGTTCCTCGCCTGGGGCGGTTGCGGGGCTGGCAGCAGGTGCGACTGAGTCGAGGGCTTTCAGGACCTCGGGAAACCGGCTCGCGAGTGCCCGCCTGTTGGCGGCGAGCAGGGGCATCGGGATTGGGCGCTCAGGCCGAGGCGAGGGAGGGGATGGCGGCCTTGGTGCCGGTGGCCAGGCCTTCCGCGAGACACTCGTCGATGTTGATCAGGGTGCGGATCTTGTCCGGCGAAGCGTAGGCGAGGACTTCCATCGAGTTCTTGTGCACGTAGAGGCTGAGGCGGAGCAGATCGGTGCGCAACGGGTCCGCCAACGGGCAGTCGGGGCGGCTCCAGTCGCCCTGAAAGATGCCCCAGATGCGCAGGTTGTACCGGACGGCCGCATCCAGCAGCGCAACCTTCGCGTTGTCCTCCGTGGCGGCGAGCGCCTGGCGGAACTGGATCGCGGCTTTGCGCAGTACTTGGATTTCAACGCTGCGGCCGGTCTGGGTTTCCTTTTGGATCTTCTTGTAGGTTGAGTGTGCGTTCATGGGCTTTGCTGACGAGGGCTTCTTCGTAGGCGATGAGCTTTCGCGTGGATTTGAGCGCCTGGTAGTAGCGCTCTTGGAGGATGAGTTCGCCGATCTCGTCGATGAGGGGGACGATGCTCGGCACGGCGGCCGAGAGCATGCGAACCAATTCCCAGAAGGTCTTGTGATGGGCGGCGAGGTTGCCCGGTTCGAAGTACATCAACTGCACGACGAAGTAGATCTTCTTGCAGATCGTGTCGGCCTGTCGCTCGGAGAGGATGTCCTTCTGCCGCAGGATCGGCACCTCGTTCTCGATGGTGAACTGGGCCAGGTGGTCGCCGTTCTTCAGGAGCGCGCCGCCGAGCAGGATGATCTCGCGGGGCTTGAGTGTGATTTTGAGTGGCACGGCTATTGGGGTGTGCAACACGACATCGTGCCGCTGGGCGAAAAGTTTAGGGGAAACTACCAGGTGTCCGTTCGGGGGCGGCGACGTGGGCGGATACGGTGACCAGCGTCGGTGCCGGTGCAACCTGCGCGGTAGAATGCCCCAGATATTCCGCAGACGACAGAAGCCACGAACCCGGCGGGGCTGGGGGATGGCGGGAAGAAACGCCCCGGCAGCTGGCTCCTCCGAGGCGGGCATAGACCACGGATTGCACGGATCATCACGGATTGGCTCCGGTCATCCGTGCCCATCTGTGATATCCATGGCCCGCTCCGATGAATCCAGTTCCTTGAGAGGAAACGAAGGAAACAAAGGCACTGCGGACCAAGGAAAACCTCTGCCCGCAGGCCCGGCAGATTTTCCTACGCTTGGCAGGTGACGACCGAGGCTCCGGATGCGATTGTCCTACCCGTTCACACTTCGTTGTTCGTTGTCTTCTGTCGGTTCCAACGGCGTTTTTCAGCATGACGTGGAAGGCCGGACACAAAAAAAGGAGCGGGCCGAAGCCCGCTCCTCGAATCTTGGCTGGGAATGCCGGTTCCTTACTGGAGGAGCCGCAGCACACCCTGCGAGGCCTGCGACGCGAGCGACAGTGAGTTGACACCCAGAGATTGCTGCGTGTTGAGGGCCAGGAGGTTGGCCGCTTCCTCGTTGAGGTCGGCATTGGTGAGCTCGGCCGCGCCAGTGGTCAGCGTATTCACCATGTTCTTGGTGAAGTCCTGGCGCGTGGTCAGAATCGCGAGGTTGGACGAGAGCTTCTTGGACTCCGCCCGGAGGTTGCCCTGCGAATCCTCGAGGTCCTTGATCGCATCGTCGATCGCATCGTTGTCGGACTTCCAGTCGGCAACGGTCTGGCTGCCAACCGTGACGAAGCTGCCACCAGTGTCGGCATCGAAGCCTTCGAGCTCGATGTTCGAGCTGCCGGCCTTCTCCGCGAACTCGACGGTGAGGTTGTCGCCCTGGATCAGATTCACGCCATCATAGCCGGAATCCTTTGCGAGGGAGTCGACCTGCTCGAGGAGGTCGTTGAACTGCACGGCGAGGGCCGAGCGATCCTTCTGCGCCTGGGTATCGGTCGTGTCGGTGGAGAGGGCGCGGGCGTCCTTGGCAATACCTTGGGCCTGCTTGAGCAGGGTGGTCATGCCGCTGATGCCTTTGTCCGCCGCCTTCACGGTGTTGATGCCCTTCGAGATGCCGTCCAAACGAGCCGAGAGGTCGTCGGACCGGTTGGTCAACGCCTGCGCGGTGAAGAAGTTCGTCGGGTTGTCGATGGCGCTGTTGACCTTCTTGCCGGTACCCAAACGCTCCTGGGTGCGGCTCAGCAAAGACGAAGTCTGTTGCAGGGACAGCAGGTTGGAGCGAATGCCAGCGGTGAGTGAGATGTCTGCCATGGGAGTATCCTTTCTGGATTGTTTTGGTGTTTGTTAACGCCCGGAATTTCTTGCCGGACGCTGGGATTATCGGGCGGGCCCCGGACGACTTTAGCGCAACTTTGCCCGAGGCGATGTGCGTGAGGGTGTGGCTAGGTAAAACGCCCTAGATTCGGGTGCCGATGGGCGGCGGCAGGAGCACGGCGAACGCGACTCGCGGGGCCCTTGCTCACGGGAGCAGGGCCAGCATCTGCTGAAGACGGTGCTGGAACAGATGCCGCTCGTGGAGGAGCGCATGGCCATTGCGCGCGAGCCGAGCCCGATGCGCGGGGTCGCGGTGCAGGCGGTCGGCTTTCTCCTGGAGTTCATCCGGCGTCTCGAAGACTTCCAGATCGCGGCCGGGTTCGAAAAGCTCGAGGAGCGCGGGATTCGAGTCGGCCAGAAGGCAGCCGCCGGCGGCGAGGACGTTGAAGACGCGGTCGCTCAGGCCCTCGCGAGCGTAGATGCGCTGGATGTTCAGGTTGGCGGCGGCGCGGGCGAAGACATCACCGGAGGCCGAATACTGGTCGAGGGGGCCGTGGTAGTGCAGCCCGGGGCGGGGCTCTGCCGGACCTTCGGGGCCCCAGAGGTCGACCTCGGGGAGGGCCGAGAGCCAGAACGTGCGTTGGCGGTAGGCGGCTTCCTTGGCGAGGATGTTGGCGAGGGTGGCCGGGGAGAGACGGAACCGCGCCATGGCCTCGCCGACCCCGGCGGGCTGAGGGCCGTCCAGCAACTTCGGTATCCGGTATTCGGGTGGGGCGTAGGCGCGATCCTGGTCCTCGAGGACCGCGGACAGGCGACGGGACAGCGTATCGAACTGCCGTTGCGCTTCGGCGCGGCCGGCGAGGCTGCGGTGGGCATGGTCGAGCAGGTGGCGGTAGTCGTTGGTCTGCTCACGCACGAGCGAACCGACGAAGGCGATGCCGTGCTCCGGGGGGGACGGGAGGTCCGGCATGCCGGTGGGACCGGCTGCGCGGCGGGCAATGTTGGGGCAGAAAGGCAGGTAGTGGACATGCCGGAAACCGAACCCGCGAAACGTGGCGATGTCGTCGCGATAGGTGGTGAAGACCACATCGCGTTCGCCCGCCGGGGCACCGTCCCAGAGCGAGAGGTTCAGGATCTTGTCGAGTTCGTAGTAGATGATCGGAACGCGCCCGCCCGCGGCCTTGGCCAGGGCAGGGGAGGCGCCGACGCAAAACACCCGGTCGGGGGCGAAGCGCAGCAGGTGGGCAGGGATGAGTGGCCCTTCGGTGGGGGGCAACCATTCCACCGTGTGACCGGCGGCGCGGATATCCTCCGCGAAATCGGCGATGAAGCGGTAGGTGGCGTAGCGCTGGAAGACGAGGATCCGCATGGTTCTCCCGCGTCCCAGCAGGTGCCGTACCGGGGCGGACTTCCGGTCGCGCCCCCTCGGCCGGACTACGCTCGGCATGCTTCTTGCGATTTCGTCGCGCAACCCTCAACAACTGGCGCCTCCCGGCAGACTTTTCCCCTCCTCCGGGCAAAGTCCGCCGGTCCCGCCCTCCCGTCCCATGTTCGACAACGCTACCCTCTTCGTCACCGGCGGCACCGGTTCCTTCGGCCGGAAGTTCGTCCGGCACATCCTCGCGCACTACCGGCCGCGCAAGGTGATCCTCTACTCCCGCGACGAACAGAAGCACTACGACATGCAGCAGGAGTTCGATCACCCGGCCATGCGCTACTTCATCGGCGACGTGCGCGACCTGTCGCGCCTGACGCTGGGCATGCGCGAGGTTGACTACGTCGTCCACGCCGCCGCGATGAAGCATGTGCCGATCGCCGAATACAACCCGATGGAGTGCGTGAAGACGAACATCGATGGCGCCAACAACGTGATCCGTGCTGCGCTGGACTGCGGAGTGAAGAAGGTGATCGCGCTTTCGACCGACAAGGCCGCGAATCCGATCAATCTCTACGGCGCCACCAAGCTCGTCTCCGACAAGCTTTTCACCTCCGCCAACAATCTCGCCGGCGACCGGCCGACGCGTTTCGCCGTGGTGCGCTACGGCAACGTCGTCGGCTCGCGCGGCTCGGTGGTGCCCTTCTTCCAGAAGCTGCTCCGGGAGGGCGCCGCGGAGATTCCGATCACCGATCCGCGCATGACGCGCTTCTGGATCACGCTCGACCAAGGAGTGGATTTTGTCGTTAAAAGCTTCGCACGGATGTTCGGCGGCGAGACCTTCGTGCCGAAGATTCCCTCGATGCGCATGACGGACCTGGCGGCCGCGCTGGCACCGGGGCTCCCGCAGAAGATCGTGGGCATCCGGCCGGGCGAGAAGCTGCACGAGGTGATGTGCCCGAGCGAGTCCGCGCACCTCACGCTCGAGTTCTCGGACCACTACGTGATGAAGCCGTCGATCCTCTTCACCCAGGCGCCCGACTACCAGCGCAACAAGCGCGGCGAGCGCGGCCAGCCCGTGCCCGATGGGTTCGAATACAGCTCGGACAAGAACACGCAGTGGCTTGACGCGCATCAGCTGCAGGAGCTGCTGAAGAGCTGAAAAGCCTCGCGGGCAGGGCCGCCTGCGCCACCTTGGGGCAGGGCACGGAGCCTGCCCTCCCCGCCCCCGAACGTCAGAAGGTACGCAACCCGCCCTCCACAATTCCGAGATGCTTCCCTACGCCCGACAGAACGTCAGCGAGGAGGATATCGCCGCCGTCGCGGCGGTCCTGCGCTCCGACTATCTCACGCAGGGACCGGCGATCCCTCGGTTCGAAGCCCGGGTCGCGGAGCTTTGCGGAGCGAAGCACGCGGTGGCGGTGAGCAGCGCCACCGCCGGGCTGCATCTGGCCTGCCTCGCGCTGGGGCTCGGTCCGGGCCGCACACTCTGGACCTCGCCCAACACCTTTGTCGCTTCGGCGAACTGCGCCCGGTACTGCGGGGCCGAGGCCGATTTCGTCGATGTCGAACCGGACTCGGGCAACCTGTCCGTGGCCGCGCTCGCGGCGAAGCTCAAGCAGGCGGCCATCGCGGAACGACTTCCGGCGGTGCTGATTCCGGTGCACTTTGCGGGACTCCCGTGCGACCTGGCGGAGATCGCGGCGCTGGCGCGCGAGTATGGCGTGGCGGTGATCGAGGATGCGGCGCATGCGTTGGGGGCGACCTACCGGAACGGACTGGTGGGCGATGGGCGCTTCAGCGACTGCACGGTGCTCAGTTTCCATGCCGTGAAGATTGCGACCACCGGCGAGGGCGGGGTGGTGCTCACCAACCGCGACGATCTGGCCGCGCACCTGCGCCGCTTGCGCACGCACGGCATCACGCGTGAACCGGCGGAGCTTTCCGCGCAGCCCGAGGGCCCGTGGTGTTACGAGCAGGTGGAACTTGGTTTCCACTACCGGCTCACCGATATCCAGGCTGCCTTAGGTTGGTCGCAACTGACACGGCTGCCCGAGTTTCTTCATCGGCGGCGCGAACTGGCGGCGCGCTATGATCGCCTGCTGGCCGATCTTCCGCTTGCGTTGCCCGCCCGCCGGCCGGATCGCGACTCGAGTTGGCATCTGTACCCGATTCGGATCGAAGCGGCGCGGTGCCCCCGGACGCGCCGGCAGGTGTACGACGCGATGCGCGCCGCCGGCATCGGCGTGAATGTTCACTACATCCCGGTGCACCTCCAGCCGTACTACCGGGAACGCGGATTCAACCCTGGTGATTTCCCTGCGGCCGAGGCGCGCTACGCGGAGACGCTCACGCTGCCGCTCTACTACGGGCTCACCGATGCGCAACAGGACGAGGTCGTCGCGGCGCTGCACGTGGCGCTGGCCCCGGAGGGCACGGCATGAGGAAGCCAATCGCGTGGCGGGCCGAACGACTGCGTCGTCCGGCTACCCCGGAAGACCGCAGCGTAGCTGGACGGCGAAGCCGTTCAGCATTCTCCCGTAGCGGAAGGCCTTGCCTTCCGGACGGCGCGCAAAGCGCGCCGCTACCATCCGTCCAGCGGCCCCTGCGTCTCGCGATAAACGGAGAGCAAGTCCTCGATCGTGTGGACGTCGGTGGTGCCGGCGCGCGGGTCGTCGAACTTGTGGGCGTATTCGAGCACCTTCCACGGGTCGCCGTAGTCGGCGAGGCGCGCGGCGGTCTGGGCCCAGGCGGCGTAGGGCACGGAGAGCGCTTCGCCCTTCTCGAGGGCGAGCTCGATGGCCCGATCGATCACCTCCGGTGCACAGCTCGGGAGGTTGATGTTGAAGTTCACATGCACGTCGCACGGGAAGTGCGCGATGATGTGCTGGAAGACGGGCACCGAGGGCACGTTGTCGGCGGCGAGCTCGGCGGGGCGGCGCAGCACGGTGGCGCCGTAGTCGCGGGCGACGCGGGCGATGAGCTCGCTCTCGGTGGAGACGACGATCTCGTCGACGAGCTTGGCGCGGCGCAGGATCTCGATGCCGAGGCCGACGAGCGGTTTGCCCGCGAACGGCAGCAGGTTCTTGTACGGCAGCCGCTTGCTGCCCAGGCGTGCGATGATCGAGCCGACGACGTGCATGCCGGGAGTGTGGAGCGATCCAGATCGCCGCGGCAACAACGCGCTGCGAGGGCGTGGCACGGGTCTCCAGACCCATGGCTGGAGTTTGTCGTCCGCGCACCGGTGCCGCCGAACTCATGTGATTTCGGAACACGGACACGGGTCGGGAGACCCGTCCCACACGGAGGGCGGCGGCCATGACTCCGCTGCTCATCCGCTGTGAAGCCACCCCCGCGCTCGGCACCGGCCACGCGATGCGTTGTCTCGCGCTCGCCGAGGAATGGATGCGACACGGTGGGCGCGCCGTCTTCGCGATGGTCGAGCCCGAGACGGCGATCGTCGAGCGTCTGCGTGCTGCTGGAGCGGGGGTGGAAATAGTGCGAACTGCGGCCGGATCCTCCGACGATGCAGCCGAGACCGCCGCACTTGCGCACCGGCTCGGCGCGCGGTGGACCGCGGTCGACGGGCCCGCCTTTGGTGCGGAATGGGATGCCGCGTGGCCGGGCGATGCGGCACTGCTGCGCATCGACGACAACGGGTTGGCGCGAGCATTCCGGGCCGATCTGCTCCTGAACCAGAATCTTGGCGGCACGGCGGCGGACTATCCGCAGACGCCCGCGGGGTGCCGCCACCTGCTCGGTCCCCGCTTCGCGTTGTTGCGTCCGGAGTTCTTGGCGGTGGCCGACAGCGAAGTCGTCCGTGGTTCGCGGATGGTCGTCACGCTGGGCGGATCCGATCCGGCCTGCGCCACCGAGCGCGTGTTCGCGGCGTTGCTCGAACCGGCGGCGGCGACGTTGGAGGCCGACTTCATCATCGGCGCCGGCAACCCGCGGCGGGCGACGCTACGGGCGGCAATCGACGCCCACGCACCGCGGCTGCAAGCGTTGGTGGCGCCGGCCGATCTGCCGCGCCGTTTCGCGACGGCGCCGTTGGCGGTGACGGCTGGAGGCACGACCATCTACGAGTTGGCGCTGTTGCATACGCCGATGCTGCTGTTGTGCACTGCCGACAATCAGCGGCGCACGTGTGCGAACTTCGCGGCGGCCGGTGCGGCGCAGTATCTGGGCTGGCATGCCGACGTGGCGCCTGCCGAGGTGGCGCGGATGCTCGTGGCGATGCTCGCCGATGCCCCGAGATTGGCCGCGCTCACGGCGTCGGCGGGATGCTTGGTGGACGGGCTTGGAGCCAACCGAGTGGTCGAGGCGATGAGCGGAGGTGGTGTATGAACGTCGCCATTCTCAGCGCCTCGCGGAAAGTGTGGCTTGTGCAGGCGTTCCAGCGCGCACTCGCCGCGATCGGCGGCGGTCGCGTGTGGGCGCTAGACTGCGACCGGCATGCGGCCGCGCTCCAGGCGGCGGATGCCGCCGCTCTTTCGCCCCGCAGCGACGCTCCCGAGTTTCTCGACTGGCTGCTCCTGTGGTGCCGACGCGAGCGTATTTCCCTCGTGGTGCCCACGCGGGACGCAGAACTGCCGGTGTTGGCGGCCGCGGCTGAGCGGTTTCTTCGTGCGGGGGTGCGCGTGGTCGTGAGCCCGCCGGAGGCGGTGAACGAGTGTCGGGACAAGCGGCGCTTCGCGGCCGCGTGCGCGGCACTCGGCTATGACACGCCGCGCGAGTATGCCGATCCGGCCTCGGCGCAGTTCCCGGCGTTCGTGAAGCCGCGGGTCGGTCAGGCGGGCCGCGGAACGGCGCGGATCGACTCGGCTGAGGCGTTGGCCCGGCGCGGCTTCGATCCGGCGACGGAGGTCTTGCAGGAGTTCGTGTCCGATCCGGAGTTCACGATCGATGTCTTCCTCGACTGGGACGGACGATTGATCTCGTCCGTGCCGCGGCGGCGCGTGCGGGTCGTCGACGGCGAGTCGGTGGTCGGCTGCACGGTGCGCGACGAAGTGTTGGCCGGGGCGGCGGGGCGGCTGGCGCAGCGGCTCGGCCTGCGGGCGCATGTGACCGTGCAGGCTTTCCGTGGACCGGACCGAATCCGTTTCATCGAGGTGAATCCGCGGTTTGGTGGCGGAGCGGCGCTGGGTTTCGCGGCGGGCTGCCCGACGCCGGAGTGGCTGGTGCGGCTTGCGCGCGGCGAGGGGATCGAGCCGCGTCTGGAGAACTATGAGGCGGGGCTGTGGATGTTCCGGCACACGACGGACCTTTTCCGGCGGGAAGGAGAGGTGAAGCTGTGAAAGCCGTGCTCTTCGACCTCGACCAGACGCTCTACCCCGAAGCCGACTTCGTGCGCGGCGGGTTCCGGGCGGTGGCGGCGCATCTCGCGTCGCGGTGCGGCGGAGCGGCCGGCGCGCTGGCGGAGGAGATGGAGTCGATCCTGCAGCGCGAAGGGCGTGGTCGAGTCTTCGACCTCTTGCTTGCCCACCACGGCTGGGCGGGGCAGATCGTGCCGGAGACGCTGTTGCACCTCTACCGAACGCATGTGCCGACACTGCGGATGCACGCCGATGCGGCGGCGCTGCTCGACGAACTGCGCAGCCCCTTGGGGCTGGTGACGGACGGGCATCCGACGGCTCAGCACAACAAGGTCTCGGCGCTCGGGCTGGCGTCCCGTTTTGCGGCGGTCGTCTGCACGGCCGACATCGGTGTGCAGGCCGCCAAGCCGGCGGCGACGGGGTTTCGCGTGTGCCTGGAGCGGCTTGGCGTGCCGGCGGCAGAGGCGGTCTATGTCGGCGACGATCCGGCGAAGGATTTCGCGGCACCGCGGGCGCTGGGCATGCGCACGGTGCGCGTGGTGCGACAGATCGAGAGCGGTTTCGGCTGGGTCAGCGCCGGGGATCCGACCGAGGCCGATCTGGTCGTTGCCGATTTGCGAGAAGCGAAGAGTTTCCTCACCCCATGAACGAGATCGTCATCAACGGCCGGAGGATCGGCCCGGGCCATCCGGCGTATGTGATCGCCGAGGTGTCGGCCAACCACAACGGCAAGCTGGAACGCGCGATGGAGATCGTGCGGGCGGCCAAGGCGGCCGGCGCCGACGCCGTGAAGCTCCAGACCTACACGCCCGACACGATCACGCTGAAGAGCGACTCGCCGCTCTTTCGCCATGGCGGCGAGGGCCTGTGGGCCAATCGCGATCTCTATTCGCTCTACCAGGAGGCCTACACGCCGTGGGAATGGCAGCCGCAGCTGAAGGCGCTGGCGGACGAGATCGGCATCACGCTGTTCTCGACGCCGTTCGATCACACCGCTGTCGATTTTCTGGAGACGCTGCGGGTGCCGGCGTACAAGATCGCGTCGTTCGAGTTGGTCGATATTCCGCTCATCCAGAAGGTGGCAAAGACGGGCAAGCCGCTGATTCTCTCCACCGGCATGGGCACGCTCGAGGAGATCGCCGAGGCGGTGAACGCCTTCAGGGCGGCGGGCGGCAAGGAACTCGCGTTGCTCAAGTGCACCAGCGCGTATCCCTCTCCTCCGGAAGCGATGAACCTGCGCACGATGCGCGACCTGCACAACCGCTTCAACGTGCCCTCGGGGCTCTCCGACCATTCGATGGGGCACACGGTCGCGGTGGCCGCGGTCGCGCTGGGTGGGACGATCGTCGAGAAACACTTCACGCTCAACCGCAGCGATCCGGGCCCGGACAGCGCCTTCTCGATGGAGCCGGCGGAGTTCCGGGCGATGGTCGACGCGATCCGCACGACCGAGGCCGCGCTCGGTGGCATCCACTATGAACCGACGCCCGCCGAGGCCGAGAGCCGGCGCTTCCGCCGCTCGCTCTTCGTCACCCGGGAGATGGTCGTCGGCGAGGTCTTCACGCCCGACAGCGTCCGCTCGGTCCGCCCCGCCGCCGGGCTGCACCCGCGGCATCTGCCCGAGGTCTACGGCCACAAAGCGACGAAGGCCATTCCCGCCGGCACGCCGCTGGAGTGGGGGATGGTGCAACGTTAATCCTCAATGAGTCCCCGCGTCGCAGTCTGGTGTCCGCAAGGGCGGGAGAACCTTCCGCTGGCGGCGGCGCTGTGTCGGGCGCAGTTGCCGCGGGAGTCGGTTGTCTGGTCCAGCGACGAGGCGGTGCCCCAAGCTCCGGATGGGCTTAGCGCCGACCTTTGGCTGGTGCTTTGTGCCGGCGATCCGCCGCCGCCGCCGCCATGGCGGCCGGGTGGCGGCGGTGGCTGGTCGATCTTTCCGGGCGCGGCGGCCCGGTGGACCGAAGCGACTCGTGCGGCCACCGAGGCGTGGCGGCCCGATCGCGTACTTACCGACCTATTACCGGACGAGACTGATGGTCCGCTCTGGCACGACTGGTGGCGGGAACGTGAACTTGCTTGGCTGCCGGCATGGGCCGATGCGGCACCACGGAAGGCCGCGACGATCCCGCTGACCTTCTTTCTTGGCCCGGGTTGGCCCACGGAATCAATGGAACCGTTGCCCGGGGTGACGGCTGCCGCCTTCGGCGGGAGTGTCGTGGATGCTCGGGCGGCGGCGCAGGCGATCGGTTTGGGGACTATCGTGGCGATGGCGGAGCGTGTGGTCGTCGGGGCCACCGACCCCGTGTTTGTGGGCATGGTCTTGGAGGCTGCGCATCGCGATGGGATTCCGGTCGTCTCATGGGGCGTGCCGCCACTGGGTTTCCGTGGGGGACTACAAGGCTCTGCGGCGGCGTGTTGCGCGCTGTCCCTCGAGCCGGAAGGAACGACGCGGTCGCTGCGGCGCCTGGCGGGCGTGTTGGCGCGCAGCCGACGCAGCGACAAGCGGCCGGGGGTGGGGCGAACCTACGCGGAATGGCTGGCGACCATGGTGTCACCCAGCAGGACTTCGCTGGAGGCGGGTTTGCAGGATCGGCTCTCGTGGTTGCGGGCGAGGCGCGGTACCGCGGAGTGGCGAGCGCTGGAGGCGGCTTGGCCGGATGGACTGCGGCAGGAGTTGGGCCGACCGGATGGGATGGCGATCGGGGCGGAGGCGCGAACCCAGTTCTGGCGGTGGATGGATGCCGCGCCCAGTGATGGGAGGACTTTCGCACTGCTGCGCCGGGCCCTTGCGGTCTTCCCCGACTGCCTCGCCGAAGTCGTGGGCTGGGGGTGCGGCAATGGCGCCGGAAACCTCGGGCGCCATCTGTTGTTCGGGGTGGGGGATTGCCTGCCCTTGGGGGAGGGCCGCCCGTATGTCGAGGCGGCGGCCTCGATCCTCGCCGCGGCCGACCGGCCGGAGAACACGTCCGGGGACCTGCTCTTGGGGCGGGCTGTGGCGAGCGGATTGCTTGGCCGGTTGGACGAGGCTACGGAGGCGTTGGATACGCTCTGGCTGCGCGACCGCGAGAAGTATGGCCGGGCGCTCAACCTGCTTGTGCGCGGCTGGCGGCCGCCAGGACTGGATGCTGAACAGGCCTCCGTTTCTGCCGGCGCGCTCTCCTGGTGGGCGGC
Source organism: Verrucomicrobiota bacterium (assembly GCA_023457035.1). Lineage (GTDB taxonomy): Bacteria > Verrucomicrobiota > Verrucomicrobiia > Opitutales > Opitutaceae > CAJCBL01. The sequence continues at coordinate 28,143 of JAEWNN010000189.1, forward strand.
GCGAGTCGACCGCTGGGCGGAGGCCGTGGGGGCGCCCGGTTGGCTGCTCGGGGCGTGGGGCATGGCAGCGCTGGGCGACTTCGCGGGGGCCGACCGAAGGTTTGTGCGCGCAGGCGCGGCGGCCCCGGAAGCGGTGGCGCTCGCGGCACTGATGGTGTTCCTGCATGGGCGGGAGGATCAGGCCCGGCTTTGGTGGGCGTCCTCGGCCGCCGGGCAGTTGCCGGTGATGCCGATGGATCGGTTTTGGGTCTCCGCCGCCCGGGTGTTGCTGGGAGGCGAACGGGAGGAGGCGGTGGCCGCCTTGCGCCGGTTGGCGGCAGGCAACGCGGACCTCTTCGCTCCGTGGGCCCCCTCGCATCTGCGGGGCTGCATCCTCGCCCTGGCGCTGGCTCGCGCTGGCGACCGGGAGCAGGCCCGGGTCTGGTGGGAACGGGCCCGGCAGGAATCGGCCATTGCCCAAGGATGCCGGAATCTCTGGTCTAGGTTGGTGGAGACGTGACATGAGCGACACCCCCCCCCGTTGTTTCTTCATCGGTTCGTTTGGCCGGAGCGGAACCGTCTGGCTGTCGAAGCTGCTGAACGCCCATCCGGAGGTGCTCTGCCTCCACGAGGGCTCGATCCTCCACCAGCAGCCGAGGCCATGGTATGAGTCGGGCGCGCGGGAGACCCTCGCCTGGCTGGGCGGGCTGCGCGACCTGAGCCGGTGGGATGTGGGGCTGCTCTGCTACCGGGCGGTGGGAGACGTGAACTCAATCGGCGGATACCACCGGGTATGCCCGTTCGCGAACGAGTTCTACCGCGCCACGACGCACTCCCGGTTGACGGCGACGCTGCGGGGCGCCCCCTTGTACCTGATCCTGCGCGACCCGGTGACGGCCATCGAGTCGAAGCTCCGGATGCTGCAGGAGAACCGCGGGCTCTATCTGCCCTATGCGCAGGGGTACCTGCGGGCAGTGCTGGCCGGTTCGGATTACCGCGGCGACGGCTGGCTGGAGAAAGTCCTGACCGCGCCGGAGGCCACGTTGCGCGTGATGCTGATGCTCCACTGGCGGTTTGTCGCACAACTGGACCGCACCGCGGTGTTCCGACTGGAGGACCTCGGCGCCGATCCATGCCGGACGGCCGCTGCCGCTGCCGAGATCACCGGAATGGCGGAGGGCTGGGACGGGTTGGCGGCGGCATGTCTCAAGCCACAGAATGTCGGGCGGAAGGAGCACGGGGAGGGCGGAGCCGCGGCGGTGTACGCGTCGTGGTCGGAGGCGGAGCGAAGCGCCTTCGCGGGATTGTGCGGGCCATTCCTGGAGTCCTTCGGCTATGCGCCACCGGAGGGGAGGCGGGAGCCGCTGCACCTCATTCCCCTGCTGGATCGAGTCGGCGGACTGCCGACCGCTTTGCGGAGGTCAACCGGGGCGGGCGGAGACGCGGACGCCGGGACCGCTTCGGAGATCGGGGTATGGGGCACGGGCGAGGCGGGCCAACGGGCGTGGGAGGCCCTGACGATGTTGGGACTAGTTCCCTCCTATTTTGTGGACAATGCGCGTACGAAGCAGGGGGGGCGCTTCCTTGGCTGCGCCGTGTGGGCGCCGGAGGAACTGCGGCGGCGACCCGCCGACCGGGTCATCATCGCGAGCATGTACGGCGACCCGATCGGTCGGCAACTGGCGGCGCTTGGTGTGCCCGAGTCGCGGATATTGCGGCCGAATCTCTGGGGGCCGCGCAGCGACCTGGTCCGGCAGATGGCCGCGGCTCTTGGAATCGAGGTGCCCGACTGGGCCTTGGTCGGCACGACGTCGGACGAGAGGCCATGAACGACACGGCCAACAGTCTGCAGCAGCCCGTCGCCGTGATCTGCGGCGCAGAGGGGGACACGGCGGTGCTTTGGGCGGAGTTGTGTCTGCATGGCGGCGTTGAGGTCGCAGGTTTTGTCAGTGACGACCCGGCCGCGGTGCGGCGCGGGTTCTGCGGCCAGCGGGTCTTGCGACCGGAGGATCCCGCAGTGAAGGGCGCCGACATGGTGTTAGTCTTCGAGGCGGAGCACGCCGAATGGAGGAACCGGCTCCGCGGAAGCGCGCCCGCCGCGACGTGCTGGCGCACGGTGCCCGGTGGCCGGGGGAGCGCGGCGTGCCGCGAGCGGTTGCAGGGGCTTCTGCCGGCGCCCGCCCGACCGGCGGGGACTGACGCGGGAGCAACGCTTCGTGTGGGAGTGTTCGGTACAGGTCAGGGGGGCGCGAAGGTGTGGGAGGCGCTGCTGGTTCACGTGGATGTCGAGATCGTCTGGTTCGCCGACAACGACCGGGCCAAGCAGGGCACGAGTTTCCTTGGAATTCCGGTGATCGCGCCGGCGGCGATCCCGCGGCAGCCCTGCGACCTCGTGGTGGTGGCAAGCATGTACGCGCAGGAGATTTGTGGGCAACTGTGCGCGCTCGGGGTGCCCGAGGCGGCGGTGTTCGTTCCCAATGTCGCCGCGGCCCTTCCCCGGATCGCAGGGCCGCTGAGCGCAGAACTCGCAATCCGGCGGAAGGAGGCGACCCATGGCTGAAGTCGACGCTCAGGCAACACCTGCGGCCTTGCGTGCGCGGATACGCGAACTCGAGTTCGCGCTCGAAACCCTGCGCACCGAACAAGTGCTGGCCGAGGCGGGCCGTTGCCCCGACGGGCTGACGTGGCTGCTGGCCGCGCACGGCGCAACCGAGGCGGCACCGCTGGGTGACGGTGGACCGCCGCCTCCGGTCGCGGGCCTGCACAGCGTGGTGGTGCCGGCCTACAACGCCGGAAGATGGCTCGAGCGTTGCGTGCGGTCCGTGTGGAACCAGGAGTTCCCGCGGGAACGAATCGAGCTCCTGGTGATCGACGACGGCTCGCGCGACGACACGGTGGCGCTGGCCGAGCGGCTGGCCACGCAGAGTCCGGTGTCGATGCACGTCCTGCGGCACGAGGGCGGTCGCAACCGCGGCGTGGCCGCCACGCGCGCGCTCGGCTGCCGCCGGGCCCGCGGGGAGTTTCTGGCGCTGCTCGATGCCGACGACGAGTTTCTGCCCAATCGCCTGGCGGTCGCGGACCGGCAGCTGGCCGCGCACCCCGAGGCTGTGGCGGTGTGCGCGCTCGGACGGAATGTCGATGAGGACGGGCAGCCCGTGCGCGGACGCAATGGTTCCTTCTTAGCTGGCGACTGGCGTTGTTTGGATACCGAGTTTTCGCCGCCGTTCACCTTCGAGCAGCTGTGGCGGGCCACGCCGGTTGTGAACTCCGCGCTTTCGCTCCGTAGCGAGGCCTATGCGCGGGCCGGAGGCTATCCCGCCGTGATGGCCCACCAATCGGAGGATTGGCTGCTGGTGCTGAAGCTCAGCCTGCTCGCTCCGCTCCCGTGTGCGGAGGACGAGGTCGTCCTCTACCGCCACCATGGCGCGGCCTACACCGTGCGCTACCACAAGGAGAGCTTGGCGCTCGGGGGGCGGGCGGAGTTGTTCTTCCACCTTGTCTGGTGGATGCTCGGAAGGCGCGACTTGGCCGAACGCGGGGCGGCGTTTTTCCGGCGGGAGTACCCCGGGATCCTCGCCGCCAATGCCCGCCTCTTCGCGGTGGTGCGTGAGTACGTCGCTCAGGGCGGCGCGGCGGCGCCGACACCGCAGGACTTCGAGCAGTTTCTCGCGCGCAACCAAGCTGAGCTCGAAAGCCTGCGCCGCGTCGTGCAGGCGATACACCGTGAGACCCGCCTCTGGCGCGCCGAGGCACTCGCCCTGCGCGCCCGGCTCTCCGGAGAAACAACTCAACCATGATCGACATCGTCATCTTTGGCACCGGGACTGGAGCCGAGCGGGCCTGGCAGGCCGCGGCCGCACGCTCCGACATCAACGTCATCGCCTTCGCCGACAACAACCCGGCCAAGCAGGGGACGCGTTTCCACGACCGACCGGTGGTGGCGCCAGCGGCGATTGCCGACCTGCAGTACGATTTCGTCGTGCTCGCGAGCATGTACGCCCCGGAGATCGAGCGGCAGTTGCTCGGCCTCGGGCTGCCGGCATCGGCCCTGTTCACCCCCAATCTTGCTGCGATGGCGGATGCGTTCGGCTCGCTGCCGCCCCGGCAGCGGCTGCAGAAGCCGCTCGAACTCGACGACGGGCGCAGCGTCGCCCGCGGGGACCTGCCGCGGCTGCTGGTTCTCACCTACGAGACGTTCAACAGCACGCACGGCACCGGTGTGCTCCTGCAACGGTACTTCGCCGACTGGCCGGTGGAGCGGCTGTTCAGCGTCTGCCACACCGCCACCGGCACGCCGTGGTTGCCGAACTCGCTGGTGCTCGCGCCCGGAGCCTCGCCGGCCGAACGCGGCGCATTGCTCGCAGACGAGCTCAAGACCCGGGGCTTCCAGCCGGATCTCGTGTATGCGACCGCCTTCAACGAGAACGACCTCGATCTTCTCGAGGCGGTGCTGGCCGCGCTGCCGCCCGGCATCCCCGTGGTCCAGCATTTCATGGACTACATGCCGCACGATCAGGACGTGTTCGATACGCGGTTTCGGAGGCTCGCTGATCGGGTGGGAGAGGTCTGGGCGCTCACCGAGGGCATGGCCGGCGCGCTGCAGCGGCGGCTTGCGCGGCCGGTGCACGTCGTGACGGCGCTGCACCAGGAGCCTCCCCCCGCATGGAAGCAGTCCCATCCGAGCGACGCGGGGCGCTGCCGGGCGCTCATGCTCGGCAATCTCTGGCAGCCGTGGATGCTGCCGGTGGTGCGCGGGCTGTGGCGGCGGTTGCAGGCGCGACTGCCCGGCCTGGCGCCGATCGACTGGTATGTGCATCCGGCGCGGGTCCAGTCCCTGCTCGAAAGCGGCTACGAGTTGGGCGACGAGGTGGTCTGGCGGGGATTCTACACCGGACGGGCGTTGCAGGAGCGGTTGCAGGCCGCCGATCTCGCGTTGCTGCCCTTCAACAAGGATGCGGAGGCGCGGGATGGCTACACCCGCTATTCGTTGCCCTCGCGGCTTACCGAGCTCTGCGGGGCGGGGCTCCCGATCTTCGCGATTGCGAGTCCGGACACCGAGCCGGCGAGGTTCCTCGCGGCCCACGGGTGCGGGGAGGTCGGAGTCGGGGTGGAGATCGACGCCCTGGCCGGACGGCTGCATGCGTTCCTGCAGGACCGCGACCGCCGAATCCGCTGTGGAGGAAAGGCCCGGAGGGTGGCCGAGGGCGAGTTCGCCTTCGCCCCATTCCATCGGAAGTTTCTGGGTGATCTCGTGCGATTGGCGGAGCGCTTTCGCCGGCCGGTGGACTGGACGGGCCCCCGCAAGGAGGGGCTGGTGCGACTGGCCGGTTCGGAGCGGAGCGCCTCGGCCCGGCTGGAGGATGTCCTCACGGACCGGGTGCACTACGCGTGCGGCCGCAACGTGCTGCCCGGCTGGTTGAACGTCGACGGCTACGACGAGTCGTTTCCGTACGGCGCGATTCCCGAAGAGATGGCGAAGCGGATCTTCCGGCTCGACCTCACGGGAGCGCATCCGTTTCCCAACGACTGCTTCCGCCTCGGATACTCGGAGGACTTTGTCGAGCACATCGACCAGCCCCAGTTCGTGGCTTTCCTCTGCGAGTGCTTCCGCACGTTCCGGCGCGGGGGGATCCTGCGGATCTCGACCCCCGGACTGGCGGGGATCCTCCGTCGCCATCTGCGCGGCGCGGACTGGTCGGCCGCGGAGACCCTCAAGGCGGAGGCCTACACGCGCTGGTGGCACAAACACTTTCTCTGCTTCGCCGAGGTTGACGCCATCGCCAGGCATATCGGCTGGCGCGAGGTGCGGGAGTGTGCGTACGGGGAATCCGCTTGTGCCGAGTTGTGCCTCGAGAACCGCCCCGAACAGGCGGATCTCAATCTGGTTGTGGAACTCGTGAAGTGACCGGGCCATGCCGGGCGAGGAGCTCACGATCCTGATCTGTGCGCGCGACGCCGCGGGCACCATCGAGCGCGCGGTCCGGTCCGCGTGCGCCGAGGCCGGCTGTCCGCTCGTGCTCGTCGATGACCATTGCACGGACGACACCGTCGCGCGGGCGCGAGCGGTGGTGGGAGACCGCCTGCGGGTGGTCGAGGCGCCGGGTCCCGGCGGCGTGCCGGTCGCGCGTCAGGCGGGACTGGATGCGGTGGAGACGGAGTTCGCCGCGTGGCTCGACGCCGACGACGAGTGGGTTCCGGGCCGGGCGGGGAGGCTGACGGCGGCGCTCCGGGCCGGGGCCGACGTGGCGACGGAGGCGATCGATCTGCACGATGGCGCGAGCGGTGCGTTTCTGCGGCGGTTGGAGGTGCCGGAGTTCATCCGGCGTGAGGTGACGCCGGCGCGGCTGTTCGAGCGCAACCATCTGCCCGGCGACACGCAGGTGGCGTTCCGCACGGAGGTGTTCCGGGCCGCGGGCGGCTATGATCCGGAGGTGTACGGCGTCGAGAGTTTCGATCTGTTGCTGCGCGCGGTGGCGATCGGTGCGCGGTTCCACTGTGGAAACGATGCTGGCTATCGGATGCACGCGTATCCGCAGAGTGTGTCGCGTAATCTGACACGGCAGCGCTCGGCTCTCGCCACCGCGTTGCGCAAACATGACTACGATACGGTGCGCGGGCTGTGCCGGGCGGCGGGCGAACCGGAGCGCGTGGCCGCTTGGGTACTGGTCTCGATGGCGCTCTTCCGCGAGGAGCCGGCGGCGGCACTGCTCTTTCTCGAGGAGGCGAGCCCCGCGGCGGCGGATCCGCACGAGATTCTGGAGCGCGATGGCCCGTGGCCGTTCCGCGAGGGCTGGCGGCGGGCGTTCCAGCGGGGCACGTGCCTGTTGCTGGTCGGCGGGCGCGATCCCGAGGCGGCGGCGGAACTGCAGCGGGCCGAAGCGCTGGAGCCGACGCCGGAAGGAGCGAACAACCTAGGTGTGGCGTTGGCGCGCGGTGGCGCGACCGATGCGGCGCGGAGTTGTTTTGCGCAAGCCGCTGCGCGGTTCCCGGGGTATCTCGATGCCCGGCTGAACGGTGAAGCCGAAGCGCCCGGGCGCATCACGACGCATCCGCTGCGGCGTCAGGCGAGCCGGAGCGAGTATTGATCCGGCAAACTCGCGGGTGCGACCGTCGTCGGCAGCCAACGAGAAGCCCCCGGCCCTTGTGGGTACCGGGGGCCAGTCCCTGTGTATCAACCAAACCGGCTGATAGAGTGTTCGGGATTTGGGCGACGCCCAAATCTTAGCGCAGGATCGTCTGCCACTGGCGGTCCTTGGCCTGGCGGGCGGCCTTGAGGGCCCCGCGGGCGACCTGCTCCTTGTAGTTCGGCCCGATGACGGAGACCTTCGGGTTCTCGTAGCCGTCCTCGATGAGCTGGGTCTGGAGGGCGACGCCGAGGCCGCGGATGAGGCTACCGCCACCGGTGAGCACGATGTTCTGCAGCAGCTCGGGGACGGCATCCGGGTCGGCGCGGGCGATGAGGGTGCGGGAGAGGTCGAGGATGTGCTTGAGCATCGCCTCGCACCCGGCGGCGAGCTGCTCGGTGACATCGAACTGGCGGGTGCGGCCGGCAACGACCAGATCGACGATGACCTGGGTCTCCGGGCTCATGACGAAGGAGTGGCGCTCCTTGATCTCGCAAACCTTGTGGAGGGAGATCTGGCAGTCGGGGTAGGTCTGGAGGATGGCGTTGTAGACGAGCTGGTCGATGGCGTCGCCGGCGAAGGTCGTGTTCACGAGGTCCTCGGCCTGGGGATAGTATCCGCGCATCAGGCACAGATCGGTGGAGCCGCCGCCGATGTCGATGAAGAGGGAGTTGCGGACCGGGTCGGCGTAGTCGGCGTCGCCCAGACGGGACTCGTCGCGCATGCCGAGGGCGGCGAGGAACGGCTCGGGGATGAAGAGCACCTTGTCGAAGACGCCGGTGACGGCCTGGCGGAGGGCCTCGCGGGCGGCGGGGTCGGCCTTGGCGGGCACGCCGATGACGGCGCGCAGTTCGGTGTTCGGGGAGGCGCCGAGGCGGGTGCGCAGGTGGCGGGCGAAGTGGCGCGCGCTGTCGAGATCGGCGATCGTGCCGCCCTTGAGCGGGCGCACGAGGTTGAGGTAGAGCTTCCGCTTGAGCGCTTCCTGGCCGAAGAGCACGGAGGCGTTGCCGGGCAGCACGCCATCGAGGATCCCGTCCTTGGCGTAGCCGACGATGCTGGGGATGAGCTCGCGGACGACGATGTCGTTGGACTTCGGGGAGCTGGCGAGCAGGGCGGAGGTGTTGGTGCCGAGATCGAGACCGACGAGAAGGGTGTCGGTGGTCGTCTGTTCGGCTGTTTCGTCGAGGACGGCGGAGGTGATGGAGGACTTCATGGGACTTGGTTTGGTTGGACTACGTTAGGGAGAGGGACGGAGGGACGAACGTTCGAGCTCGCGGGCGGCGTCGATCATGTCGACGACGTCGGCGATGGGGATGTGCCGGGGGGCGATGGCGGGGAACAGCATGGCAGGGGCGGACGGGGACCCGGCAGGAAAGGCGGCGAGGTGGCGCACGGCGGAGTCGGAGGTGCGCTCGTCGGCGAGGAGGCGGGCGATGATCCAGTGGCTTTCGACTCGGGCCTGTTCATCGGCGAAGAGTTGGTTCAGGCGCGCCTTGGCCTCGGCGGCGGGAAGGGCGCAAGCGACGGCCCACTGGCGGATGAGCGGCGGCAACTCGTGTTCGAGGATCTCGGCTGCCGCCTGATGACGCCCTTGGCGGCGTAGGATGCAGGCCTCCCGCAGCTGGACGGCGATCTCGCGCCAGAGGCGGTCCGCATCGGCGGCGGTCGGGTCGGCGCTGAGGACAGGGAAAGGCATGAGGCCCTCCCAAACGCAGGCTCGATGCCAACTCCGCAAGATGCGGATAAGCAACAAAAAGCGTAAACAGGTGTCCGGTGCTGACCGCGGACGGAACGGTCAGTTGGTGGAAAATGCCTAGGTCGAGGCAGGAAATTCCGGGTCGATCGGGGCGCGCGTGGCCCCCGGCGGCGCCGCCGGGGGCGAGTGAACGTGCCAGAGGCGCGAATGTTCAGAGCTTAGTTTTATGGGGAACACTCCGATGGAGGGGAGAGCGGACACACCATGAACCCGCCAACCTCAAGTCCGACGAACGTGCCGCGCCCCTTCTTGGGCGTGAACTTCGCCGCGTGCCGGGTGTACGGTCGGCTCTACAAGAACCGGGAGGGTACGGCGTACGTCGGTCGTTGTCCGCGTTGCGGCAAGCTGGTGCAAGTGCCGATCGGTGCGCACGGTACCGCGCAGCGCTTCTTCATCGTCGATTGCGGTACCTGATGCCGGAAGACGGAAGGGGAGCCCACAGAAGGCAACGAAGGGAACGAAGTAGGGAGGGGGATGGGCAGGCGAGCGTCTGTGCGCCAGCGGCGGATGGATGGGGAGGCCGACGACAACGGGGACTCGGTCCACCCACCATCGGTACTGCCAAATCCTTCTGTCGGCTGCTGAAGCTTGGTCGGTTCTGGCGCCTTACCGGCGGGCGAGGCTGGGGTTGAAACGTTGGGCCTGCGCGGAGGGTTCCTTGGCGTAGATGATGCCGAAGACGCGCCCCTGGTAATTCTTCCGCGTGATGTAGACCTCGTCCATGCGGCCGTTGTTGTCGCCCTTGGCCCAGAACTTGTCGCCGCGTTTTTCCAGGATGCGGTGCACGACGGGCATGCCATAACGGGGATGGCGATACGTGACGATGTCGCCGATCTTCAGATCGTCGAAATTTGCGGCTTCCGTGAGCAGGATGGCCCGCTCGTCGAAAACCGGTTTCATGCTCCCCGTCGGCATGACGGTGAGAAGGCTGGAGCCCTTGACGAGGAAGCGCGCGGCGGTGGCGACCTTCATGGCGCTGTTCCAGTCGAGGGCGGAGGTGGGGGCGATGCCGAGTCCTTGGCCGGCGGCGCCGTCGCTGCTGGCGAGCGCCACGGTCTGCTGCACGGCGCTGATGTCGGACTCGAGGGAAGCGGTGTGCGCCTGCAGCTCCCGGATGGTGGCATCGCGCTCGGTCACGGCGGCGCGGAGACTGGCGACCTCGGCGCGGAGTGCGGCGAGTTCCCGTTCGGCGTCGGTCTCGGCGCAGAGCGCGGCGGGCAGCATTACGCTGCCGAGCGCGCCAAGCAGGAGACTGACACCGGAGAATCGCATCTACCCCGGTCTTCGTACCGTCGGGGACTCCCTTCAGTCTCCCGGCCCCAAATGAGGATGCGGGGATGGGGTGCTGAGTCGTAAAAACGGTGTGAGTGGGGGATTCGCCCCTGCCTGTACCTGAGGCGGTCGAACCGCAGCCGCTTCGAGGCGTGTCGTCGCCCCCGGTCATGGTGAGGAAACGGCGTTGCCCCGTATCTAGAACACGGGGTTTCCGGGCGCCTTCGGCGGTGCGGGCGCGGTGCCGGCGTGCTGGCTGGGTGCGTGTGACGACGGTCGGCGCGGCGAGTCCTGGGGTGGGAGGCCTGCGCCCCCGGTTGGTCCCACGGTTTGCGACTGGCGCGGCGAACTGGAGGGGCGCTGGAGTGAGCTGCGGAGCTGGAGGTCGGAAGAGTTTCCTGACAGGAGGTCTCGCGGGTGCGAAACGACAGGCGGTTGGATTTGCCCACCCGTACCTCCGGCCTACTCCTCGAGGGTCACCGCGTGGCGTCCGAGGGTCTCGCCGATGGCGCGGTCGTAGTCGGCAAGGGCGATGTTGTAGTCGGCGATGGCGCGGTACTCGCCCTGCTCGGCGGCGGAGAGCAGCTCCTGGAACTGGAGCACGGTGAAGGTGTCGCTCTGGCCGACCTGCAGGCGCTTCTGTTCGGCGACGAGACTCTGGTCGGCCAGTTGGCGGGCGCGACGGGCGGACTCGACCCGGCGGGCGGTGGCGTCGATCTGGCTGGCGGCGTTGGCGACCTCGACCGCGATCTGTTGCTCGAGGCGGGCGAGTTCGGTGCGGGCTTGGGCGAGGGTGAGCTTGGAGGCGCGGACCCGCCCACGCCCTTCGCGGAGGGGAAGGGGCAGGTTGACGACGGCGCCGGCGGACCACGCCGGAGTGTCCTTCTGCCGGGCGTGGCGATAGGCCTCATCGAAGGTGCGACCAGAACCGCTGTATCCATAGCTCCCAACCAGGTCGACCTGCGGCAGAGCGGCGGAGCGGGAGTCCGCGAGGTCGGCCTGGGCGCGGCGGATGTTCTCGAGGGCCTGCCGGTAGTCGGGGCGGCGCTGGTAGGCGCGGTCGAGGTCGGCGGCGCGGTCGAGGGTTGGGGCGGCCAGGACGGCCGGGGGCGCGATGAAGAGCGGCTGCTCGGCCGCGGCGGGCTTGGCGACGGAGATGAGCGTGAGCAGGTAGTTGCGCGCCTCACGGAGTCCCTGCTCGGACTGGATGACGCCGCTCTCGATCCGGGCGACGCGGGCGGCGGCGATGGTGACATCGGCCGGGGAGATGCTGCCCACCTCGACGCGGCGGCGGTTCTCGGCGAGCAGGTTGTCGGCGAGCTGGCGGGAGCGCACGGCGTTCTCGTAGGCCTGCTGGGCGTAGTAGAGGTTGTTGTACGCCGCGATGGTGCGCGTGATGGTGTCGGTGACGGCCTGCTGGTAGACGGCGCGGGAGATGTTGCGCTGGGCGCGGGCGAGGCGGACGCCGGCGAGATTGGCGCCGAAGCCGAACCCGCGCAGCAGCGGCTGAGTGAGCCGGATACCGGCGAAGGAGGAGTACTTGTCCTGGAGCAGGCTGTCGCTGTCGGTGTCGCGGTAGTTCTCCGTCTGGCCGACGAGCGCGTACTGGAGGCCGAAGGGCAGCTTGCCGCCGAGGGAGACGGACAACGCGTCGCTCTTCTCGACGTAGAGCGGGGCGTGCAGACCGCTGAGCGGGTTGAAGGGCTCGAGGCGGGTGTCCGAGCGGGTGAGGTTGGCGCTGAGGACGGGGTCGAAGGCGCCGGCCGCTGAGACTTGGCGAGCGCGCGCGATCTGCGGGTCGAAGCGTGTGGCGGCGATGGTGAAGTTGTTGGCGAGCGCGGATGCGATGGCGGCCTCGAGGGTGAGCGGATCGTCGGCGGAGGTGATGATCGCGGCGCGCTCCGTGGTGGCAGCGGTGGCGGGCTCCGGTGCGGCGCTGGCAACACGGGCCAAGGTGAAGCCGAGGAGAATGCAGAGAAGGAGGAAGCGCATGTGGTTGCTTGCTGGCTTCGCAGGCGGCGTGCCACTGGCGGAGTGATGCTTCAAGTGGCAACGCAGCAATGGTTTAGGACCTGTTCGGTCGGAGTGCCCGAGTTGGTTCGGCACCGATTCCGCAACGTGCCAATCCCGAAAATGGGACGGCGGTATCTGAATGCGGGAGGCGGAGCGCGGCGCGCGGAGGGACGCTCCTGCCTTCGGACGCGGGCGATGATGACGGAAGGGCTCGGTCTTTCCGAGTTCGTCGATGATCTGCCCGGACGGCGCGGAGCGCCGTCCCTACCTTCGGCACTCAAGCCTACTTGTCCGGCTCTGCTGTCGTGTCGGTTTCTGGCGGAAGCACTTCACCGGCGGCGGTCCGCTCGCCCACGGGGCCGAGCCAGTGGCGGCCACCGATGATCTTCTCGTCACGCAGTTGCCAAGCGAAGAGCGGCGGGGGCTGGACTCCGCGACGGAAGGCCTTGAAGAGGGCTTTGTCGTCGCGCTTCTGGAGCATGCGCTCGGTCACTCTCGCGGCCTCGCAGCTGAGCACCTTGAAGTGGCCCTTGTACTCGCGCGGCTCGCCGAGGATGCGCGACCAATCTGCCGGGGCGAGTGTGGCGGTCCCGGCGGCAGGGCGGTCGAGCACGAGGAAGCTGTAGGGCAGGCTGCGCAGATCGATGCCGAGACGCAGGGAGAACTCCGCCCAGAACGCATCCGTGAATGCCTCGATCGGCGGCTTGGCGAAATGGTGACACCAGTGGCGCTGGTTCTCCGGCGTGAGCAGGCCGCAGGCGTGGTTGTGCGTGCAGGGGGCGACGACGGCGAACTCCGCACGCAGCTCCTCCCGCAGGGCGACGAGGGCGCGGGCCACCTCGCCGGTGCCCGGCTCGACCCAGAGCACGGCGGCCGCGCGGCGCACGAGCGCCAGCAGCGCGGCGCTCTCGGCGGGCGGGAGCTCGTTGAGCACGTGGCTGATGACCAGTGTGAACGGCTGCGACGGAGCGACATCGCCCCAGTCGGGCGCCTGCTCCACGGCGAGCCCGGGAAAAACGGACGCTGCGCGTTCGGCGGCGAAGCGGCGCGCGAGCGCGGAGCGATCGTGCACGACGAGGCGGGAGAAACGGCCGGCACCGAAGGCGGCGAGTACTCGGCGGCCGGCGACACCGCTGCCGCAGCCCCAGTCGAGCAGGACGGAGCCGGCGGGAGGCGACCAGCGGCGCGCGGCGAGCTCGGCGAGCACGGCGTCCCATTTCCAGCCGATGCGTTCGGCGAAAGTGGTGTCGTAGGCGGCGAGCAGTTCGGTCGACTCCCAGTAATCGCCGCCCTCGGCGGGGGCATCGAGGAAACGGGCGCGGAGGCGGTCGAGCAGGGCGAAGTCGGGGCGCACGGGAGAACCGGTGGAGGGTGGGCGGTGGACGGGCGTCGGTGGGGCTGTGGACAGTCGTCGGTGCGGCTCAGGCCTGGGGGACGGTGGCGGCGCTCGCGAGGAGCGTCTCCAAGTGCTGGTGCGCGATGCCGAAGCGATCCTTGAGCGCGGCGTACTCCGCCTGCGCGCGGGCGGTGGCGGCCGTGTCGGGCCGGGCGCGGCGGACGGCGGCGAGCATGGTGTTCTTCGGGGTGTGCGTGGCGTCGATGAACTCGAAGACCTTCACCTGGTAACCGTGGGCTTCGAGGAGCAGGGCGCGGAGCGAGTCGGTGACCATGTCGGCGAGGCGCGCGGCAAAGATGCCGTGGCGGGCGAGGGCGGCGAGCTCGGCGGGGGCACGGAGCTGCGGGCGGATCTCCTTGTGGCAGCAGGGCGCCGCGACGATGAGCGCGGCGCCGGCGCGGATGCCGCGGAAGAGCGCCTCGTCGGTGGCCGTATCGCAGGCGTGGAGCGCGATGAGCACATCGGCGGCGGGCACGGCGGCATCGACGATGCGGCCGGAGGCGAAGCTCAGGCCTTCGCAGTTGGCGGCGAGCGCGGCGGCGTTGCAGAGCTCGACGAGGTCGGGACGGGCCTCGATGCCGGTGACCTCGGCGCGGCGGCCGAGCGAGCGGGTGAGGGCGTGCCAGGCGGCGAAGGTGAGGTAGCCCTTGCCGGAGCCCATGTCGAACACGCGCACGGTGTCGCGCCCGGCGAGCCCGGCCTGCTCGCAGAGCGGGAGGAGCAGCTCCACGTAGCGGTTGATCTGGCGGAACTTGTCCGTGGCGTCGGCGAGGATACGGCCGTCGGCGCCGGCGAGCCCGAGGCTGCGCAGCCAGGGCGCATCGGCCGGGGCGATCTCGCGGTGCTTGATGCGGTCGTGGGGGGCGGGGGCGGCGGCGGTGTTGACGCGGCCGTGGGTGAGGCGGGCTTCGCCCTTCTTGTTGAGCTCGAACTGCCAGACCTCGGTCGCGGTGTAGAGGTGGGCGGAGTGGAGCGCGTCGCCGAAACGCAGCTCGAAGACTTCGGCGATCGTGGCGGCGTCGGCCGGCTTGGTGAGGTCGCGTTGGCGCTCGCGGAAGTGGAGTTGGAGGCGCTCGCCGCGGGCGGTGGCGACGCGCTCGGCGGTGATCTTGACCAGCAATTGGCCGGCGCGCGGCTTGCCCAGCACGAGACGGGTGAAGGAGCCGTCGGCGAGGGCGGAGCGGAGGCGTTGGAGGAATTCGGCGCGCGGGTCGGTGGCGGACATCGGGAGCAGGTGAACGCAAGCCGTGGCGGCTGGCAACGGGCGTCTCGCGCAAATCGCGGGGCGGTTAACTGCGCTCTTGTCAACGGCCGCGGCAGCTGGCAATCATCGCGGCGTTCCTTGTTCCGCGGGCATAGTACATCGGTAGTATGCGAGCTTCCCAAGCTTGAGAGGTGGGTTCGATTCCCACTGCCCGCACCATCCTGAAGGATTGGTTTTCAGAGGAGAAATGGCAGGGGACGCCGATTCCGTGCGATGCCGGAAGATGCCTTGCGAGGCCGGGGATTTGGTGCACCGTGGTGCACCGTGAAAATCACCGTTTCCCCGGCCCCGTGGAAGCCGAAGACACCGTGGATGGTGCACTACCGGCCCACGGCTGGCGACCGCAAACAGCGGCGGCATTTCTACCGGACCAAGCTCGACGCCGAGGCGATGGCCGACGCACTCAAGAAGCAGGTGCACCACGTGGGTGCACCGGCGCTGGCGCTGACCCCGGACCAGATCCGCGAGTACCGCGAGGCCAAGGCGGCCGCCGGGCACGCCGACCTGGTGCGGGCGGTGCGGGAGTGGCGCGAGCGGATCGCCGGCGTAGGAAGCCCGACACTGGCGGCGGCGCTGGAGGCATTCCTCGAGGATCAGCAGGGTAATAGCCCGGGCTACCGCTACGCGCTGAAGGGGGCCATCGGCGGGTTGATCGAGAAACTGGGCTCGGAGCGTACCGTGGCGGAGCCGAGCGCGGGGGAGATCGAGAGCGCCTTGCTGGCCTTCCCGTATGCGACCGAGACCCGGGCGAACATGCGGCGGATGTTCGCGACCTTCATGGGCTGGTGCCGGCGCCGGGGCTGGCGGGTTGACGATCCGATGCAGCAGGTGCGCAAGGTGCGGGTGGCGCGGCCGACGCCGCCCTTCTACACGGTCGACCAGGTGAAACGCCTGCTCGAGGCGGTGGGCGAGCGGGCGCCGTGGCTCTTGCCGGCGGTGGCGCTGCGGCTCTTCGCCGGAGTGCGCAGCTATGAGGTGAAGCGGATCGCGCGGCACTGGCGCGAGGATGTGCGGCCGCAACAGATCCTGGTGCGGGCGGAGGTGGCGAAGGGCAAGGCGGGTGCGCCTCGGCCGCGCCTGATCGAGGGGCTTCCCAACGTGGGCGCATGGCTGCGACTGGGGGAGCTCTGGTGGCCGACGTGGGGCGACGAGATGCTGCGCAGCGCGATCGGCGACGCCGTGCCGCTGCTCAAGAACGGGATGCGCCACACCTTCGGCACCTACGCGGTGGCGCACTTCGAGAGCTACGAGAAGGCCGCGAAGATCATGGGCAACAGCGCGGAGATGGTGAAGAAACACTACGCCGGACTGGCCACGAAGGCGCAGGCGAAAGAGTTCTTCGCGTTGACGCCCAAGGGATGGCGCGGGTAGGTAATCGATACGATGAAGACGTTCCTGGGGATGATCGGCTTCCTGATTGGCTCGGTGGTCCTCGCCGGGATCTTGGCGCAGCCCTATTTCCGGCCGGAGAAGGCATGGCCTGACTGGTTGATCCTCGTCGTCGGACTGGCCTTTGTGATTGCCTGCATGATCTTCTGGCCGCGGCACAAGAGCCCGAAGCAGATCATCGACGAGTACGAAGAGTTGCTGTGGCAGGAGAAGGAGGCGGACCGTACACTGGCCTGGGCGCGGAAAGAGCAGTGGAAACCGGAAACGCTGAAGCGGCTGGAGTCCGAACTGGAGGTCGCCCGAGGGAAACTCGCCGCGCTGCGGAACGATCAAAGCCGATAGGAACAATGAAGCGCACCCCATCCGAGATCGGTGCCGCGTTCGAGCGGTATGTTGGGGAGCGCTACGAGGTGCAGGGATGGGCGGTCTGGTATCGCGGAATCGAGCGAGGGAAGGGGGATCTGGGAATCGACCTAGTGGCATCCAAGGGGGACCGCCAGATGTTGATCCAGTGCAAGTGCTGGACCGCGCTGGAGACCGTGCCGCATGTGGAGATCCTGCACTTCGTGGAGGCCTGCGGCCGCTATATCGCGCGCCGGGAGAACCCGCAGATCGACGCCTTCCCCGGAATCCTCCCGCTCCGCTCCTACGGGATGGCATTTCTGACGACCGGCCTTTTCTCGGAGCCGGCGAAGCGAGCGGCGCAGGCCGCCGGGGTTGTGCTGCGGGAGCGGATGCCGATGCCGCCTATCGTGTTGGATGGCCCCTGCGTGGAGTTTGCGACGCCCAGGCGGATCGGCCCACGGCCAGCTCGGCTGGAGATCCCCGAGCAGACTCCGTTCAGCGCTTGAGGCGCGGCGGGGCATGGATGACCAGCGGGGCATCGGGCGCGCGGAGATCGTTCTGGATGAGAATCTGCACGTACGCGGAGAAGGAGCGGAACCCGAGCGCCCTGGCTCGCGCGGCGGCTTCGCGCCGCAACTCGGGCGGCAGCGACACGCCGCCGCTGGAGACTTTGAATTTCGGAGGCACGCCCCATCGCATTTCCGCAGCGAGGCCGACACAACGGCGCGGACTTGGCAGGGTGTGCCAACTCTAGGGCAATTCTAGGCACCAGCGGGGCTGGTTATAGGGGCAGGGGAACGCCCCCTCCGGCAGCTCGGGGAACAGGATCAGCTCGCCTTGGCTCTCGGCGGCAGACTCGGGCGGGCGGTGGGGGCGCCGGTGTTTTTTCGCGACTTGGTCGACTTGCTGGCCGATGGGTCATCCGCCACAAGTTTCAGTGACAAACCATCGCTTTCTGCGACCTGATCGGCGGCGCGCGCCGTGGCGCGACCGGCCAACAGCGCCAAATCTTTCACGGCAGCTTGTATCTCGGTGTCTTTCTCCGCGCATGCCAACAATAGGAATATCTCGGCGGCGATGGCGGGCGGCGCAGTCAGCTCGCGCCCGTTGGACCGCCGCAAGACAAGGCCAGAAAGTGGGAGATTGGATGCGCCTACTTCATCGACGAGGTGCCCGATAATCAGGTCATAACGGAGATCGAGGTTGTCAGTGGCCGCGCTTATAATCTTCGGCAGTGTCTCGGGGTCAGGCCGCACCTCGCCCTTGGCGAGGCGATAGATCGTAGACGGAGCCAGCCCGGCGACGCGGGCGACATCCTCTTTCGTGCGCTGCTCGTCCCTGAGTACCTGCGTGAGGGCATTTCCGAAGGCTGACATCACTCGCACGCTGCGGAATAATTGCGTCGCGTGCAAGTTTTCTCTTGAAACGGGAGAACTCGCACAGCATGCAAGGGCTATGGCAAACGTCCTCGAACGCGTCGAACGGCTGTTGCGACTTACGCTCCGCGGCGGTGATACGGCCGAACAGGCCGAGGCGCGGGAGCTGCTGGCGAAGCTGAACGCACCGGAAACAGAATACGCCGCGCCGAAGCGCGCCAAGAAAGGAGCCCGCCGTGGCTGCCGCTGACACCGGACTGGTGGTCGACCTGTGTATCGACGAAATGCGGCGAGCGGTGGGCATGGCGTGCAAACGCATGCTGGACGTGCCCTCGCCGATCGGCTTGCCGGCGGAACTCGCCACGGAACTGCGCAAGGAGGCGGCCCACGACGCCAGCATGATCCTGGAGCGAGGGACCGCGAGCGTGATGGGCCTAATCGCCAATCACCTGCGGGTTCAGGTCGCCAAGGAGCGCGCGCGCCAGATGGCGTTTCAGAAGGGAGACACCCAATGAAGAGCGGCCAGTTGGTTGACACCGAGATGGGTTTGCAGGTGCGCACCGGCGGCGTGCCGGCCGACCGCGAGCACCGGCAGCCGGAGAATATCCGGCCGGCGGGGCGCAACAGCTTCGAGGTGGCGACGCGCGCGGGCAACCGGCGCTGGGAGGACACCTACGTGACGGCGGAGGCGGCGGCGGAGTTCCTGGGCTTCTCGCATCCGAAGCGGCTCGCGCCGTTGATCGCGGCGAGACTGTTGCAGCCGTATCGGCGCGCGGGCAGCGAACGGCGGTTGTTCCGCCGAGACCAAGTGGAGGGGTTGATCCAGCCGAGCAACGAGAAGGCTCCCGCGCGGGGCGCGGCAAAAGTAGCCTGAACTTTCAAGGGGGAACACACCATGGGAAACACATTCATGCCATTCGGAGGGCTCCGCAACGAGGAGGCGGCGCGCTCCTGCGGATTCACCAACCGGCTGGAGTGGGCGGGCTTCAAGAAGCGCCACGGCATCCAGCGCGAGAAGACGCGCAGCGGGATGCGCTACGTGCTCAGCTACGGCGTGCGCCGGGCCGGCCGGCAGGAGAGCGACGCGCTCAAGAGCGCCGAGCGCCAGGCCGACGAGCGCATGCAGGCGGCGGCGGGAGGGAATGCGGAATGCGGAATGCGGAGTGCGGATTTTGGGAACGGAGGTGCGCGGTGATCCCGAACTGGAACTACGTGGCGTTCCTGCTGGGGTGGGCGGATCAAGATGTGCGCATCTGCCGGCGGATGCGCGGGGTGATCGCCTCGCACGCTCTTTGGCCGTTCTCGCCGCGCCTGGACGTGCAGGCACGGCGGGATTTGCGGCGGCGGGCGGCGCGGGCGTGCCTGCACCTCGCGCTGGCCACGGCGATCGTGCGGGGCTGCTCGGCCTACCAGCAGGGAGGTGCACGATGAGTGGCGACAGCTTCGGACCAGAGGAACGGGCGCTGCTCGAGCAGCTCGGCCGCGAGCCGAGCGACACGCGCCACGCGGAGGAACTCCAGCGGGCCTTCGAGGCGCTGGACTCGGCGGGCATCCACATGCTGCGGGGTGGCAGCGAGGAAGTGAGCGACGGCATCTGCCGGCTGGCGGGCGAGCGCGACCAGTACAAGAGCCTGCTGCTGAGCATCGCGCAGGGCATCGGCATGATGCCGGACGGGCAGCAGGGATTCCTGCGGGTGGTGCAGTGTGCGCTGCACCTGGCGGCGAAGGCGGGCGAGCAAGTGCGGACCTTGGCGGCGCAGGATGCGCGGCTGCGGGCGCTGGAGAACCTGGTGGCGGAGAAGAATGCCCGGATCGCTGCGCTGGAGCGGGAGCATGGCAGCTGCCGGCGGGCGATCGACGATGCGGTGGAAAGGCTGAGTGGCGCATGAACTCCCCGGAACTGACTTTCGCGGCAATGACCGGCCGCACTGAACCCAGCCCGCGTCTCCACAGCGCGGAGCCAGTCGAACACACCCGGGCGCGGCCCAACCGGCGCGCCCGGGTGCATCCGACGGTGCGCTGGCGGATCGCGCTGGGGTACGCCATGGGCGCGAAGGTGGAGAGCATCGCCGCCGAGCACGGGGTGAGCAGCCGCTTCGTGGTCGACGTGGCCCGCGAGTTCGGCCTGCCGCTGCGCGGCCACGCGCCGCAGCCGCCCAATCCGGAAGACATCGAACACCTGCGGCGCTGGGCGCGACGGAAGGCCAAGGCGCTGCGCCGCGAGGCCTTCGGTTGGGACACGCTGGCGGAGCTGGAATGACGGAGCGGGCAAGTCTGGAACTCAGGAAACCGATACAATCTCCCATGCCTACCAATCCCAACAACACCCCCGCGGCCGCGGAAGCTGGCAACAACTTCGTAGCCGTCATGACTCAACTCCACCGTGGCTCGGCCCTAGTGGACGCCTCCGAAGGCCTCGCCGAAGTGGTGCAGGCCGTGCGCGAAAACGGCAAGAAGGGCAAATTGACGCTCACGATCGCCGTGGTGCCGCTGAGCAAGGGCGACGCGGTCGACCTCGTGTGTGAAGTGACCCTGAAGACGCCGAAAGCGAACAAGGGCAGCACGCTCTTCTTCGTGGCCGACGACGGCACGCTGGTGCGCAACGACCCGCGCCAAGGCGAGCTGAAGCTGTCGGTGATGGGCGAACCCGCCAAGGCGACGCCGGCGGCGCGCACCGGTTCCTGACCCTCTCTCCCCATCAACCCTCAACCATGGCTATCAAAATGGATCAGATCAAAGTGAAGACGGAGAACGACACGCTGGTGGAACAGGTGCAACTGGCCAACCGCCACGCCATCCGCGACTCGATCTCCAACACGCCGGTGCTGCTGCACCGCGACGGCAGAATCGCCAGCCTCGAGCGCTACATGCCCGAACCGCTGCGCCCCCGGGCGCGGGCGGTTTTCAACGAACCGGCGAGCTTCATCGCCTATATCCAGGCGCACGACGAGGATGGCACGCACCTCTTCGGGGATGTGACGGAGCAGAGCGGATCATTCATGGCCATCCTCGACTACCATCTACCCACGACGGCGGAGTCGGCGAAGCAGGGAGCGCAGTGGGGCGAGCACACGGCACGGCTCAACTTGCAGGTGACGCCGGAGTGGCAGCGCTGGCTGGGCAGCAACGCCAAGCCGTTCGAGCAGGCGGCGTTTGCGGAGTTTCTCGAGGACAACGTACGCGACGTGGTGAAGCCCTCGGGGGCAGAGCTGCTCGAGGTGGCGTTGACGCTCCAGGCGGCGAAGAAAGTGGCCTTCCGAAGCGCCGTGCGCCTGGACAATGGCGAGCACCAGCTGACCTACGTGGAGGAGATCGCTGGCCAGGCGGGCGCCACGGGCAAGCTGCAGGTGCCGGAGCGCTTCACCATCGCGATGGCGCCCTTCGAGGGAGCCGATCCGGTGGAGATCGAGGTGCGGCTGCGCTACCGCCTGATGGAGGGGCGCGTGGTATTCATCTACCAGTTGCTGCGGCCGGATGTGGCAATCCGCCTGATGTGGGAACGCATCCGCAATCGGATCGCCAGCGAGACCGGGTACGTGGTGCACCGCGGCAGCGCGGAGATCATCGCACCGAAGGACTGAACGAACCCCGAACCACCCACACCAATGCCCAATACCTGCGAGAACTGCCGCCACTGGCGGAAGACGGACCCGAACCAGCTCGCCCTGGCGGCGCGCACGATCGCGCCGAACGTGGGCGAGTGCCTGCGCTTCCCGCCGCGGGAATCGGGCCGCACCGTGCGGACCGAATCCGGGCACTGGTGCGGGGAGTGGGTGGAGGCTGGAGGCCGGACGGCGGAGGACGGAGCGCGGCCGGCGGAGCAACCGGAGCTGCTGGCGGTGGAACACGCGCGGCCGGCGCGGCGGAAGGGTACGCGCACATGATCACCCTGGCCGACCGCATCGCGGGCCTGATCGGCGCCAAGCTGGCAGCGTACGACGATACGCTGCGGGCGGGGCCGCGCGGGCTCGCGCTGGAGGAGCTGGCGCCGGACCACGGGCACGACGCGGTGGCGTGGCTGGTGCGCGCGGGTTGGTTGATCGAATACGCGCCCGGCCACTACCGCGCCGCGACCAAGGAAGCGGCGCTGAGCGCGCCGGACGGCGCGGCGGACGGAGAACGGAGGATAGAGGACGGACGACAGACGAAAGAATCTGGAACTCAGGAAATCAAGAACCCGAAACCGGAAACCGGAGACCGGAAACCGGAAACCGCCGCGGCGCCACGCGCCACGCTGCGGGCGCCGAGCGCCTGCCCGCAGCAGCCGAAGAAGGGACAACTGGCGCTGTTTGGAGACCTGTGATGAACAAGGCACTGCTCACGGGCTGGACTCCCCGCGGCGGAGTGAAGGCCTACACGACGGACGGCAAGCCGCGCCTGAGCTTCGAGCTCATCGTGAAGGACAGTCTGGGCGGGGAGGGCACATGGCGCGCCGAGGTGCGCGACCTCGCGCTGATCGAGAAGGCGGCCGAGCTGCTTACGCCCGGCCGCGCGATGATCGCCGAGGTGGAGCTGTGCACGCGGCCGTATGAGAAGCAGGGCAGGGTGGTGGGCGATGTGCGCCACCTGCTGGTGCACGGGCTGGAGTTTCCGGATCGGCGGGGCGCCGCGCACGGCGCGACGGTGGCGGAGGACGGAGGGCAGAGGACAGACGACGGAGAACAGCCAGCGGACGAGAGGAGGGTGGCGTGAACAATGGAGTGATGGAGGTGCGTGCTCGGCGGGAGATGTTCCTGGTAGAGCAGGCCGGCGTCGCCAAGTTGGAGATGGCAGCCAAGGCCAACGCCCTCACGGCCGAGACCATCACCGCCATCGTCGCCGGCCGCAAGATCACCGCCGCCGATGCCACCGAACAGTGGCTCGCCGGGGAGAACAATCTCAAACCATGAAACCTGACACCAATCCCGCGCCGACATCCGGCGCTTCGCCGGCCGGACAGCCCCCGGCGTTCCCTCTGGCGGCTGGTTCGGCTGAGCCCTATGATCCGCTCGTCAGCCTAGATCGGGAGGTCGAACGCTTCATGCGTACGAACCTCTTCACGCCGATGGAGGTAACCGGGTTCTACATTCAGGCGCGGTGCGTGATTTCTGAGCTGCGCCAACTGCGGCAGGAGAACGAACACCTGCGCAACGTTCGCGACCGGCAACATGAGATCATCCGCCGGCACGAGAGAACCATCAACGCATACGAGGAGCAGGCCGTCGATGATGGCCGCTTCTGAGCCGAACACTGATTCTGCGACGAAGCGTTAGCATATCAACCGACCATGAAGCTCGTCAAAGATCCGACCACCGGCATCTACTCCGTCCGATTCAAGGGGGCCGACGGGAAGTCCCACCTGCGCACGACCAAGACCACGAGCAAGGGCGACGCCATGCGGTGCTTTCGCATGCGGCGGCCGCGGGGCAAGGACTCGCTGGCTTGGCAGTGGGCGTTCGACGACGTGGTGGCCGAGCGGTGCCCATCGGTGGTGCGCTACATGGTCATGCACGCGGCGGAGCGACTCGCGGCGGAACTCGAGGCGAAGATGGGAGGCGGCCGTGGCTAGATTTGTGCGCACCTTCAAACCGCAGTTTGCACCGCTGGTTGAAGCCGGCACGAAACTGCAGACTCTGCGACCGATCCCACGGCGGCTGCCGGAGGCGGGCGACCAGGCCAGCCTGCGCGCGTGGACCGGGCGCGCGTACTGGAGCGAACAGCGCGTGCTGCGTGAAGTCATCATCACACGCGTGCGCGTGACCACGATCTACGGCACGGGCCAGATCGAACTCGCCGGCCGCTACCTGACGACGCCGGAGATGGAGGCGTTCGCGCGGGCCGATGGCTTCGCGGACCTCGAGGCGCTGCTGGCGTGGTTTCGCGCCGAGCACGGCCTGCCGTTCACCGGCATCCTGATCGAATGGAATCTTTCCGGCCCCGCGGTGGTGAAACCAACAATCAACCATGTCGCAGTGGCGGTGCCACCGCGGGGCGGGAATCCCTAGTCACCCATGAAAACGAAGACTCCGAAACACTATCGGCAGGGGGATGTGCTCATCGAGCGCATCGACTCCATGCCTCGCAACTGCACCAAGATCGATCGCGAGAACGGCCGCGTGATTCTCGCCCACGGTGAAGTGACCGGCCACGCCCACGCGCTCACGGCCCCCGGCTGCGAGCTTTTCGCTGCCGAGAGTGAACCCGGCGTGACGTTCCTCGAGATCCGCGACGCCATGGCAGCGCTCAAGCACGACGAGCACGGCACCATCGATCTTCCCGCGGGCACCTACCGGGTGACACGCCAACGAGAATACTCCCCGGAGGCCATCCGCAATGTCGCCGACTGATCACAGCCCCGAAGTACGCGCGTTGCTCGAGCGTCACGCCACGGCGTGCGACATGCGGCAAACGATCGACCGCGAGCGGATCGTGGATTGCCTCATGCGCTGGCTTGCCGGCGTGAGCGAACAGAAACTCCCGGTCCGCTTCCTCTGCCGCGCCGAGGAACTCGGCGCGGTCGGAAAATCCGCCTGGGACGCCTGGGCCGCCAGGGCCGCCAGGGACGCCAGGGACGCCTGGGACGCCTGGGACGCCTGGGACGCCAGGGCCGCCTGGGACGCCTGGGCCGCCAGGGCCGCCAGGGCCGCCAGGGACGCCAGGGCCGCCAGGGACGCCTGTTGGGATCTGAGCTGGATTTCAATTGCCGCGATCGGCGCGCTATCGCGCGCCGACGAGAAGATCCACCGCACGTGGCTCCCGGTGTTGGAAGCCTTCGAAGCCGGTGCGTGGCTCTTCTGGATCACCGCCACGGAAATCGTGGTCGCCGAGCGCCCGGGCTGCATCAGCGTCGACGAGAACCGCCGACTGCATTCGGCAGACGGGTACGCCTTTGCGTGGCTCGACACGATCCGCCAGTGCTACTGGCACGGCGTGCTGGTCCCTGAATACGTGGTTCTGCGCCCGGCGGAAATCACCGTCGCCAAGATCGAGGCCGAGCAAAACACCGAGGTGCGACGCGTGATGATCGAACGCTACGGCCAAGCCCGCTACCTGGTCGACTCCGGAGCGCAAGAGATCCACCGCGACGACTACGGCGTGCTGTATCGGAAGGAAATCCCCGGCGACGAGGCACTCGTGATGGTGAAGGTCGTCAACTCCACACCGGAGCCGGATGGAACGTTCAAGGACTACTTCCTGCGCGTGCCGCCAACCATAACCACCGCGCGCGGTGCCGTGGCGTGGACGTTCGGGAAGTCGGAAACGGAGTACGCGCCGCTGGTCGAGACATGAAGGACCTGTTCGGCAATCCGATTCCCGAGCCGGCCGCCCTGCGCAAGGACGGTCGGCTGCGCCGCCGCGGCTACTCGGCGCGCCCGGGCAGCGGCCCGCACAGCCAGCGGTGCTATTCTTGCGCGCATTGCATGCGGGTGACGTCCGCCGGGGGCACCTCGTTCAAGTGCACGCGCGTCGCGCCAATCTGGGGCGCTGGGCACGAAACCGACATCCACCGCGGCGCCCCGGCGTGCGCGGACTGGGAACGGATGCCGCGAGAGAGGATGGCAGCATGAGCTCTAGACGATTCCCGCGCCTGATGTGGGCGGACTATGACGCGGCAGCGCCACGCGGCCTGAAGGTCGCGATCTACACCACCCGGGCCGAGCAGCGCGGCAACCGGCCCGACCTGCGCCCGATCCGCGTGCGGGTGGAAGAAGTGACCGCACGGGCGAACACTCAGGTGACCAACTCCAGGACCCGAAAATCATGATCGAGCAAACTGATCTTCCGCTGATCGAAACCGTCCGCCAGCCGGATGCGCGTTGCGCCCCGGAGTTGGGTCTAGTGGCGGGTTCTGTGGCCTTCTGCACCGACCTCGCGGACTGCCCAGTGCTCCGCGGCCCCCTCATGGGTGGAAAACGCGGCCTGATCATGCCGGACTACGACCGCCTCGCGCTGGCCTACTCGGACGCAAACTGGAAGTGGAACATCTCGACGGAAAAGTGGAGCAAACGCAAAGCCATCGAGCCGGACGGCATGGACATCGTGCGCTGGATGGATGCGGGTGAACCGCCATCGCCTGAGGATCTTCGCGCCGAGATCGCCAAAATGGTAGGCAAACTCGATGAAACGCCAGGGTGCTACGTCATGTTCGGCGGTCTGATCATCTTCCGCACACTATCGGGTGGCGTCGGCTGTGCTCTAGATTGGCTACTGGTACAGCACTACAAGCGCACAGCTCCGGGTTCGCAGATCTCCGCATGACGCCCCGGGTGAACAGCTACTTCTCGGGCGCGGGGTTGATGGACCTCGGGTTGATGCGCGCAGGCCTCGACGTGCAGCTGAGCGTGGAGATCGACGAGACGTGCTGCGCGACGCTGCGGCGGAACTTCCGCCACCAGGTGCAACAGGGCGACATGCGAGAGAAACTCGCCGAGGCGGAGCCGGAGTGCGAGGTGATGGCGGCGACGTACCCGTGCACGCGGTACGCCTACAGCGCGGCGATCCACGGGCACCTGACGGGCGACGAACTCTACCTGCATTTCTTCCGCCACCTCGCGATCCGCCGGCCGGAAGCCTACCTGCTCGAGAACGTGCCGGGCATGCGGAAATTCCCCGTGGTGATGGAGGCGATGACGCGCCTGCCCGACTACTACGTGCGCGTGGTGTGCCCGGTGCGCGCCACCACGTGGCTCCCGCAGCGGCGGGACAGGCTGATCATCATCGGCACGAAACGGGCGTTCACTTTCCGCGAGCCGGAACCGCAACTGCGGCCGAGCTTGGCCGACCTGCTCGACGCAGACCCGGTGGTGGAGATCCCGGAATACGTGGCCCGCCGGATCCAGGGCGCGTACCGTGACGGCCCGATCGTGAGTGACCCGGACGCGGGCGACATCGCGCCCACGTGCGTGGCGCACTACAGCAAGGATCTGAGCACGCGGCTGGTGCGCGACGCGCGCTACCCGCACGGGCTGCGGCCGTACACCGTGCGCGAGTACGCGCGCCTGCAGGGGGTGCCGGACAGCTTCGAGTTCGCCGGCACGGTCCAGCAGGCCTACCGGCAGATCGGCAACGGCGTGGCCGTGCCGATGGCAGAATGGGCGGGGCGCGAGCTGCTCCGCTACTTTGCCCACGGACACGGCCGCGGAGGGAGCAACTGATGCCCGACCGGCTGATCAGAGAAGGAATTTGTACCTCGTCGCGCCTCGGCACCGTGTCCGAGCGCGCAGAAATGTTATTCGTCCGACTGATCGTGAAGGCGTGCCCGCTGGGCCGCTACCACGCGAAGCCCGACATCGTGAAAGCGCAGGCCCTCACCAATCGGCCGCGGATTCGTGTGACCGATGTAGCCCTCGCCCTCGACGAACTCGAGCGCGCCGGCCTCATCGTTCGATACACGGGCCCCGCTCCCGACAATGAACCCCTGCTCGCAATCCCGAAGTACGGCCAGCGTTTCACGCAGAAGGTGCGCAGCCCGTTCCCGCCGCCCCCCGAGGGCCCCGGGGATACACCGGGCCAGCAGTACCTGTTCGGCGACCCGCCGCCCGAGGTTATTCACAATCCGCCGCCGGCCCCCGATTTTTCGCGGCCGGTGCGGAAGGAAAGAAGGAAGGAAACTTCCCCCCAACCCCCCGCCGCGGCGGGGGGCGATGTCGCCAAGGCGATCGAGGCCAGGAAGGCCGGACGGCAGTACCGCAACGCGGAGCGGGCGACGGACGAGCTGCGCGCGGTGGAGACGGAACTGACGGACATCCTCCACCCGGGCGGCAGCGCCTGGAAGGTGACGCCGACGGGCGCGAAGCTGGAGCGCTACACCGCGCTGATGGCGCGGCGGACCGAGCTGCTGCGGGTGGTGGAGCGGGCCGAAGACGAGAGGCGCAGCGCGTGAGCACAATAACACTACTAGAGGGGGAGGTGCGCATGCTGGCCCGGCGGGTGCGCGAGCTCGAGGAGCTGACGAAGCCGCTGCGCGAGGCCCGGGAGCAGCGGCCGATGCTGCCGGCCAGCGCCGACGATGCCACGCTGGTGGCGGAGCTGGCGAAGTTCCTGGGAGGCGAGCCGGCCGAGGTGCTGGGCCCGAGCCGGCAGCGGCGCGTGGTAGGGGTGCGGCGGATGCTGGTGCGGCACCTGCGCACGCAGGGCTGGACCTGGCCGCGGATCGCGGCGGTGTTCCGAATCTCGGAGCGGGCGGCGGCGAAGCTGGGAAAGTAAACGAAAGTACCGGAACAAGTACCGGACTTTTGCCCTGCGGCGTGGCGCGGAAGAGCTGACGGGCCCGTGATGGGCGCGTGGTCGCACCCGCCCGCCAACCCGAAGCCGACGCCGCCAGCACCCGACAGCTCCTGCTGTTCGAGGGCATCGGCGTGGCGGCCGAGCAGATCCCGCAGGGCTTCGGCGACCTGACCGGACGCGAGCAGAAGTTCGTCTTGAACCTCCTGCGGCACGGGCAGATGGCCCGGGCGGCGGTGGAGGCGGGCTACTCGGAAACCAGCGCCGGAGCGATCGCCTCGGAAACCCTGCGAAAGCCGAAGGTTTTCGCGTTTTACCAGCGCTGCCTCGCCGCGGTGGCGGCCAACGCCGATGCGATGACGCGCCGGGTGGCCGAGCGCTCGATCGTGCTGCACACGAAGGCGATGACCGCCGCGCAGGAGGTCAAGGATCTGGACGAGCTGATCCTGATCGCCCACCGGGACGAGACTGGCGCGAAGGCCAAGAACGTGGACGAGTACGAGAGCCGGCGCGAACAGGCGGCGAAGGCGGAGAAGCACTACACGACGCTGGCCAACCAGACCGACACGCTCCTGGCCAGCCTGCTGGGCAAGCTGACGCTGAACGTGCAGGGCACGGTGCGCACGCAGCTGGCGCCCGAGGAGCTGGCACTGATGCGGGAGCTCAACGAGGGCCTCAAGGCCCGGGAGGCCGCGCTGCAATGACGGCGGCGGCGACTCTTTCCCCCCATTCCTCCCCCCCCAATGCGGGGCCGGTCGACGGTGCACCCCATGGCGCCGAGCGGCTGGCCCCGCATCTCTTTGCGGTGTCGCGGCTGAAGGTGAGGCCGTACCTCTGGCAGGCGGCCATCATGCACGATGTCTGGCAGCGCCGGAAGACGGCGGCGCGCTGCTGCAACGGCTCGGGAAAGACGAGCAAGGTGGTGGCGTCGCTCGGGTTGTGCGTGGCCGATCAGTACG
This sequence comes from Verrucomicrobiota bacterium, assembly GCA_023457035.1. Lineage (GTDB taxonomy): Bacteria > Verrucomicrobiota > Verrucomicrobiia > Opitutales > Opitutaceae > CAJCBL01. The sequence continues at coordinate 57,219 of JAEWNN010000189.1, forward strand.
CCGGGGCCACGGTGGTGATCGTCTCGGCGGGCAACCGTCAGGTGCGCGACCAGGTGATGCCGGCAATCGCGGGCTTCCGTGACAAGTTCTCCGGCTGGGACTTCTCCGACATGCGCGTGGAGGCGCCGAACGGCTCGCGCATCATCGGCTTCTCGACCGACCACAGCGGCCGGTTCGAGGGCTACCACTCGGCGGGCCCGGACAAGCCGCTGCTGATCATCGTCGACGAGGCGAAGACGGTGGCCGATGAGATCTTTGTGGCGATCGACCGCTGCCAGCCCGACATGCTGCTCTACATCAGCAGCCCGGGCGGGCGGCTCGGCCGGTTCCATGACGCCTTCGCGCAGCCGCATTTCCGAAAGCACATGGTGGGCGCCGACCAGTGCCCGCACATCACGCCGGAGTTCATCGAGGAGATGGGCCGGCAGTACGGGACCGACTCGGAGATCTACCGGTCGATGATCCTGGGCGAGTTCGCGCTGGGCGACGACGACGGCCACGTGATCCCCTTCGGCGCGCTGGAGGCCTGCCTGCGCAACCCGCCCTTTCCCCGCGACGGGGAGGCGGTGGGCTTCTGCGACTTCGCCGAGTCCTCCGACGAGAACGTGTTGGCGGTGGTGCGGGGCAACCAGGTGGAGATCGTGGATGCCTGGGTGCAGGCTCCGAAGGCCGACGGGCAGCCGGACAAGGACGCGGTGGTGGCGCGCTTCAAGGCGGGCTTCCGCCGAGCCGGCCTGAAGGCGGAGCGGATCTGGGGCGACGCCTCGGGGATGGGCTTCGGCTACATCTACGCGCTGCGCGTCGACGGCTGGGCGATCAACAGCTGCGAGAACAGCGACACGCCGGTGGATCCCCACTACTTCAACTTGGGCGCGGAGCAGTGGTGGCGAGGCCGCGAGCAGATCGAGAAGGCCGCGATCGTGCTGCCGCGCGACGACGTGCTGAAGAAACAGCTATGCGTGCGCAAGAAGGAGCCGCGGGAGGACGGCAAGCTGCAGCTCGAGCCCAAGAAGAAGGCCAAGCACAAGAGCCCCGACCGCGCCGACGCGGTGCTGGGCGCGCTCTACTGGCAATGGCGACTCCAGGCCACCGGCGGCCCCATCGGCCGGCTGGGTGACGGCGGCGTGCCGCAGTCACTCGCGCAGAAGGCGTATGAAGAGCACCAAGACCGCGAAGCGGATCCGGCGGACCTGATCCCCGGCTGCTACTGCGGCTGAACCTTTCCCCGACAGTCCAACCCCAACCCAATCCCATGAAAGCAATCCTGACCTTCCTCGCGCTCCTGGCGCTCGCGTTCTTCGCTGTCGACCTCGCCCCGGCCGCCCTGGCCGCCGATGGGAGCGACGCCGCTGCCGTGGTGACCGCCGCCGGCGACACCACCGTGCCGTGGCTGGACTCCATCGTGACGCAGTACCCGTGGCTGGCCACGGTGCTGATCGTCATCGGCGCTTTTCGCGTGGTGGCCAAGCCGTTGATGAGCCTGGCGCATTCGTTCGCCGCCTACACGACGACGACCAAGGACGATGCGATCGTGGCAAAGGTGGAAGCGAGTTGGGCGTGGCGCGCCTTCTGTTGGCTGCTCGACTGGACGGCCAGTGTGCAGATCGGCACGCAGAGGCCGACGACCCAACCGGCGGACCCCATCACCAGCAACTCCGCGAACACCGGAGCCTGACCTGCGATGCTCGCGCTCCTGCTCGCCATCGCCAAGGCGGTCCCCGCCATCGAAGCGCTACTGCGCACGGTGGTGACGGAGATCGACGCGGCGCGCGAGCGTGAGGCGCAACAACGCAAAGCCGCCAAGGACAAGGCCGTCGACGACGAGTTCGAGCAATTCCCGTGATGCGCACCGCCATCATGCTCTGCCTCTGCCTGCCGCTGGTGGGCTGCGCTACGCTCAAGCCCATGGTGCGGCTGGACAACTCGGCGCGCCTGATGGCGCGGCCGGACTTCCAGGCCGCGAAGGCGGCGGCCCCGGAGTGGGCCAAGGACGCCCTCAAGACCATCAACGCCCTCGAGTACGAGATCGAACGCCGCAAGTGATCATGCCACCCCCAACCCCACACACCCCCTGCGAGGAACATAGCCGCCGCCTCGAGAAGGCCGAGCAGCGCCTCGAGAAGGGCGACGCGATCCTGGCAACCGTGAAGCGGATCGAGACCGCGGTGTGTGGTGATCCCGAGATGGGTGTCGAAGGGCTGGCGACGCTGCCGCGACGCGTGCAGGCCCTCGAGCGCCGGCAGTGGTGGATGCTCGGCGGTGTCGCGGCGCTTTCCACCGGAATCCCGCTGCTCCTGCAGATGCTGGGCAAATAACCATGGTCACACACGAAGAGATCCTAGACGCCATCAAGGCCCGCGACACGTGGGAGCGCCGCCAGGAGGTTTACTACCGCATGCGCCATGACGGCCTGCGGCGCGCCAGCAAGCCGTGGAAGAACGCGGCCGACATGCATTTCCCGCTCGGGGACATGACGATCGAGAAGCTGAAGCCGTTCTACGTGAACCAGCTCTATGCTGCGGACACGTTTGCGAGCTTCTACAGCCTCGCCCCGGAGCTGGTCGCGCACCAGCAACTGGCGGCGCAGTGGTTCGACTGGATCCTGCGGACGCGCTCCAACTTCGAGGAGGCGATGGTGCAGGCCGTCGACATCATGCTCCAGAACGGCCGCGTGCCGGTGGAAGTGCGCTGGGATCCTGAGACGCGGCGGATCGTCTTCGATGCCGCGCAGCCCACGCACGTGATCGTGCCGCCGTGGACGAAGAAGATCGAGGACGCCGACTGGATCGTGCACGTGCAGCAGTTCAGCAAGGGCGCGTACCAGCGGCGCAGCGACTTCGACCAGACGATCCTGAAGGAGATCCTCGGCGGCGAGACGGAGACCACCGAGGAGACCACCAAGAAGCTGCGCGAGGGGATCACGTTCTCGCGCAACAAGGACGTGGCGATCGTGTGGGAGAAGTTCGAGCGGACCGAGACCGGCTGGACGGTGAGCACCTACAGCCCGAGCAAGCCCAACAAGCCGGTGCGGCCGGACTTCGTGCTGCCGTACAGCAAGGGTGTCTTCGAGGCGCTCAAGTGCCCGCCCTGGGGCTCGCTCCCGTGCGAGGAGAAAGATCCCGGCTACTACGCGCCCCGCGGCGTGATGGAGCGCGTGGCGCCCTTCGAGCAGTCGCTCAACCACGACTGGAACACGATCAAGGACTACCAGACCCTGACGTGCGCCCCGATCTTCTCGGCTCCCGGTGCGCCGCCGAACACCAGCAACGTGCGCTTCCGCCCGGGTGATGTGCTCGGCTACGCGCTTGAGGCGGTGACCTTCCCGCCGATCCCGATGGATCTGCGGCAGGGGATGATGGACACACGCATGACCGCCGAGCAGGCGGTGGCGATGCCGGACTTCGGCTCGCAGCAGCCGCAGCAGGGGAGCAAGCCGCGCACGGCGCGGGAAGTCTCCTTGGTGGCCAACGTCATGGGCCAGTCGGTCGACCTACGTGGCCGAATCTTCCGCCGCGCGGTGGCGCACCTGCTCAACCTCGCGTGGGCGCTCGCGCTGCAATACCTCGGCGAGGAGCTCCAATACGTGGCGGCCGAGCAGATCGGCGCACTGCCCAAGCAGGCGCTGGACTCCCGCTACCAGATCGAGCTCGCCGGCTCCCCCGAGATCTTCAGCCGCGCGGCCCGCCTACAACAGGCGCAGGCGCGGTTCCAGATGTTCCGCGGCGCGCCCAACATCGACCAGGACGAGCTGACGAAGAGCGTGCTGGAGGTCGACGACCCGCGGCTGGTGCGGCGGCTGTTCCGGCCAGCGCAGAACGCGGCGGCCAGCCAGGCCGAGCGGCAGGCGCAGGAGATCGCCACGATGATGCTGGGCTTCCCCGCGCAGCTTCGGCCCGACGACGACCACCCGGCGCACCTGCAGGCCATGCTCGCCTTCGCGCAACGGCTCCGCTCCGCGCCGATGCCGGTGGCGCAGGACTCCGTGCAGCTGCTCGCGCAGCACGCGCAGGAACACCTCGCCGCGCTGGCGCAGACCAATCCGCAGGCCGCCCAACAATTCGCCGGACAGATCCAGGCGTTGATGGGCGCCGGCCAACCGCAACCGCAGCCCATGCCCCAATGATCCGCGAACTCCTCTATCGCATCCTCTGCCGCCTCGCTCCCAACGAGGTGCGAGCCCGGGTCGCCGCCATCCGCACCGCCGAAGGCATGGTGACGCTGCTGGTGGCGGCGGCCGACAAGGCCGGCGCACGCGAGGCGGTGCTCGCGCACCTGCTCGCGCCCGACGAGCGCGAGGTGCTGGCGCTGCTGCGCACGCCGGACCACTGGCGCGGACATGATGCCGAGATCAGTGCCGAGGATGCCAAGGCGCTGGCCGGGATGCTGGCCGGCCCGCTCGGCCAGAAGCTGGAGGTGGCGATGCAGAACGCGACCGTGCAACTGGCGCAGCGCGCGTGCCTGGAAAAGTCGCCGAACCTCCCGTACGCGGCCGGCTTCGCCTCGGGCTTCCGGGCCTGCTGGGCCGTGTACAAGAGCCTTTCCGTGCCGCCCGACGCACAGGGCGAACCCCAAGACGACCCCATCATGCGGGGGGCCGGCCTTGAACACATCACCACCGCATAACTACCATGCAAGACCTCGACCAAGAAATGGAAGCCGTCCAGGCCGCCGCTCTCGCGGCCGACCAGGGCGACAACGCGCCGGCGCAGGATACCCCGCCGGCCGCGGCTTCGGCACCGGCGTCCGCCTCGCCGGAACAGACGGAGACCCCCGCCGCTCAGGGGGAGGCGCAGCAGCAGCAAAAGCCGGAACCGTCGAAGGAGACCCCGCCCACCGCGCCCGAGGGCCAGAAACCGGAAAGCGCCTTCACCAAGGCGCAGAAGGAGAAGGCCCGCCGAGAGAAGACGTGGGCGGAGATCAACGCGGAGAAGGAGCAGCTCGCCGCAGACCGCAAAGCCCTCGAGGAGGAGCGCAAGCGCCTCGCCGAGGAGCAGCATCGCCAGCCCGCCAAGCCCGAAACACCACAATCGAAATACAGCGCCGAGGACTACGATGCCGCGGCGAAGCATTTCGAGGCCAAGGGCGACTACGAGCTGGCGGAGCAGGCCAAGGCGAAGGCCGCCGAACTCCGCGCCGCGCCGCCGCCGCGCCCCGAGCAGGGGAGTGCCGCCGCCGCGCCGCAGAACCAGGTGTCGACGCCGTTCGGCGCGATGCCGCGGGAGCAGTTCATGACGACCTGGCAGAGCACGCTGGAGCGGTTGGTGAAGGCCGAACCGGACCTCAACAACAAGGACAGCGAGCTCGGCAGGACCACCGCCGAAATGCTCCGCACGTACCCGCTGCTGAACCACATCCCGACGGGAATCCAGGATGCGGTGGCGGCAGCCAAACTCACCATCCAAGCGCGGCGGGTACCCGTGCTGGAAAAGGAGCTCGCGGCCGCCAAGGCCGAACTCGAGCGCCTCAACAAGACCAATTCCCTGCGAGGGGGCCCCCCGGGCATGCCGCCGGCCGCGCCGAAGTCCATCGAGGACATGAGCCTCGACGAGGCCGAGGCCGCCGCACGCGCTGCCGCGCTGGCCGCCGACCAGGGCTGAGAACCGCCGCGGGTCGGTAACCCGCCACGCCTACCATGGCCATCAATACCACCGCAGTTGCCAACACCATCCAGCCGTTCTTCTCGAAGAAGCTGCTCGATCACGCCGTCCAGGTCACCACCTTGGCGGACTACGCCGTCCAGGAGGAGCTGCAGCCCAACAGCGGCGCCAACCAGATCACGTTCTTCCGGCCGCCGCAGGCCGACCTGACCGCCACCGGCGCGCCGGCCGCGCTGACGGAGGGCACCGTGCCCACCGCTCGCCGCGACATCGCCTATACCCCCGTGACCGCCACGCTGGCGCAGCGCGGGCAGACCGCCGAGCTGACCGACGTGGCCACCACGATCGGCCTGTTCGACTTCCTCAAGACCGCCGTCGCCCTCATGGGCGAGGAGTGCGCGCTCGACGCGGACTCCCTCATGCGCAACCAGCTCTGCCATGCCTCCACGGGCCTGACGAAGCGCTACGCGCAGGGCCTCCAGAACTTCGCGGCGCTCGCCGCGGCCACGGCGGCGCTGGGCTCGATCAAGCCGCTCGACGTGCTCGACGGCGTGACCGCGCTGAAGATCGCCCGGGCGCCGAAGATCAACGGCTGGTACGTGCTGCAGCTGCCCCCGCAGCTCTCGCGCGACATCCAGAACAACGCCGACTGGCGCGACGTGGTGAAGATGAACGCCAACACGGCCAAGCAGGTGTTTGCCGGCGAGATCGGCGAGTACTGCGGCGCGAAGTTCGTGGAGAACACGAACCCGATGCAGGAGGACGAGACCGAGGGCACCTTTGCCTCGACCTTCAGCGGGGCCGGCACGAACACCACCGGCTTTATCTACAGCGCGATCCTGATCGGCAAGGGTTCCTACGGCTGCGTGAACATGAAGAAGCTCGGGGCGTCGAAGATCTACAAGCCCCAGGTGATCATCAACGACAAGCCCGACAAGAGCGACCCGCTCAACCAGAAGATCATCGTCGGCTGGAAGAGCTACTGGGCGAGCCTGGTGCTCAATGGCGGCTGGGGCCGGGTGATCCGCGCCAAGAGCCAGTTCGCCTGAGCCTGATGCAGTGAACTTCCCGGGGCCCGTGCAGGGCCCCGGTTCCCCTTTCCCTTTTCTATCAGAATCCAATCCGCCGCGACGAGCGGCCCGAACATGCCCATCATCATGATCTCCGCCGAGCCCATGGCCGAAGGCCACCCCGAACCGAAACCCAACACCGTGCTGCTCGATCCTGCGCAGCTCGCGGTCGACGATGTGGAGCCCGCCGAGGGCGACACCGTGACGCTGGAGCGCGTGGAGGGCACCGTCGAAGGCACGCGGGACGGCCGGATCCTCGTGCGGATCACCAGCGTGGGCGGCGAGCCGCTCCCGGCGCCGAAGAAACCCGCCGACCCGCTCGACGAGGAGGCCGACATCCGCCGCGCCGCGCTGGAGAGCGACGGCCTCGAGGACTGACCGATGCCGCTCTACGCATTCGAGAACAAGGAGCGGGAGCTCGAGCTCGACGTATACCTGCCGCTGGACGGCATCGTCGACGAGATCGTACTGCGCCGCCGCACGGTGCCCGACCGGGTGGGTATCTGCGGCCTCGCGAAGGCGCCCACGCAGGGCGACCAGGTGCTCGGGACGCTCCGGCGCCTCGAGTCCGAGGGCAAGGTCGACCTGAGCAAGAGTGAGCACACCCCCGACCAGATCAAAGACGCGTGGAGGGATGAAACCGAATGAGCCTGACGATCACACTACAGCGCACCGCGTACACGGCCAACGACTCGATCAACGCGGAGGCCTTCAACAACCAGAGCGCGCTCTCGGCCTCCATCGCCGATGGCGGATCCTACCTCTTTGGCCTGGGTGCGCTGGGCTCGCCGAGCGTGGGCTTCGCCGGCGATGCCGACACCGGGCTATACTCCCCGGGAGCCAACCAGCTCGCGCTGGTGACCGGTGGCACTGCGCGGCTGATGGTGAGTGCGGCGGGTACGGTGACGATCCCCGGCGCACTCACCGCGAGCGGCGGGATCACGGGCAACGTGACTGGCAACGTCACGGGCACGCTGACAGCACCGCTGGGCGCGGTGGGCACGCCGAGCCTGACCTTCTCCGGCGACACCAACACCGGGCTGTACTCGCCAGGCGCCGACCAGCTCG
>JAEWNN010000190.1 GCA_023457035.1 Verrucomicrobiota bacterium
CGGGCCGCGTCTTGCGGCCCTTCTCGATGGCGAGCTGCATGAGCAGGCCGACACCGCCCTGATCGATCGAGGCGAACGGGTTCTTCTTCACGATCTCCTCGTTCTGGTAGGCGGGCAGGAACGAGCCGGAGTCGTCGCGCGACATGCCGAGGGCGGTCTGGGTGAGGTCGTTGGTGCCGAAGCTGAAGAACTCGGCGGTCTGCGCGATCTCGTCGGCGGTGATGGCGCCGCGCGGAATCTCGATCATCGTGCCGACCTTGTAGGCGATCTTCACCTTCGCCGCCTGCTGCACGGCGGCGGCGACCTCGTGGACGATGGCCACCTGCAGATCGAGCTCCTTCTTGAATCCAACGAGCGGGATCATGATCTCGGGGTGGGCTTTCACGCCGGCGCGCTTGGCCTCGACGGCGGCCTCGAACACGGCGCGGGCCTGCATGGCGGTGATCTCCGGATACCGGATGCCGAGGCGGCAGCCACGGAAGCCGAGCATGGGGTTGAACTCGTGCAGCTCCCGCACGCGGGCCATGATCTTCTCGACGGGGATGTTGAGCTTCCGCGCGAGGTCCATCTGCTGCTCCTTGGAGCTGGGGAGGAACTCGTGGAGCGGCGGGTCGAGGAACCGGATGGTGGCCGGGAAGCCCTTGAGCGCCTTGAAGATCCCGAGGAAGTCGGCGCGCTGGTAGGGCAGGATCTTGGCGAGGGCGGCCTCGCGGGCGCCGGTGGTGTCGGCGAGGATCATCTCGCGCATCGCGTCGATGCGGTTGCCCTCGAAGAACATGTGTTCCGTGCGGGTCAGCCCGATACCGGTGGCGCCGAAGGCCATGGCGTTCTGCGCCTGCTCGGGGGTGTCGGCGTTGGTGCGGACCTGGAGCTTGGTGATCCGCGCGCACCACTTCATGAGCTGCGCGTAGCTGCGGAATTTCTCGGTCTGCTTCGAGGCGTCGTCGTCGTGCAGCAGGCCGGCGACGATCTCGGAGGGCGCGGTCTTGATCTGGCCGGCGTAGACCGAGCCGGAGGTGCCGTCGATCGAGAGGAAGTCGCCCTCGGCGAAGAGCTGTCCTGCGATGTTGGCGACCTTCTTGTCGTAGTCGATCTCGACGGCGGAGGCGCCGCACACGCAGACCTTGCCCATCTGGCGGGCGACGAGCGCGGCGTGCGAGGAGACGCCCCCGCGGGCGGTGAGGATGCCTTCGGCGGCGATCATGCCGCGCAGGTCCTCGGGCGAGGTCTCGACGCGCACGAGCAGCACCTTCTCGCCCTTCTCGGCGGCCTGTACGGCCCGGTCGGCGTTGAAGTAGATGCGGCCGGTGGCGGCGCCGGGACCGGCGGGCAGGCCGGAGGCGATGACCGGGGCTTTCTTGACCTCGGCGAGGTCGAAGATCGGGGCGAGCAGCTGCTCGAGTTGGTCCGCCGGGTTGCGGAGGATGGCGGTCTGCCAGTCGATGAGCCGCTCCTTCACCATATCGATGGAGAACTTGAGTGCGGCGGCGGCGGTGCGTTTGCCGTTGCGCGTCTGGAGCATGAACAGCTTGCCGTCCTGGATGGTGAACTCGATGTCCTGCACGTCCTTGAAGTGCTTCTCGAGCAGGGCGCGGACCTTGAGCAACTGGGCGTAGGCCTCGGGCAGATGCTCCTTGAGCCGGGCGACCGGTTCCGGGGTGCGCACGCCGGCGACGACGTCCTCGCCCTGGGCGTTGATGAGGAACTCGCCGTAGAACTCGTTGGTGCCGTTGGCGGGGTTGCGGGTGAAGGCGACGCCGGAGCCGGAGCGCTCGCCGGTGTTGCCGAAGACCATGGCCTGGACGTTCACGGCGGTGCCCCACTCGGTGGGGATGTTGTATTTCTGGCGATAGACGATGGCGCGGTCGTTCATCCAAGAGCCGAACACGGCGCCGGCGGCGCCGCGCAGCTGGTCCCAAGGATCGTCGGGAAACTCGCGGCCCGTGCGCTCCTTCACGAGGGCCTTGAAGCGGACGACGAGCTCCTGCTGGTCCTCGGCGGTGAGCTTGGAGTCCTCGATGTCGGCCTGGTAGCGCTCCTGCTTGAGGTCGTGGATGACGGTCTCGAACGGTTCGTGGTCCTCGTGTTCGCGCTTCTGCACGCCGAGCACGACGTCGCCGTACATCTGGATGAAGCGGCGGTAGCAGTCCCAGGCGAAGCGCGGGTTGCCGGTCGCCTGCTCGAGGGCGCGCACGGTGCGGTCGTTGAGCCCGAGGTTGAGAATCGTATCCATCATTCCGGGCATGGAGTCGCGGGCGCCGGAGCGCACGGAGACGAGCAGCGGCATGGCGTCGGTGGCGCCGAACTTTATGCCCATGATGCGCTCCATGTTGGCCAGGCCGGCCTCCATCTGGGCCTGGAGCTCGCGCGGGTAGGTGCGCTTGTTGGCGTAGTAGTAGGTGCAGACCTCGGTGGTGATGGTGAACCCCGGGGGCACGGGCAGGCCGATGCGGGTCATCTCGTGGAGGTTGGCGCCCTTGCCGCCGAGCAGGGGGCGCATCGCGCCGTCGCCGTCGGCCTTGCCGGCGCCGAAGAGGTAGACGTGCTTCGGGGCCTTGCCGGCCCGGGGTGGGCGGGCGGGGGCGGACTTCTTCGCGGGGGCCGGCGCCTTCTTGGCGGCGGTTTTCTTGGCTTTGGATTTCGCAGGCATCGCTGTGTTTGGGTTGAGGAACGATGGAGAGTGTCGGCCGGCTGGGCCGATTCTGCGTGGAGGGAAAGCGTCCCGGTTATTCCCGCGGGGGTCTGTAGTGTCAACGTCGGGAGCGGTTCGCGGGTGCGGTCCGCGGCGGGAAGAAGCGCGGTTTCTGTGCGCGGTGCGGGGAACGGCGACGGACTCATCGCGGCGACCTCCGCCCTCGCTGGTTGCACCCGCGGGGCCGTGTGCCCAAACTCGCGGCGTGGACCTGAGCGACCTCTACCAGGAAATCATCCTCGATCACTCCCGGCATCCGCGCCACCACGGCGCCTGCACGGGCGAGACGCACGGCGCGCGCGTGGAGAATCCAACCTGCGGCGACGAGGTGGCGGTGCACCTGCGCGTGTCGCCGGAGGGCCGGGTGGAGGAGGCGACGTTCACCGGGCAGGGTTGTGCGCTCAGCCAGGCTTCGGCCTCGCTGCTGACGACGAAGGTCCGCGGGCGCCCGGCGGCGGAGGCGCTGGCGACTGCGGCGCAGGTGCAGCGACTTTTCACCGGGGAGCCGTTGCCGCCCGAGCAAGTCGAGGCGCTCGGCGACCTGCAGGCGTTGCAGGGGGCGGCGCAGTTTCCGCAGCGCGTGAAATGCGTGACGCTCGCCTGGCATGCGCTCGCGGAGGCGCTGGGGCGGTCCGCGGCGCCCGGCGGAAGCCCGGAGGCGACTTGACGCCGGTGCGCTCCGCCGGCTGATCTTCTCCCGTGCCACCTTCCTCCCAGCTTCCCGAGAACGAGCCCGACGGGCTGGAGACACTGGCCGCGCGCCCGGGCGAGAAGGTCATGGGTTTCCTCGACCACCTGGAGGAGCTGCGCTGGACGCTGGTGAAGTGTGCGATCACGGTCGCGGTCTTCGCGGCGCTCGCCGGCGTGTTTCTCCCGCAGGTGCGGGGCGTGCTCGAATGGCCCTGGGCGCGGGCCCTCGCGGACTACCCGGCCCAGCCGCTGCAACTGCGGACCGACACGCCGATGGAGGTCTATGGCGTGATGGTGCAGATCTGTGTGGTGCCGGCCCTGGTGGCGGCGGCGCCGTTCACGCTGTTCTTCCTCGGGCAGTTTGTCGTGCCGGCGCTCTCGCCGAAGGAGCGACGGGTGGTGGTGCCGGGCGTGGTCGTGGCCGTCCTCCTGTTTCTGGCCGGCGCGAGCTTCAGTTTCCTGCTGCTCGTGCCGGCGTCGATCCGGGTCGCGATCGAGGCCAACCAGTGGATGGGCTATGCGATGATCTGGACGGTGGGATCCTACTACAGCCTGATGACGTGGCTGGTCGTGGGCATGGGGGCGGTGTTCGAGTTTCCGCTTGTGGTGGTGGCGCTCGCCTATCTTGGAATTGTGAGTACGGCGGCGTTTCGGCGCTCGCGGCGGCTGGTGATCGTCGGCTGTTTCGTCGCGTCCGCGATCATCACCCCGACGCAGGACCCGATCACGATGACGCTGGTCGCCGCTCCGTTGTGGGCCCTCTTCGAGGCCTCGCTGCTGGTCGGGGCGTTCATCGAGCGCCGGAAGGCCAGGCAGGAGGCCTTCGACTGGCGCCGCACCTACGGCGCCGCCGACGAGTGATCGGGCGGGAGGGCGCGGCGCGCAGCAACGGCGGCGCCTGTTTCCTGCTCAGTGGCGGACGCGGGCGGCCTCGCGTTGATGGCGATAGACGGCCTTGAGCATCTGCCATGCGATCCAGAATACTCCCGTCATGCAGGCCGCGGCGTAGGCCGACCAGAGCGTGATCTGCATCGGGTCCTCGGACGGCACGTGCGGCCCGGCGAGCCAGAAAAAGAGGGCGAAGGCGGCGACGACCAGCACGCCGTCGACGACGATTTTTATCGGGGAGACGTTTCGGGCACCGGGAACAGCCATGCCCGGAGAGATGGACGGAATGCCCCGGGATGGCAAACCGCCGAACGGGTGCGGCGGTGGGTAGTAGCCGGCGGGCGACAGTTGGTCTGTTGGAATAACTCCGCCTTCGGGGCCGGTCCTGGCTGGCGGGCTTGACCGCGCCGCGCGGGCGGCCCCAACGTGGCGGAATGGACGTCGCCAACAAGCGCATCTGGTTGCTCGTGCTCGCCGTGGTGCTCGTGCCGATTCTTCCCTGGGTTTTGCTGGGGCCGCGGTTGGAGCCATGGGCGACCGGCCTGATAACTGGAGCGGGCGGGGCCGCCGGTTCGCGCGAAGTCTGGGCGGCGGCCGGTGTGGGCTTGCTGGCGAGCGACAGCTTTCTGCCGGTGCCGTCGACCCTGGTGATGAGCGCGCTGGGGCTGGTGTTGGGCCCGATGCTCGGCGGCCTGGCGGCGTCGGTCGGGGTGTTCTTTTCGGGCGCCATCGCGTACGGCGTCTGCCGTCGGTGGGGGGCGGGCCTGGCGCGACGGATCGCCGGCCAGAATGGCCTGGCGCGGGTCGCGGCGGCGCTGGAACGCCAGGGGTGGTGGCTGATCGCCGCCACGCGTTCGGTGCCGGTGGTGCAGGAGGCGACGGCGTGTCTGGCGGGAGTCACACGAATGCCGGCCCCCCAGTACTTTGCGGCGCTGGCCGCCGGGAGCGTGCCGACCGGTTTCGCCTACGCGGCGATCGGGGCAAGTGCGTTGCACGCCCGCTGGTGGGCGGTCGCGTTGAGCGTGCTGGTACCTGTGATCACCTGGCCGCTGGTGCATCTCGCGGTGCGCGATGCCCCTCGCCCCGAATAGGCGGCCGGGGCGGGCACCGGAACGCCGCGGTCGCGGCGATGCGGTGGCGCCAGTCAGACCGGTTCGGAGGCCAGGCCATGGCGGAGCACGGCGATGTAGGACTGCAGCAGCTCCGACGGGTTGTTCCTCAGCCAAACGGCGTGGAGCGTGAACGGCTCGCAGTCGGTCTCCACAAGGCGGATCCCCTTCTGCCCGCTGCGTGCAAACGAGGCGAGGGTGGGGCACACGCCCTCGCCGGCGGCGACGAGCGTGAGCATGCCGTCCATCGTCGGCGCGGTGGGCCCGAACTTCGGGGTGAACTGCGCCTTGCGGCAGATCTGGACCACGAGTTCGCGGAAGCCGGGGGCCTGGCGCGGACTGAGCAGCACCCAATGCTCGTCGCGCAGCTCGTTGAGCGCGATCGTGCGGCGGCGGGCGAGGGGATGGTTCTCCGGCAGCGCCGCCATCACGGCGGGGCTGGCCACGTGGAGCAGCTCCAGTCCGCGGCGTGAGCCGATGAACACCTCGGGCAGGAAGGCGAGGTCGATGCGGCCATCGCGCAACGCGGCGAGCTGTTCGGTGAGCGGCAGATCGACGAAGTTGATCTGCGCGGTCGTACGCTCGCGTTGGCGCAGCTCGCTCACGGCCTGGGCCAATGGATCGAGCGGGAGCCGCCAGTCGGTGCCGATGTTGAGCGCATCGCCGCCGCGGCCCGCGCGCTGGGTGGCGGCGACGAGGTTGGCGAGGCGCTGAAGCAGATCGGGCAGTTCGCGCTGGAGGTGGCGGCCTGCGGGCGTGAGTTGGACCTTGCCGTGGGTGCGGCTGAACAACGCCACGCCGAGCTCCGCCTCCAGATCGCGGATCTGCCGGCTCAGCGGCGGCTGGGCGATGCGGAGCCGTTCGGCGGCGCGACTGAAGTTGAGCGTCTCCGCGACGGCTTGGAAGTAGCGCAGGTGTCGGAGTTCCATGCGGGGACTGCACGGTGATGCGCCGCGCGGAGTTTGGCGAGAGCGGAGCGGACAGTGGCGGCGGCGACTATTCCCGGAAGGTATCGCCGCGGATCCAAGGAAGTATTTTTCGTTTGGTCACTGTCGCCATATACTGCGCGGCGATGAATCCCGCCTTCCGGACCTGCCTCCGGTCAGTTGTCGGTTGTCTGTTGCTGGGGCTCGGTCTGCGTGTCGCCGCGCAGCCGGCCGAGCAGCCGTTGCGCCCGCGCACGATCGCGGTCGTGCGCGACGAACCCTCGTGGCTGGTCACGCCGCTCGAGGCGAAGGTGCGCCGCAGTCTCGAGGAGATGGCGGCCGGCCGGATGGAGGTCGCGTTCCGCGATACCGCGTCGGCTGACACGGCGCCGGATGCCGCCGCCTTGCGTGCGCAACTTGCCGCGGCGCTGGCCGACCCCGATGTCGACTACGTGCTCGTACTCGGCGCCCGAGCGGCGCTCGCCGCCGCCGATCCCTCGCTGCCGCTGGGCAAGCCGGTGCTCGGCGCCGCCATCGTCGATCCGGCGCTGACGCCGCTGCCGCTCGACGCGGAGGGCCGGCCGACGAAGGCCAACTTCGCCATTGTCACCCTGGCGGCGGACTCGGGCGAGATGCTGCGGCGGCTGCGGGAAACGGTGCCGTTCTCCGGCATCCAGGTTTTGGTGGACGACCATTTTGCCGCCTCCCCGGCTGTCCTTGAAGACTGGCGCGGACGGCTCGCCCGCGAACTCGGCGCCGAGGTACGGCTCGTGCCGCTGGGCGCGACGGCGGCGCCGACGCTCGCCGCGCTCGATCCGGCGCTGAAGGCCGTGTTTCTGCTCCCGGCGGTGCGCCAGAGCGAAGCCGAGCACGCGGCGTTGCTGGCCAGATTGGTCGAGCGCCGGCTGCAGGTGTTGTCCTTCGTCGGCCGCCCGGAGGTCGAGGCCGGCGCACTGGCGGGGATGCTTCCCGAGAGCGGTGCCCAGCTCGCGCGCCGCGTGGCGCTCGTCTTCGACCAGCTCGAAACCGGTTCACCCGCGGCCAGCCTCGCACTGCGGCTCCCGCTCCAACCGATGTTGTCCTTCAACGAGACCACGGCCGCCGCGGTTGGCTTCTCGCCGAAGTTCGGTGCACTGCACGACGCGACGCTCGTCAGCCCGTACGCGCCGGGCGGCGGCAAACCGCTGAGCTTCCGCGACGCCATCGCGACCGCGCTTGAGCGCAACTACGCGCTGCGCGCGCGGCAGGCCGGCACCGAGGCGTCGCGACAGGAGGTGAAGGCCGCCGCCGGCCAGCTCCAGCCGCAGCTCGCCGCGCTCTCGACCTACCAGCGCATCGACCTCGACCGCGCGCAGGCCTCCGGCGGCATCTACCAGGAGAAAACGTGGTTCGCCGGCGTGGCCGCGAGCCAGCCCATCTTCGACGACGAGGTCGTCGCCCGCCTGCGCATGGCCCGTGCCGCGCTCAAGGCGGCCAACGCCGTCGAGCGTGCCCAACGACTCGACACGGCGGTCGCCGCCGCGCAGGCCTATCTCCAGCTTCTCTCCGCGCGCGCTGCGTTGCGGGTGACCGAGCAGAACGCCCGCGCCACCGACAAGCACCTGGAGCTGGCGAACCTCCGCCAACGCGTCGGCACCTCCGGCCCGGAGGACATCTACCGCTTCGAGTCGCTCGCGGCGCAGCAGCGCTCCGAGGTGATCGCGGCGCGCATGCAGGTCGAGCGGGCGCGGACGAACCTGAACCGCGTGCTCGGCGTCGACGCCGCGTCGCAGTGGGAGCCGGGCGACGTCTCGCTGGACGATCCGGCGTTCGCCTCGATCACCGCGCCGATGGCGGCGTTCGTCGACGAGCGGGAGCGGTTCGTGCGGCTCCAGAACTACCTTACCGCCTACGCGGCCGGGCACTCGCCCGACATCGAGGCGGCGGAGCACGGCGTGAGTGCGTTGCGGCTTTCCGCCGACCAGAAACAACGGCGCTCGTACCTGCCGAAGATCGCCGCCACGGCGAACTTCGGGCGGCTCTACGAGCTCGACTACGGCGGGCCCACGCTCACCGAGCAGCTCATGCGCGCGGGGTTGCCGGTCCATCCGGTCGACCTCAATCGCACCGTCTGGACGGTGGGCTTGCAGGCGACCGTGCCGCTCTACACCGGCGGCAGCCTTACGGCCGACACGCGCAAGGCCCGCGCGCAGCTCCGCCAGGCCGAGTTCACCCGCGACGGCGCCCGCGAGGCCGTGGTCGCCGCGACGCAGGCCGGCCTGTTCTCCATCGAGAGCAGCTACAGCAACATCGCGCTGTCCCGCACCGCCGCCGCCTTGGCCGCGCGCAACCTCGAGGTCGTCCGCCGCAAGTACGAGGAGGGCACCGTGTCGATCGTCACGCTGCTGGAGGCGCAGAACGCCGCCTTCGCCCAGCAGCAGGCCGCCGACGTGGCCGTGTACCGTTTCCTCGGCGACGTCGTTGCCGTCCAGCGCCTCTGCGGCCGGATGGAGGCGCTCGCCACCCCGGAGGAGAACGCCGCCTGGCTGGCCGAGATCGAGGCCGCCCTGTCCAACCGCTAACCTTTCGCCAACGTCCATGAACTTCCGTCGCACCATCCCGTTCGCCCTCGCCCTGCCGCTGCTCTTCGCCGCCTGCCGCGACAAGCACGCCGCCGCGCCGCTCGCCTACAACGTTCGCTACGTCGTCGCGCAGCCGCTGGCCGCCACGCCGCAAGAGCCGGGCCCGTCGTTCCTCGGCGTGATCCGCGGCGACACCGAGACCAGCCTGAGTTTCAAGGTCAACGGCCAGATCGCCCGCATCGGCCCCGAGGGCGGCTCCGAAGATTGGAAACAGGGCGAGAGTGTCGCCGCCGGCGCGGTGCTCGCGCAGATCGACACGGCGAACTTCGTCAACGCCGTCGCCGCCGCCCGCGCCCGGGCTGACCTGGCCCGCGCCAACTTTGCGCGCAACAGCGAGCTCTACGCCGCCGCCAATCTCTCCAAGAGCGAGTACGACGCCACGCGCGCCCAGAAGGAGATGGCCGAGGCCGACCTCGCGCAGGCCGAGCAGTACCTGCGCGACACCACGCTGCGCGCGCCGTA
>JAEWNN010000191.1 GCA_023457035.1 Verrucomicrobiota bacterium
GGTGCGCAACGGCATGCTGCGGCGGCTGCGTTCGTTCTTCGCGCTGGGCTGATCCCGGACGCCACGTGGCCCGGTGCTTCAGTCCGGGCCGGCGGGCTTGGGCCGACAGCGTGCACGCGGCGGAGCCGGAGGCTGCGAATCACGGGGTCGAGGCGGGCGAAGTCGCTCGGCGGGGGCTGAAGCACCCCGCCACGGGCGGACCGACGGTGGCGGCGGTGTCGCACGGGCACGAAAAAGCCGCACCGGAATCCGGTGCGGCTGGGAGAGGGGATCGGTGGCGGTTACTTGCGCGTCACGATCGGCGCAGTCTTGGTGACCGTGTGCATCACGGCGCCGGTCTCGGCGTTGATGAGCGAGACGGTGAGCTTGGCGGCGACACCTTCGACGGCAGGCGTGTCACGGGTGCCGGCGACGGCGGTCACACCGGGGACGACCTCGATGAGGGCGAAACCGGCCGCGGGCTGGGTCTGGCTGTAGGCGAGTTTCACACCGGTGGGGGCCGCGGCGACGGCGGCCGGGGTGCTGAGCGAACCCACGGAGATCTCCTCGAGGCCCTCGGTGGAGACCGAGTGGTACTGGGCGCTGCCGCCGACGATGGCCAACAGGCCCTTTTCGTTGAGCTGGTTGGCGCGCACGTGATCGAGGAACGCCTGGCGCTCGCGGCGGAACGCGGTGACGTGCGAATCCGGGGCGCTGTCGGGGCCGACGATGGCCGAGGGCTGGATCACAAGGCGGAAGGGCGAGGGGGAACTGACGATGTTGCGCTCGAGCCACTCGGCCTGGGAGGGTCCCCAGAGGGACTTGTCCTTGCCGTCGGCGGCGGTGTTCGGGCTGCGGTAGTCGCGCACTTCGAGCATCCAGAGGGCGAGGTCGCGGGTGGCCTGGACGGAGCGGAAGGTGAGGCTGGCCGGATCGCGCGGGTCGGTGACCGGGACCTGCTCGCGGAAGATGTCGGAGCCGAGTTCGGCGGAGGGCTCCTTGCCGGCGGTGTAGTCGGCGCCGGCGAAGCGGAAGTCGCGGTCGTTCTTGAGCCAGTAGGAGCCGACGGTGCCGAGCAGGCCGGCGACCTTGGGCTGGGCGAGCAGGGCGTGCCACTTGGCGCGCATGGCCTCGGGGCTGGTGGCGGGGGAGGAGGCCGGAGCATCGTAGGCGACGCTGTTGCCGGCGAAGACGACGTAGTCGGGCTTGGCGGCGATGAGCTGGTCGATCGCGGCGGAGAACTTCGGCGCAGCGATGTCGAGGCCCTGGACGACCGCGATGCGGACTGCGCGGGAGGCGAGCGAGCCCGACATGGTGCGGAAGGTGTGGACCGCGCTGGTCTTCAGGAACTGCTCGGCCGGGTTGGGGCCGAACTTGTAGCGCCAGTGGTACTCGCGGCCGCCGCGCAGCGACTCCATGGAGTTGCGACCGAACATGTACTTGATGACGTAGTCGCTCTCGGGGCTGATCTTGATCCACTCGGTGACGACGGGGTGGGAGAATTCGGGGTTGTCGGCCGCCTCGAAGCGCGCCCAGCCCTCGATGGAGTCGGGGATGCCGGCGGCGCGGCGCATCTCGGGTGTGATACGGGCCTGCAGCAGGGCGGAGGAGGTGCCGATCTCGCCGGCGACATTGGCGGCGATCTCTTGGGCGACGGTGGAGGTACTGAAAGCGCCGCAGGTCGCGGCGAGGGCAAGAAGGAGGGAGCGAACTTTCATGCTGGAATAAAGGGCCGAGAGGTTGGGGATTCGGCAGCCGGAGAGGCGGGAGCATTCCAATCGTTCCGGGCGTCGTCGAGAGCGAATCTTGGCGAATTTCGCTCTTTCAGTCAGTGGGCCCGGGGGCGGGCGGGCGAGGGATTCTTGGCGGGTCTCTTGACATCAAGGTAATGGCTCGTTCTGTGCCGCCGTCTCCCGCCACACCACCCATCGCCTCATCCCATGCGCTGCGCCCTCCGCCTTTTCGCCCTGCTCCTCATCCTCGGCACCGCCGGTTGGTGGGTCTCGGCCGGGGCGCGCGTGGGCTGGTGGCAGACCCGGGTCGGGGTCGAGCGCACCGATGAGTTCACCGGCCTGAGCGTCATCGAATGGCAGGACCGCTTCGTGCCGGGGGTGGAGACACCGGTGATCGGCCTGCTGGCCGGCGGGGCGTTGTTTGGCGCCACCTTCCTTCTCCGCAGAAAACTACCCAACCAACCGTCCTCATCATGAATCGTTTCCATCGTTTCACCGCACTCGCTTCCGTCCTGGCCCTCGCCGGCAGCCTCTCGGCTGGTCCGCAGAGCTTCGACTTCAAGGACCCGAAAGGGGTGAACAACGTCCAGTTCCACCTCGACGCCCCGCTCGAGTCGATCTCCGGCCAGGGCACGGGAATCTCCGGCACGGTCGCCTTCGATGCCGCGAGGCCGGCGGCGACGACCGGCCGGATCGTACTGGCGACGGCGTCGCTCACCGTGGGCAACCCGACGATGCTCGAGCATCTGCAGGGCGCCAACTGGCTCGATGCCGCGAAACATCCCGAGATCCTGTTCGAGCTGAAACGGCTCGATCAGGTGGTCGCGAACAACGGCGTCGTGAAGGGCGAGGCCACCGGGGTGCTCACCCTCAAGGGCGTGAGCAAGGAGGTCACCGTGCCCGTCACGATCTCGCACCTCCCCGGCAAGCTCGGCGCGCGCCTCAACCAGCCGGATCTCAAGGGCGACCTGCTCGTGGTGCGCGCGCAGTTCGCGATCAACCGCTCCGACTTCGGCATCCAGCCCGGCCAATACGCCGACAAGGTTTCGGAGCGCATCGACCTCACGCTCTCGCTCGCCGGCGGCGCCGCGCAATGACGCGGTGACGGGCGCGGCGCGGGCCCGGCCCGCGCCGCGACTGCGCCGTTCACCCGCCGAACTGTCGCAGGCCCTCGGCGATCTCGGCGAAGTAGCGATTCACGTACGGGTGTAGCCAGAGCAGGTAGAGCAGGCCGGCGGCGGAGAGCATCGGGCCGAAGGGCACGGGCATGCCCATGAGCCCGGGCGACTCCTCGCCGCCGGGCTCCTCGCCTTCGAGGGCCTCCTTGGCCGTCCCGGCGGTCGCCGCGGGCGGGGTTGGGGCGGACGCGCTGGTGGCGGACTTCGTTCCGGCCGTCTCTGTTTCCGGAGTCCGGCGACGGAAGATCACCCAAAGCAGGGTGGCGAACACGCCGAGGATGGCGCCGCCGAAGACCGAGAAGACTGCGCCCTGCCAGCCGACGAACGCGCCGATGCAGCCGAGGAGTTTCACGTCGCCGAAGCCCATGGCCTCCTTGCGCAGGACTTTCTCGGCCAGCAGGCCGATCCAGAGCACGAGCGCGGAGCCGACGAAACAGCCGAGGATCGCATCCGTGCCGGACTGGATACTCGCGACCATGTGACCGAGCACCGGATCGAGGTGGGCGGGGATGGCGTGGCCATGCAGCGAGGGAACCACGAGCGCGAGCAGCACGCCGATCACTGCGCCGCCGATGGAGAACCGGTCGGGGATGATCATGTGGTCGATGTCGATGAACGAGGCGGTGACGAGCAGCGCGGCGAAGAGCATCGCGCAGAGCGCCTTGCCCGGGCCGAACTCGAGCGCACAGACGAGGAAGAGCAGGGCGGTGAGCAGCTCGATGGCCGGGTAGCGCACGCTGAACGGCCGGCCGCAACAGCGGGCGCGGCCGCGCAGGATCACCCAGCTGAGGATCGGGATGTTGTCGAACCAGCGGATGGGCCGGCCGCAGGCGCAGTGCGAGCCCGGGCGTACGACGGATCTCCCGGCGGGTATTCGATAGATGCAGACGTTGAGGAAACTGCCGATGCAGGCGCCGAAGACGCAGGCGACCGCGGGGAAGAACCAGGGGGCGACGGCGTGGATTTGGCGCAGTTCGTCGAGGGTGATCATGGGTGGAGATTCAGGGCGGCGAGGGCGGCCAGTTGCATGAGGTCGGCGGGTGCGGCGACGCCGCTCCAGAGGGTGAGGGCGCGCGCGCCCTGGTGGACGAGCATCGCCAGGCCGTTGGCGTTCGGCACTCCGAGGCGCTCGGCGGCGAGCAGCAGGGGCGTGCGCGGCGGATTGTAGACCATGTCGAACACGCAGCTCGGGCGCGGCCAGGCGGCGAGTTCGATTGGGGCGGGATCGTCGGCGCGCAGACCGGCCGCGGTGGCGTTGATGAGGACCGCGCCGGCCGGCAGGTCGGGCGGGGGCTCGGCCAGGGTAAAATCGCGCAACGCCACGCCGGCGGCGAGCGGCCGGATCTGGTGCAGGAGCGCGTCGAGCGAGCCGCGGCTGCGGTTGCCGATCCAGAGCGAGCGGCACTCCTGGCGGAGGCATTCGACGGCCGCGCTGCGCGCCGCGCCGCCCGCGCCGAGCAGAATCACGTCGGCGCCGGCGAGCGAGGTGTCGAGCTCCTGCGCGAGGCCGGCGGCCAGGCCGTAGCCGTCGGTATTGAAACCTTCATACCCGGCGGGAGTGCGGCGCAGGGTGTTGACGGCCCCGATGTCGCGTGCGGCCGGATCCACCGCGGCGATCAGATCGAGCGCGAGGATCTTGTGCGGCACGGTGAGGTTGAGGCCGGCGAACCCGCGGGCGTGGAAGAGCGGCAGCGCCTCGGCGAGGCGCTCGGGCGGCACGTCGAACTTCCAGTAATGCCAGGAGGCGAACCGGGCGTCGTTGGCCGCCATGGCGCGCAGCGCCGCGTTGTGCATGTGCGGCGAGAGGGAGTGCTTGATCGGATGGCCCAGGACGGCGAGGTGCGTGCCGGGTTCGGACCAGTGGGCGAGATCGTCGAGGGTGAGCGTGTCTTCGGGGCGCATGCCGGAGAGCGCCACCATGCGCCGAAACGGCGGCGGAACGAGCGCGAAGTTGGGGCCGCCCGTGGCGGAGGACTGTGGGGCCGCGACGGGGGCGCGGCCCCCACGGCGACTTCTGCTGCGGCCTGCAATAGTGTGCACAACCGCTGGATTCTCCCCGAGGGCCGCATCGCCATCCTCTCGGGCGGACTTGCCCCGCAGCCACTCTCGTTTCCCCGTCTCCCCATGATCCGCCATCTCCTTGTTCTCGCTCTCACGGGCTTCGCCGCTCTCGCCGCCTTCGCCCACCGACTCGACCGTGGCGAAGTCCACGTCTGGGAATGCCAGGAGATCACGCTCCAGGCTGCCCGCGACTACGCCAACCCCTACGCCGAGGTCGTCTGCTGGATCGACCTCGAGGGACCGGGCTTCGCGAAACGCGTGTACGGCTTCTGGGACGGCGAGCGCACTTTCCGGGTACGCTTCGTCGCCACCGTGCCCGGCGAATGGCGCTGGATAGCGGGCTCGAACCGGCCCGACGACGCCGGCCTCAACGGCGGCACCGGCGCGGTGCGCGCGGTGGCCTGGACCGACGCCGAGAAACAGGAGAATCCCAACCGCCGCGGGTTCCTCCGCTCCGGCCCCGAGGGCCACACGCTCCAGTACGCCGACGGCACGCCGTTCCTCCTGCTCGGCGACACCTGGCTGGCCGCCTCGACCTGGCGCCTGCCCTTCCGCGGCGTCCGCGCCGCCGCCGACTACACGCCCGGTCCCGGTATCAGCTTCGAGGAGGCGGTCGCGTGGCGGAAGCGCCAGGGCTTCAACTCCGTGAGCCTCATCGCGGCGTTCCCCAACTGGGCCGCCGACCACCGCGGCGCCACCTTCAAGGACGCCGCCGGCGTCTATCTGCGCAACGCCTGGGAGAAGTTCGGCCACTGGGCGCCCGGCGCCGCCATCACCACCGACGACGGCGCGACCACCACCGCCAAGGACATGCACGACGAGCAGGGGCAGCGGCCCTTCGCCCTCCTCGCCGACCGCGACGGGCTCGCCGACTTCGACCGCCTCACCCCCGCCTACTTCCGCAGCCTCGACCGCAAGCTGCGCCACCTCGCCGACGAGGGCTTCGCGCCCTTCCTCGAGCCCGTGCGCCGCGACCACGGCCCGTCCTGGAAGGCCTACTTCGACTTCGGCGTCTCCTATGCGCGCTTCGTCCAGTACCTGATCGCCCGCTACGGAGCCTACAACGCGATCATCAGCGGCATCCACCTCGACTGGATCCCGGCGGACTACTCGCTCACGGAGCACGAGTGGAACGATGCGCTCAAGCTCCACCTCCGCACCTACGGCCCGCCGCCCTTCGGGCAGCCCGTCACCGCGCTGATCGACAGTTCCACGTACCAACGCTTCGGGCACGGCGACGCCTGCCCGTGGCTCACGATGCACACGGTGGGCAACAACCCCCGCAACCACGCCATCTACGCCTCCCTGGAGGAGCTCTTCCATCTCGCGCCCGCCTATCCCGCCGCAAACCTCGAGCCCTACTACACCGGCTGGAACCACTCCATCAACCGCCCCGGCGGCGAGACGCCGCCCGCCGGCTCCGCGCGCGACTGCTACTTCGCCCGGGCGCAGATGTACGGCTCGGTGCTCTCCGGCGGCCTGGCCGGGCACGTGCACGGCACTGCCGCCTACGATGTCACCAGCACCGGTGAGCCCGAGGGCTGGCGTCCGTATATCTGGGAGGCGTTGCGCTACGAGTCGGGCGCGCAGATGCGGCACCTGCGCGACTTCGTGCTCTGTGAGGGCGCGCGTTACCGCGAGCTCGCCCCGATGCCGACCGCGCTGAACCCGCGCGCCGCCTCCGGCGCGCTGGCCGACGGGCTCGACGGCTGGTCGTTCCTCCTGCGCAACCCCGCCGCCGACTTCGCGCTCGCCTACTTCGAGACCAAGGCGGTGCCGGCGCGGATCGCCGGCTTCGCGCCCGCCGCGAAGTACTCGTGGACCTGGTTCAACCCGCGCACCGGCGAGTGGCTGGTTCCGGAGACGCTGGTGGCCGACGCTGCCGGCATGCTCGCCTCCCCCGCCTTCCCGGACGCCGAGGACTGGGCGGCGAAGATCCTCCGCGCCGCGCCTTGAGCGCGGCGGCGGCCTCAGCCTTGGCGCCAGAGGCCGGCCAACACGGCCGCCGCCAGCGGGCCCAGCCAGAGCAGCCACGCCAGCAGCGCGGTGCGCAGCCACAGGCGGGCGGCGAACTCCAGGGCGTTCTCGGACGCGGGGTCGTCGGGGCGGGAGGGGGCGGTGAGGATCATGCGGCCACCCTAGCCGAGAGGGTTGGACATCCACGGTCCGGCCCGGCCACACTCCGGCATGCCCGACGCCACCCCCGTGCGCCTCACCCGCCCGCCCTACGAGCGGATGACCTACATCCACGAGCAGCTCCAGCTCGACAAGCATCCCAACTGCTCGACGCTCGCCGCCCGCTTCGAGGTCTCCACGAAGACGATCCAGCGCGACATCGAGTTCATGCGCGACCGCTGGAATCTACCGATCGAATACGACGAGCCGCGCCACGGTTTCTACTACGCGGAACCGGTGGAGAACCTGCCGCTGGTCACGATGACCGAGGGCGAGCTGGTGGCGCTGCTCGTCGCCCAGAAGGCGGTGGAGCAGTATGCCGGCACCGCCTTCGAGGCGCCGCTGACCAACGCCTTCGCCAAGCTCACGGCGCAGCTCGACGGCCCCGTCACCGTGGCGCTGGGCGCCGCGCGCCACGTGTTCTCCTTCAAGGCGGCCGGGCCCGCCCGGGCCGACCTCGAACTGTTCCGCCGGCTCAGCCAGGCGGTGCTCGAGACCCGCGAGATCGCCTTCGACTATCGGGGGCTCGGCGATGCCGCGGCCGCCCGCCGGCGCGTGCAGCCCTGGCACCTGTGCTGCGTCGACAACCAGTGGTATCTGATCGGCCAAGACCTCGACCGTGCCGCCAAGCGCACCTTCGCCCTGCCGCGCATCGCCGCGGTCGAGCTCACGCGGCGCACGTTCCCGCGCCCGGCGCGCTTCTCCATCCGCGAGCATCTGGGCGGCAGCTTCGGCATCATCGCCGGCACGGGCGACTACCGGGTGCGCCTGCGGTTCGACTCCTGGGCCGCCCAGCTTGTTCGGGAGCGCTTCTGGCACGACTCGCAGGAGCTTGCCGAGCGCCGCGACGGCGGCCTCGACCTCACGCTTCGGCTTGCCGATCTGGCGGAAGTCGAGCGGTGGGTGCTCAGCTGGGGCGAGCACGTCGAGGTGCTCGGGCCGAAGGATCTGCGGCAGCGCATCGCCGAGGTGGGCCGCCGGCTCGCCGCCCAGCACACCGCCTGAGGCCGGTCGAGATGCTCCCGGGGTGAAGACCCCATGGCGGCCGGCTGAGAAACCCCGGTTTCGGCCTTCAGCGTCTGCCGGTGGCGCCGATAAGCGGGGAGCCTGGTGGAACCAATCGCCCCATCGGGTCCCGCCCATGTCGCCTCTCCCTGCCCATCGTCGCTGCCTCATCGTCGAAGACGACGCGACCTCGCGGCGCCTCGGCGCCAAGGTGCTCGAGGGCGAGGGCTGGCAGGTCGCCACCTGCCGGTCGGCGGAGGAGGCGCTCGCCCAGAACGGAGACTCCGTGCCCGACCTGCTCATGCTCGATCTCGGGTTGCCGGGCGTGGACGGCCTGACCTTCTGCCGCCGACTCCGCGCCGACCCCGCCTGGCACGATGTCCTCATCCTGGTCTGCACCGGCCACACCGATCCGAACAAGCTGGCCGCCGTGCTCGACGCCGGCGCCGACGACTACCTCACCAAGCCGATCCCGCCCGAGCTGTTGCGGGTGCGGTTGCGCATCGCCGCCGCGCGGGTCGACCGCAACCGCACCCGCCGCGAGCTCGCGCGCGAGGCCACCGCCTTCAAGTTCAACGCCGAGTCGAGCCAGGATCCCGTGTACTGGATCGAGGATACGCAGCGTTTCCGCTTCGTCTGGATCAACGACGCCTGCTGCCGGCACTTCGACCGGTCGCGGGAGGAGCTGGTCGGGCTCGGGTTCGAGGACATCGATCCGACCTTCGGCCCGGAACGCGCCGAGCAGTTGCGCGAGCGGCTGCGGGCGCACGGTTCGTGCGTGTTCGAGACGCTCCATCTGCGCGGCGACGGCAGCGTGGTGCCCGTCGAGGTGTCCGCGAACCGGTTCCACCACGGTGGCCGGGCCTTTGTCACCGGCTACATCCGCGACATCTCGGTGCGCAAGGCCAACGAATCCGCGCTCGCCCGGGCGGCGCTGCTGCTCGCCCGTCTCCCCGAGGCGGTCTGCTGCACCGATCTCGACGGCACGGTGACGTTCTGGAACGAGGGCGCCGAGCGCCTCTTCGGCTGGCCGGCCGGCGAGGTGCTCGGGCGCCCCCTGCTGAGCCGCTATCCGGCGGAAGTCGCCGACCAGATCCGCGCGCGGACCGCCCAGGCGGCCGCCGGTGCGGAATGGCGCGGCGAGTCCCTCGAGTGCCGCCGCGACGGCACCCTCGTGTGGGTCGAGGCCTCGCTCACCCGGTTTCTCGATCGCGACGGCCGCCCCGCCGGGCTGCTCGGCATCGCGCGCGACATCACCGAGCGCCGGCAGGCCGAACAGGAGCGCATCGCCTTCGAGCGCCGCCTGCAGGAGACGCAGAAACTCGAATCCCTGGGGGTGCTGGCCGGCGGCATCGCCCACGACTTCAACAACCTCCTGACCGGGATCCTCGGCAACGCCTCGCTCGCGAAGTTGGATCTTCCGCCGGGGTCCCCGCTCGAGCTCCCCGTCGGCCAGATCGAGATCGCCGCACTGCGCGCGGCCGATCTGTGCCGGCAGATGCTCGCCTATTCCGGCAAGGCGCCGTTCGTCGTCGCCCCGGTCGATCTCGTCCGCCTCGTGGAGGAGACCGCCCGTCTGCTCCATCTCTCGCTCAACAAGAAGGCGTGCCTGGTCCTCGACCTAGCGGCGGGGCTGCCGCCCGTGCGGGCGGATGCGACGCAGCTGCGCCAGGTGGTGATGAATCTCGTGATCAACGCCGCCGAGGCGCTTGGCACCGGGGCCGGCACCATCACCGTCTCCGCCCGGCGAACACAGGTCGGTCCGGAACGGCTCCGGCGCTTCCATGCGTGCGGCGACTATTCCGGGGGCGACAGCCTCGAGCTGCGCGTAGCCGACACCGGCTGCGGCATGTCGCCGGAGACGCTCGGGCGCATCTTCGATCCATTCTTCACGACCAAGTTCACCGGCCGGGGGCTGGGGCTGTCTGCGGTGCTGGGGATCGTGCGCGGCCACCATGGCGCGCTCGATGTCGCCAGCACTCCCGGCGTGGGCACCACCTTCACCATCCTGCTGCCGGTCGCCGCGGAGCCCGCGCTCCCCGCGGCCGCCGCCGTGGGAAGCGCCGAATGGCGGGGCACCGGCACCATCCTCATCGCCGACGACGAGGAACCGGTGCGCGACGTGCTGGCCAACATGCTCGCCCGGCTCGGCTTCACCGTGGTCGAGGCCTCCGACGGGGCCGCGGCCGCCAGTCGCTTCCGCAGCGAGCCCGGGCGTTTCGCCGCGGTGCTGCTCGATGTGTCCATGCCGCGTCGCGACGGACTGGAGGTGCTCCACGAGATCCGCCACCTGCGGCCCGAGGTGCCGGTGCTGCTGATCAGCGGCCACGGCGCGGGCGAGCTCCTCGCGCGGTTCGCCGAGGAGCGGCTCGACGGCATCGTGCAGAAGCCGTTCACGACCCTGGCGTTGCGCGAGGCCCTGCAACGGGCCCTCGCCCCGGCGCCGCCCCGGGCCGCCTCCTGAGGCCGGCCGCCGAGGTCGGCGCGAGTGGCGCGGAAGGGGCCGGCGGACTCAGCGGATCGCCATGAATCCGATACGAAACTGGGTTTCGGCCCGCTCGTCGTAGTGGAGCAGGCTCTCGCCCCAGCCCTCGAAGAACTGGAGATGGAGATACCCGTGGACGAGCCCGAGGGGCACGAAGTCGTTGACCTTGGCGAACGGGTACGTGGCGTCGACCAGCACGCTGCCGCGGCCGGACGTGCCGGCGCGCAGGGTGGCCGCGAGTTTCCAGCTGCGCGGATGCTCGAGGGCGAAGAGGAAGTCGCCGTAGCCGCGGAAGCGCTGGATGTCGTCGTTCTCCTCCTTGTCGACGTACCAGTAGAGCTTGGGCGAGACGACGAATTGCCAGCCGTCGCTCGCGCCCCAGCGCACGGTCGGGCGGGCGAAGAGGATGTTGATGGAGCGGCTGTCGTCGCCGGCCTTGCCGTTGGACTCGTGCTCGAAGCCGGCGGCCACGCCGAGGCGGCCGCCGAGGAACGCGGCCCCGGTATCGTAACGGTGGAAGAAGAGCGCGGGGCGGTAGCTGGAGTCGGTGAACGGCTTCGACGTGGAGTGGAGATCCCAGAGCGAGGTCTGGGTGAAGCTCATGTAGACATCCTCCCAGAAACCGCGGCCGGCGATGCGGTCGTCGGAGGGGCCGATGGGGCGGAACTTGAAGCTGAGCTGGAAGCGGGCGTTGATGCCGCCGTTGGCGCCGATGGAGAAATAGACCGGCTCGTGCGGCGAGAGGCCGAACTCGCGGCGGAAGACGGCGGGTGCGGCGGGCGCCTGGGCGGCCGCCGGTTCCGGGGCCGCCGCGCCGGCCCCCACCGCGGGCGTGATCTCGATGGCGACCCGGCCGGCGGCGTGGGCGGTGGCGTCGAGGACGACGAGGCCGACGATATCGGCGGGCAGGCTGCCGCGGAGCGAGACGCGCCGGAACGCGCCCGGTGCGAGCGGCCCGGCTTCGGAACGGCGCGGCTCCTCGACATGGAAAACTGCCGACACCGCCTGTGTCCCGTGGCGGGCGACCACCGGAAACGCCGCGGGGAGAGCGGGGACCGCGAGCGGTTCCGCGGCGGGGTTGGCGACGACGAGGGTGAGGACGAACTCCCGACCGGCGACGATCGGGTCCTGCGGCGCCTGGAGGATCAGGTCGGCGCGGGCGGAAAGCGACGCGAGCAGCAGGCACGACGCGAGGACAAGACGTGACAGGAACATGGTGGCACGGTCCGGCTTTTTCGCGGCGGCACAAGTACCGAAGGCAGTCCGGCGTTCAGGCCGGGGGGCGGGTCGCGCGCCACTGCCCGGGCGCGAGATCGCCGAGCGCGTACTCGCCGAAACGGCTGCGGTGCAGGCGCCGCACCTCGTAGCCGAAATGGGCGAACATGCGTTTCACCTGGTGGAAACGGCCCTCGGTGAGCGTGAGTTCGACCTCGCCGCCGCCGCGTAGGACGAGGCGGGCCGGGGCGCACGGTTTCTCCTCCTCCTCGAGCAGCAGCGTGCCGCTCGCGAAGGCCTCGATCAGGCCCGGTTCGGGCACGCGGTCGAGGGTGGCCTCGTAGACCTTGTCGACATGATGTTTCGGCGACGTGAGCCGGTGGACGAGCGCGGTGTCGTCGGTGAGCAGGAGCAGGCCGGTGGTGTCGCGGTCGAGGCGGCCGACGGAGGTCACGGCCGGGTTGCGGGCGAGCCAGCGCGGGGGAAGGAGGTCGTAGATGCGTTGTCCTTCGCGGGTGTCGTGGGAGCACACGCAGCCGGCGGGTTTGTGGAAGAGCACGAAGAGGCCGTCGGGGAACTCGAGCGGGGCGCCGTCGACGAGCACGTCGGCGGGGGCGGCCTTGGTCGCGGGGTTGCGCTCGATCACGCCGGCGACGGTGACGCGCCGGTGGTGGATGAACTCCTTGACCTCGCTGCGCGAACCGAGTCCGGAGGCGGCGAGGAGTTGGTCGAGGCGGCGTTTCATCGCGGCACGTTGTCGACCGGCTCCGGGGCGCGCAAGGCCGGGGCATTGGCGGGACGCGCGGCGGTGGAGCGCGAACGCCTGGCTGCGCGACTCACGCGCCGGGGCGGTTTGGCGCCTGCCTCCAGGCACGAACCACGTTTGCCTAATTCTCCGGTTTCCAGTCTCCTTGCGCAGCGCTCTCCATGGATCATCTCACCAAGCTCGAACAACAGAGCATCTTCATTTTCCGCGAGGCCTATCACTGCTTCGACTCCGTTGTCATGCCGTGGTCGATGGGCAAGGACTCCAACGTCCTCATCTGGCTGGCGAAGAAGGCGTTTCTCGGCCGCGTGCCGTTCCCGCTGCTGCACATCGACACGACCTACGAGTTCCCGGAGATGTACCAGTTCCGCGAGTGGGCGACGAAGTTCCACAACGTCGACGTGAAGGTCGCGATCAACCAGGACGCCCGCCGCCGTGGCATCGGTTACGAGACGCACGATCCGGTGACGGTCACCCACGAGCTCAAGACGCTTGCGCTTCAGCAGGCGCTGGCCGAGGGCAAGTGGCAGGCGCTCATCACCGGCATCCGCCGCGACGAGGATCCGACGCGCGCCAAGGAGCGCTACTTCTCGCCGCGCAACAAGGACAACGAGTGGAACTACAAGGACCAGCCGCCGGAGTTCTGGAACCAGTTCGCCACCCACGTCGGTCCGGGCGAGAACGTGCGCGTGCAGCCGATCCTCGACTGGACCGAGCTCGACATCTGGCTCTACATCCGCCGCGAGGGCATTCCGATCCCGAGTCTCTACTTCGCCCGCGACGGGAAACGCTACCGCTCGCTCGGCTGTTGGCCGATCACGCACCCGATCGAGAGCAACGCCTCCACGATCGACGAGATCATCGAGGAACTGCGCCACACCAAGACCAGCGAGCGCGCCGGCCGCGCCCAGGACCACGCCGAACGTAACGCCATGCAGAAGCTGAGAGCCAAGGGGTTCTTCTAGAAACCGGAGACCGGAAACCGGAGACCGGAGAGCGGAAACCGGAAAGCTTTCCGGTCAACAAACCGACATGACCATGGACACGGATCATCCCGAGCAGCTCGATTTTCGAAAGCGCACCTTCGATTTTGCGGTCCGGATTGTTCGCATGGTCCGCGCGTTACCCAGTGATTCAGTCAGTCGCGAGTTGGGAAAACAGGTTCTCCGCTCCGGCACTTCCGTAGGCGCCAACGCCCGCTCCGCCAAGCGCGGGCGCTCGGCCGCCGAATTCGCGGCCAAGATGGGCATCGTCGAGGAGGAGTGCGACGAGACGATGTTCTGGATCGAGCTGCTCATTGTCACCGAAACCATCCCCGAAGAGCGGGCCAAAGCCCTGCTGGCCGAGGCGGATGCGATACTCCGCATCACGGTCGCCTCGATCAAAACCAGCCGCCGCAACCAGCACGGCTAAACTCCTTTCACTCTCTCTCCGATGTCCGTTTCCGACTCTTCCCTTTCCGGTCTCCGCTCTCCGGTTTCCGGTCTTTCCCCTGCCAGCGGCTACGTGCCCACGCGCCTGGCCGCCGACTACTCGATCGCCACGACCGAGCAGTCGCGCCTCAACGTCGTCGTCGTCGGTCATGTCGACCACGGCAAGTCCACGCTCATCGGCCGGCTGCTCTTCGACACCGGCTCGCTGATGCAGGGCAAGATCGAGCAGGTGCGGAAGGCCTGCGCCGCCGAGAACATGGAGTTCGAATACGCCTTCCTCCTCGATGCGCTGCTCGAGGAGCAGGAGCAGAACATCACCATCGACACCACGCGCATCCCGTTCCACACGGCCAGGCGCGAGTACGCGATCATCGATGCGCCCGGCCACACCGAGTTTCTCAAGAACATGGTCACCGGCGCCGCGTCCGCTTCTGCGGCGTTCTTGCTGATCGACGCGCAGGAGGGCATCAAGGAGCAGTCGAAGCGCCACGCGTTCCTGCTCTCGCTGCTCGGCGTGCGTCAATTGGTCGTGCTCGTGAACAAGATGGACCTCGCCGGCTACGGCGAGGCGCGGTTTCGCCAGATCGTCGCCGACTACACCGCGTTCCTCGAGACGCTCGGCCTCGTGCCGCAGCACTTCATTCCCGTCGCCGCCAAGCATGGCGACAACATCGCCAGCCGCAGTGCGCGCACGCCGTGGTACGACGGTCTGACGGTCGTCGAGGCGCTCGACGGCTTCACCGACACCGACGACCTCTCCGCCAAACCGCTGCGCTTCGTGGTGCAGGACGTCTATCGCTGGGACGACAAGCGTGTCTTTGCCGGCCGCATCGAGTCCGGCACGCTCAAGGAGGGCGACAGCATCGTCTTCTCGCCCGGCGGCAAAACCTCGACCGTCGCCAAGATCGAGCGTTGGAGCTCGCCCGAGCGTAAGGAGGCCGGCCCCGGCGAGTCGGTCGGCCTCTCGCTCACCGACCAGATTTTTGTCGAGCGCGGCCATGTCGGCACGCAAGAGAAGGACGGCGCCTTTGAGAGCCAGCAGTTTCGCGCCCGCATTTTCTGGATTCAGCAGGAGAGACTCCGCCCCGGCCAGCCGCTCACGTTGCGCTTGGTCACGCAGGAGACGCCGGCGGAGGTCGTCTCGATCGAGAAGGTGGTCGACGCCACCACGCTCAGCGAGGTCACCCGCCCGGGCGACGACCTGCATGTTGCCCGCCACGAGGTCGCCGACGTCACGCTGCGCACGAAGAAGCCGCTCGCCTTCGATGTCACCGGGCAGATCGCGCCGACGAGCCGTTTTGCCCTGTACGCCGGTCGCGCTCCTTCCGGGGGCGGCGTGATCCTGCCCGACCGCTACTTCCAGCGGGGCCGGGAGGGCGGCGTGGCGGAGAATCTTTTCTGGTCCGAGGGGGCAGTGACCCGCGCCGCCCGTGAGGCGCGCAACGGCCATCCCGGGCTGATCGTCTGGCTCACCGGCCTCTCCGGGGCGGGCAAGTCGACGATCGCCCTCGCGCTGGAACGGCAGCTCTTCGCCTCCGGGCGCCAGGTGTACCTGATCGACGGCGACAATCTCCGCCATGGGCTCAACGCCGGGCTGGGCTTCTCCGCGGCCGACCGCCGCGAGAACATCCGGCGG
Organism: Verrucomicrobiota bacterium; assembly: GCA_023457035.1. Taxonomy (GTDB): domain Bacteria; phylum Verrucomicrobiota; class Verrucomicrobiia; order Opitutales; family Opitutaceae; genus CAJCBL01. Next base: position 15,667 of record JAEWNN010000191.1, read on the forward strand.
GCGGGCGAGGCCGCGCGGCTCCTGGCCGAGGCCGGGCAGATCGTGATCACGGCGTTCATCTCGCCCTTCGCCGCCGACCGCGACCGCGTGCGTTCGATCCTGGAGCCGGGCCGGTTCATCGAGGTGTACGTCAACGCCCCCGTCGCGGTCTGCAAGGCCCGGGACCCGAAGGGCCTCTACGCCCGCGCCGAGCGCGGCGAGATCAAGGAGTTCACCGGCATCAGCTCGCCGTACGAGGCGCCGGCGAAGCCCGAGCTCGAGCTGCGCACCGACCAACTCACCGCCGCGCAGGCCGTCGAGCGGCTCCTCGAGTTCCTCGCCCCGCGCCTCGAACTCGACCGCGGCTTGAAGATCTGAGGATTCCGCGCTACGCGGCGGTGGCATCGCTGGCGAAGGTGCCGGCGACGCCCGGGCCGAAGACGTAGTTGAACACGCGCTCGGCGAAGGCGCTGCTCGGTGTCGAGCTCGGCAGCGAGCGTCACCAGCAACCCGAACGTCTTCTCGATGGTGGCGCGGTCTTTCTCGCGGTTGTAGTCGGCGACGATCTCCTGATAGCGCCGGTAGTAGCCCATCGAGAGCGGATTCGTCGCCATCATGTGGGCGAGGGCGCGTTCGACGATCTGCCGGATGTCGTGCCGCACGTTGGTCTTGCGCCGGACCTTGGTGGCAAACTCCTCGCGCAGCTTTCCGCAGTCGATCTGGCTCAGATCGAGGGCGATGGCGTCGCGCTGTCGTCGCGGCGCGCGGCGAAGGCATCGGCCGCGGGCTCGGGGACCAGCGCCTTGAAACGGCTGATAACGGTGCGCGCCATCCCCTCGAAACGTTGCTGGCTTTCGTCTCACGTGCGCACGTGCGTCGCAGGCGCGGGCGATGGCCTGCATGAGCGTGTGGGCCTTCATCGGCTTGTCGCGGTACAGGGTCGAGAGGCTCTCGACGTCGAAACCGGCCAGCCACATCGCGTTCACGATCGCGATGCGGAAGGGATGTGCCGGGTCTTTGAATGCATCCTCCACCGGCACCGGTCGACCGGTGCCGGTGGAGGACACCGTGTTTGATCAGGTCGCAGGGTTGCGCTCGATCACGCCGGCGCCGGTGACGCGCCGGTGGTGGATGAACTCCTTGACCTCGCTGCGGGAGCCGAGTCCGGAGGAGGCGAGGAGCTGGTCGAGGCGGCGTTTCATCGCGGCACGTTGCGGGCCGGCGGCGGGCCGCGCAAGGCCGGGGCGCGTCGCGCGTCCGGGCGCCGGGCGCGGTCGCTAGGTCGTGGGCTCCAGCGGAGGCCGGCCGGCCGCTTGCGGCCAGTGGCCGTGCCGCGGCTGCGTGGTCGATGCGGTGTCGACGGGGGCCGAGTCCGCGAGTCGCGTGCCGTCGACCAACCGCAGCAGTTCGATGACGGCATGGCGGAGGTTCTCGGCCTGCGCGTCGAGTTCGTGGGCCGCGCTGGCGCTTTCTTCGGCGGTGGCGGCATTGTTCTGCGTGAGCTTGTCTAGGTCGGTGACGGCGTGGTTGAGCTGTGCGACGCCGCCGGCCTGATCGCGGGAGGCGTGGGCGATCGCCTCGACGAAGTGGACGACGCGTTGGACGATCTGCTGGTTTGCCCCGATGGCGGTGCTGACCTGTGTGTTGAGCGTGGCGGTCTCGGCGATGCGGGTGTTGACGCGCCCGATCATCTCGGCGGTCTCCCGCGAGGCGTGAGCGCTGCGTTGCGCGAGCGCACGGACCTCCTCGGCCACGACGGCGAACCCGGCGCCGGCCTCCCCGGCGCGGGCGGCTTCGACGGCGGCGTTGAGGGCGAGGATGTTGGTCTGGAAGGCGATCTCGTCGATCGACTTCACGATCTTGGCGGTTGCCTTGGCGGCCTCGACGGCGGCGGCGAGCGCGGTGCCCATGCTGTCGTTGCACCGTGCGATCTCCGCGAAATTCGGCGCGGCCTCCTCCTTGAGCACCCGGTTGGCCGTCTCGGCGTCCTCGGCATTGCGGGTGGTCATGCCGGCCATCTCCTCAAGGGAGGAGCTGGTCTCCTCGAGCGCGGCGGCCTGCCGGGTGGAGCCGGCGGCAAGTTGGTTGCTGCTGGCGGAGACTTGGTGTGCGGCTTCGGCGGTGTGGTCGGAGCTGGCGGTGAGCTGTGCGGCGACCGCGGTGAGCGGCTTGGCGATGGAGCGCGCGGTGAAGAGGGACAGGACGAGTCCGGCGACGAGCGCAACCGTGCCGAAGGAGAGGATGCCGAGCGTCATGCGCCGGACCGGGGCGGTGAGTTCGGCGTGGGGAACATTGATGGCGATGCCCCAGCCGAGCGTCTTGCTGGTGTGGAAGACGAGGGTTTGGGTGACGCCCTCGACGGTGTATTCGATCTTGCCGTCGCGCTGCGCCAGGACTTGGCGCCCCCAGTCGAACTCGGAGATGTTCGTCTTCACGATGCGATCGGCGTCCGGGTGGGCGAGCATGAGGCCGTTGCGGTCGAACATGAAGGCGTATCCGGTCTGGAGCACTTTGATGGTGCTGATCTCGCGTTCGCTGAAGGCCTTCAGGTCGACGGCGGCGTAGACGATGCCCTGCGATTTGCCGTCAGCCATCACCGGAGCCGCGACGATGACGATCGGGGTGCCGCTGCGTTGGCTCCGGAGGACGTCGGAGACGGCGACCTTGCCGGTCATCGCCTGTTTGAAGTACTCGCGGTTGTTGCTGCGGATCTTGCCGACGGTGGCCGGATCGGAGCCGGCGATGGCCATCCCGGTGGCGTCGGTGAGGGTGATGCCCTCCATGTAGCTCAGCATGTTCCTGGTGCGGGCGTAATAGGAGGAGAGCCGTGCGCGGATCTCGTCGGAGCCGTCGATGGCGGCCACGGTGTTGCTGTCGCTGGCCCATTGTTGGGTGAAGACGGCCTGGGTGTTGATCCAGTCCTCCATCGCAACGACGGTCGTCGAGGCGATGTCCCGCAGTTGGGAGTCGTAAGCGGCGGCCAGCAGGCCGCGGCTCATGCGATAGGCGGTGATAGCGGTGGTGGCCGTGATGGCGGCGACGAGCAGCGTGGTGGGGACGAGGATGCGGAGCTTGAGGTCCCAGATCATGATGGGGGGGCGGAGGGACCCGGGCGGGGCCGGGTTCTGTGGAGGGTCAGGGCTTATCGGAATCGGCCGGCTGGCCGGAGACTTGACGGTCGGATCGAAAAGGGGCCGCGAGACCAGAGGGCCGTGTTGTTCTGGGGGTGGTCCGGCATGCGGGGGCCGGGTCGGTCGACGGGCCATCGTGGGGCGCTTCCCCACTAGGGTAACCCGGCGAGAACGTTCGCGTGACTGAACCCGCAGGCCCTGGCGCGCGGGGGCGGTTGCGGGCCGCGCATCGCGCGCGACTGCTGCCGGCGCAACGCTTGGTGGTCCAGTGGCTGGTCCGTGCGGAGCGACCGGAGCTTTCTTTGCCGTGTTGCGGCGGCGGGGTTGTTGGCGTTCGCTGAAGGCCATGCGAACCTCCGCTGTGGTCTCCGGGAAGCTTTTGGTGGGGGTGTTGTTGGCGGCGCTTCTCGCCAGCTTGCCGGTGCTGCCTGTCGGGTGTGCCCGCGCGGCGCGCATCCGCCCGCTGGCGGCGGATGCGGTGGTGTTGGCCTTCGGTGACAGTCTCACTGCCGGCTACGGCGCGGCGGCGGGGCAGGACTACCCGAGCGTGCTGGCGAGGCTCTCGGGCTGGCAGGTCGTCAACGCCGGGGTTTCGGGCGAGTTGTCGGCGGCGGGCTTGGCGCGACTGCCCGGCGTGCTGGAGGAGCATCGACCGGTGCTGGTGCTGCTGTGCCACGGGGGGAACGACATTCTTGCGGACAGCTCCGGCGCCTCGATCGCGGCGAACCTCGAGGCGATGGTCCGGCTCTGTCGCGAGGCAGGCGCGGAGGTGGTGCTGCTCGCGGTGCCCCGAAGGGGACTGCGCCTGAAGGCGGCGCCACTCTACGCCGAGGTGGCGACACGCAACGGCGTGCCGCTGGTGGAGGACGTGGTCGCGGAGGTGTTGAGCAAGAACGCGCTCAAGAGCGACTACGTGCATCCGAATGCCGCCGGCTATGCGCGGATCGCCGAGGCCGTGTGGCGCGAGCTCCAGCGGGCGCAGCGGTGAATCCAAACGGCCGAGACTGCGGGCGCGGCGGGGCGGGCGGCCGGGCGCTGGCCGCGGCTTCGGGGACCGTCAGGTCATGCTCTCGTAGGCGTGGATCTCGCGGGCGCGGTCGGCCCAGTTGGGCAGCTGGGTCTGGCGGGCGGATTTGAGCAGGATGATCTCCTGCTGCATCGCCGTCTCGCCGGCCTGCTGCATCACGCGGTTGAGGCCGGCGTAGAGGATGTCCGCCGGGTCGATTTTGAGTTCGTCGGCGAGGCGGACCAGCGGCTGGAACTCCTCCTGCTCGAGGTGAAGCTTGATCGAGTGCATATGGACTCCTCCGAGGGCGCGGGGTTGAGGCGGGCGAAGGCCACAGGGTAAGCGCTCGCGCGGCGGCGGCAAACGGGACGGTCAACTGCGGTGCGCAGCGGGTCGGGCGTAGGTTTACGTGGACGCCTCGATTTGTTGCGCGTGGCGTCGAAGCTTTCACGGTGCGGTCTTCCCGATGATTACTCCCCTCCTGAAATCCTGCGGCGTGCCGGGGCGGCGCGCGGTGTTGGCGGTGTTTGTTTCTCTTTTCCTGGGCGTGAGCGGCGTGTGCGCCGATCCGACGTCGATCTTTCCGGAGCCGCTCGTCGTCGAGCCGGCGGCGGTGCCGGGGGCGTTCCCGCTCGTCGAGCGCGCGCAGGCGGCGCCGCTGTGGTTCGATGCGCGCGATCACAAGGGCGTGATCCGGGCGATCGGCGACCTGCG
>JAEWNN010000192.1 GCA_023457035.1 Verrucomicrobiota bacterium
AGAGCGCCTCACGGGCGAGAAAGTCGAAGAGCGTGGGCCGGTAGGCGTCGGGCACGTTGCCCTTCTCGATGAGGAAGTCCCAGGCGGCGATGGGCGTCTGCTGGAGCACGGCCGGCGCGGCGAGCGCAGCGTCGAAGTGTTTCCCGATCTCGGCGAGGATGCGCGCGAGATCCCAGGTCTGGATATCGGCGCCCGGTGCGGCGGCGGTCTGCGTGCGCTGGTGGAATCGCCAGCGGTTATGCTGGAAGTACTGCCAATACCAGTGGCCCAGCAGCGCTTCCATGACCGGCCTCATCGCGGCCGGCGCCTTGGCCAGCTCGGCTTCGAGGCGCGTGATCTTCTCCTCGGGCTTGTTGCCCTCGATCGTGCCCTCGAGCGCGATCTTGCGGCCGATGGCGCGCACGGCCTCGGCGTAGGCCTTGTCGGCGAGGGCGCCCTTGATGATCGGGTCGAGCCGCTCGATGGCGGTCTTCGGCAGGCCCTCGTCGGCGGCTTCGTTGACGGATTTCCACTGATCGTCGCGTGGACCGGCGAGGAGGTTCGACATGGCGGTGAGCAGCGCGAGGGCGGCGGCGAGAAAGCGAGTTTTCATGGCGCGGAGGGTTTCAGAGACCGGACGAAACGGGTTTCGCTCCATCCTAGCCCCCGGACGCGGGTAAGTCGTCACGCCGATGCAATCCGGTTGTCAGGGTTTTGTCAGGCCCCGTTCGGGGCGAAACTGCCGGCATGCTGCGCCCGTCCAGTCTCCGACTGGACCCGATGGATTCACGCCGGCTCCCGCGCTCTCGCCGCATGCGCGAGCCGTCCTCTGCGGCCCACGCCCGGCGCGACCGGTCGGAGACCGGTCCTACTTGGCCGGTCGGACCACCTCGTAGGTCCAGTCTCCGACTGGACTTCCACGACTCCCGCGGTCTCCCGGTTCTCGCGTGCGATGCCCATGCCGTCCTCTGCGGCCCACACCCGGCGCGACCGGTCGGAGACCGGTCCTACTTGGCCAGCCGGACCAGCCCGTAGGTCCAGTCTCCGACTGGACCCTCTGGACTCACGCCGGAGTCTCGGATTCCAAGTGTACCATTGATCCGGACTCAGCCGTTCGTATCTTCGCACCGCGATGGGCCATTCGTCCGAATCGCTTGTCCCCACCACTCGCTTCACCCGCCGGAAGTTGCCGCACTGGGAGGTGGCACGCGGCCGCTATTTCATCACCGTCCGCTGCGCCGGATCGCTCCCGCGCGAAGTGGTCGACCGCTTGGCCGAGATCAACCAAGCGCTGGCGCTGATCGAGCCGCGCTCGGCCCAGTTCGCGACGCTGCAACGCGAGTCGTTCCAAACTCTCGAGAAGTACCTCGACGACACCGCCGCGGCAGGCCCGCTGGTCGGTGAAGCAGCGCGTCTATTGGCCGACGAGTTCGCAGGCTCCGAGGCGCTCGGTTTTGCAATCTCCCACTTCTCCATTCTACCCAACCACTGGCATGCCCTGCTGGCGGCGACAACCGCGACGCCGCCAGATCTCTCGACGTTCATGAAGGGGCTCAAAGGCCGGAGCGGGAAACGTGTCCGCGAGCTCATCGGAGGTTCCGGGCCGGTCTGGCAGCGCGAGTGGTTCGACCACTGGGTGCGGAACGAAGCCGAGTGGGACCGTATCGTCGCCTACATCCGTGCCAACCCGGTGAAAGCCGGGATCGTCGCCCGTTGGGAAGACCATCCATGGACCAAGTAGGTCCAGTCTCCGACTGGACCCGATGGATTCACGCCGGCTCCTTTGCTCTCGCCGCATGCGCGAGCCGTCCTCTGCGGCTCGCGCCCACCGCGACCGGCCGGAGACCGGCCCTACTGGCTCACGGCTTCGGCTCGATCTTCACGCGGAGGAAACGGCGCGGCGTACTGCCGATCGCGACAGTGTCCTGCTCGAGCACGTCGACCGGCCAACCGGGTTCGATCGTCTTGAGCGGCGTCCAGATGACGAGATCGGTGCTCGCCTGGATCACATAGCGGATGTCGGTCGCGACAGCCTTCCGTTTGAACGCGATTCGGAGGTACTGCAGACCGCCGACCGAGGTCGTCGAGAGAGCGACCGGATTCGGAACCATCCCAGTCGCCGCGAGACCGAAAGCGTAGCGTTCCAGGTTCGTCACCCCCGAGCCGCTCGGATCGTCGTTCGCGCCACCGATCACCGAGTATCCTGATTTCCACGCGGCGAAGCTGGAGTGCAGCACACCGGAGGCGCTGAGGGTGGCGGCCGAACTCGTGACCGCGTTGGCCACATAGTTGTCGACCATGCAGCGGAACTGGTCGCCGTTCATCACGCCGTCGACCGCGGAGACCGTAAGCGTCGCCGTGCCGGTGCCGCGGTAGCTGGCGCCATCGACCAGGTCGCCCCACGTCGACGAGCCGCTCGGCTTGCGCTGCCAACGATAGGCGAAGGCCGCGGGCGTGCCCTTTGCCGCGACGGCAAACGCCACGCTCTGCCCCGCAGTGGCCGTCTTCGCGCTGGGTTGCGTCGTGATCGTCGGCGCGATGCCGACGGCGACCACCGCCGTGCGTCCGTCGAGGTGCGAGTTGTCGAAGGCGCGGCTCACATGGCAGCGGAACTTGTAGCCGTCGTGCACCGCCGCGAGCACGACCGCGAGGCTACCGCCATCGCCGTAGCCACTCGTCGTGTACGGTCCGCCGGTGGCGATGTCCGTCCAGGTTGCGCTGCCCCGTGCCTGGGCCTGCCACTGGAAGCCGCCGGGGTTGCCGTTGGTGTTGATCCCAAAATTGATCGTTTCGCCGATGGAGGGCACATGGACCGCGAGCCGGCGCACTTTGCTGTTGCCCGCGTCGGTCACGAGGAGGTTGCCGCGGTTGTCGCAGGCCACGCCCCACGGGGTCCAGAAACGCGCGGCAGCGCCCGCACCATCCGTGTCGCCATAACCGCGATCCTGCCCGCTGGGCTTCCGGCCGGCGATCGTGCGCACGCGACCGTCGGGATCGATCTGCCGCACGGCGTGGTTGCCGGTGTCGGCCACGTACAGCACGCCGCGCGAATCGACCGCGAGGCCGGCGGGGCCGTTGAAGCGCGCCGCCGCGCCGACGCCGTCGTCCGTGCCGGGCAATCCGTTCGTGCCCGCGATGGTCGTCACGGTGCCATCGGCGGCGATGCGCCGGATCGTGTGGTTCGCGCGGTCGGCCACGTAGAGCATCCCGGCGGCATCGACCGCGAGCGCGGTCGGGCTCCCGAAAGTCGCCACGCCGAGCGCGCCGTCCTGCGCCCCACTCAGCAACGAGCGCCCGGCGACGAGCCGGACCACGCCGTCGACGTCGATCTTGCGCACCGTGCAGTCGTCCGTATCGGAAACGTAGATCGTGCCGAGGGTGTCGACCGCCACGCCCTGTGGGCGGTGGAACCGGTACGGCTGGCCCGCGCCGTCGGCGATCGTGGTCACGACGCCGGCGGGCGTCACCCGGCGCAGCGTGCCGTTGTCGGTGTCGGCGACCACGAGCGTGCCGTCGGGTGCGAACGCGAGGGCCTGCGGTCCGGCGAAACGCGCGGCCGCTCCGGTGCCATCGACGTTGCCCCAGCCTTCCCCCGCCGCCGTGCCGGCCTTGCCGGCGAGCGTCGTGACGGTGCCGTCGGGCAGGACCTTGCGGATCGTGCCGCCGGCGGCGTCGGCCACGTAGGCGACGCCAGCCGCATCGATCGCGACTCCGCGCGGACCGGAGAACTTCGCCGCGGCGCCCACGCCGTCGACGATACCCCAGCTGCTGCCCCAGTTGCTGTTGGGTTTGTCCGCACCGGCCAGGCGGGTGACGTCCACGATCAATTCGACGTCGGAGGCATCGCCGGTGATGCGGACCTCGTTGTCGCCGGCGATCCAGAGGGTCGATGCATCGGTGGCGACCGTGGTGGAGAAGCCGTTGTCGATCAGACAGCGGACCTCCGTCTCGACCAACGCCATGCTCATGCCGGGGATCACCAGCGTGTCGGTGTCGGCGCCGGTGAAGCGCGCGTCCGTCGCGCAGTCCGTCCATGCGCCCCACTTCGGCAGGAACTGCCAACGATAGTGGAGCACGCCGTTGGCGGAGGTGGCGCGGATCGTGACCGTGTACGGAGTCACGCCGGCGGACTTCTTCGGCTGCTGCGTGATCGCGGGGGGCGTCGCCCACTCGACCGTGCCGCGCCGGATCACGTGGTTGCCGGTATCCGCGATGTAGATCGTCCCGTCCGGCGCAACGGCCACCCCATGGGGCGCCGAGAGCCGGGCCACGGGGCCGGCCCCGTCGGCCGCGCCCGCGACATCGCCGAGCCCAGCGATGGTGTGCGAGGCGCCGTCGGTCGCGATGAGGCGCACGGTCTCCGCATCGGGATCGGCGACGAGCAAGTTGCCGGCGCCGTCGGAGGCGAGCGCCATCGGCCGGCGGAACCGCACGCCACCGGCGTCGCCATCGCTGGTGCCGAAAGACTCGGCCACGCCGTACGCCGTGAAGACGGTGCCGCCGACGATCTTGCGGATGGCGGCGTTGTTGGAGTCGGCCACGAAGATCTCGCCGGTGGCATTCACCGCCACCGCCGTCGGGTGGCAGAACTGCACTTGAACGCCGGTGCCGTCGCGCGTGCCGAAGCCGTAGGCCGAGGAGTTGCCGGCGACCGTCGTCACGGCGCCAGCCGGGGTGACGCGGCGGATCAGGTTGTTGAAGGTGTCGGCCACGATGAGGTTGCCGTCGTTGTCGAACGCGAGGCCCTGCGGGTGCCGGAAGCGCGCAGCGGCCCCGGCGCCATCGGCCTCGCCCGACTCGCCCGCGGTGCCGGCCAGCGTGGTGACGACGCCCGCCGTCGTGATCTTGCGGATCGTGTGGTTGAGGGTGTCGGCCACGTAGACCGTGCCGTCGTCGGCTGCGAGGACGCCTTCGGGTTGGTGGAAACGCGCCGCCGCACCCGTGCCGTCGGCCGAGCCGGTGGCGCCGGCGGCACCCGCGAGCGTGGTGGCGACGCCGGCGGGCGTGATCTTGCGGATCGTGGAGTTGAGCGTGTCGGCCACGTACAGGTTGCCCGCGCCGTCGCAGGCGAGCGCGCGCGGCTGGCGAAAACGCGCCACGGCTCCGGTTCCGTCGCTCGAGGCCGGGGCGACGCCGGCGAAAGTGGTGACGACGCCCGCCGTCGTGATGCGACGGATCGCGTGGTTGCGCGAGTCGGCCACGTAGAGCGTGCCGTCGGCCAGCGCGGCGAGGCCGGCCGGAAGATCGAACTGCGCAGCCGTGCCCGTGCCGGTGGAGCTGCCCGCGCGTTCGGCGGTGCCGGCCAGCGTGGTGACCACCGCGCCGCTCGCCGCGATCCGACGCACGGTGTGGTTGCCGGCGTCCGCCACGGACACGTTGCCCGCCGCATCCACGGCGACGGCACGCGGCAGATAGAACTTCGCGGCAAGCCCCGCGGCATCGGTGGTGCCGGGAACACCCGCGGTGCCGGCCAGCGTGGTGACCACGCCGGCGGCGGTGATTTTGCGAATGGTGTGGTTGCGCGAGTCGGCGACGTAGAGATCGCCCGCGGCATCGAGCGCCAGACCGGCCGGTTCGTAGAAGCGCGCGGCGCTCCCCTGCCCGTCCGCCGTGCCGGAGCGGCGCGGATCGCCGGCGAAGACCGTGACCGCGTCGGCGCCGACGATACGGCGCACGACGTTGTTTCCCCGATCGGAGAAGTAGATGGTCTGGCCGTCGGACGTGACGGCGATGCCGCTCGGGGCGTTCACGACCGGATCGGCCGCAGAGAGATCGAACGTGGTGACGACGCCCGCCGCGGTGATCTTGCGGATCGCGCCGTTGGCGGAGTCGGCGACGAAGACATTGCCCGCCGCGTCGACCGCGAGGTGCAGCGGCGCGGCGAAGCGCGCGGCGGCCCCGGTGGCGTCGGTCGCGCCCCACGTGCCCGGCGAACCGGCGAGAGTGGTGACGACGCCCGCGGGCGTGATCTTGCGGATGGTGCCGTTGCCGGTGTCGGCGACGTAGAGGTTGCCGTTCTGGTCGCGCGCCACGCCGGCGGGATTGAAGAACCGCGCAGCGGCTCCGGTACCATCGACTGCGCCGGGGCTGACCGTGCCGGCGAAGACCGAGAGAGCGGCGCGCGCCTGCGTGGTCTGGGCAGAGACCTGCGGCGCCAGGGAGCCGAGGCTCGAGAGAACCAGAATGCTCAGTACCCCGCCAAGACACCGGACTGCTCCGGACGGTGGGGCGGGTTTTGCGCCCGCCAGTTGGACTCGAGCCGGCATGGCGGGCGTAAAGCCCGCCCCACCACCCAAACCGACAGAGCCGAGGACGTCGCCGATTCGGGAGAGACCTGAGGAGAAAAGGTGTTTCATGGCGGGATCTCCGGTTCAGTTGATCGCCACGGCGGAGGCGGGGAAGACCAGGACGCGCGTGTCGTAGTCCGCCAGATTGAGGGTGAAGCGCGCTTTCCCGCCGGAGGCGTTCGTATTCAGCGCCACGGCACCCGTGAGCGCGTCGGTCGGGGCGTAGGCGCCGTCGACCAGGCCGGCGAGGTCGAGCTGCACAGTGCTGTCGCCGCGGGCGAGGTTGGCGACGACCACCACGAGCCGGCCCTCCTGGTCGATGAAGCCCCAGGCGTTGGCGCCGGCCGAGGTGCGCACGGGGGTGAGCGCCGCGGCCTGCTCGGGGGTGACGACGGGGGCGAGCGCCTCGAGCTTGGCGCGCTCGGCGGTGGGCAGGCGGTCCTGCCGCAGCACGATCCAGCACGTGGGCGCGGTGGCGGGGCCGAGGTTCGCGAGCGCGGCGTCGGTGGCGAAGTAGCCGCAACCGACCTCGTCGAACGCGCGGGCCGCCTCGTCGTTGACCTTCCAGCACACTCCCTCGCGCTCGAAGGAGCGCACCATCGCCTCCGAGTAGTAGAACCCGGGGCCGAAGGGTTTGCGCGGGATGTGGTTGTACATCGCGGCGCGGATGCGCGGATCGACGTTGTCGTGCGCGCTCATGCCGTAGCCGTACTCGAGCGCCGTCACGCCGCGCCGCACCGTGCCCTCGCGCGTGGCGACGTGGGTGAACACGATCTGGAACCAGTGGGTGTGCTGCACGGCGTCGCCCGCGACGCGCGGCAGGCCGGAGAACTCGAGGCTGCTGGTGAGCACGTCGTCGAAGACGTCCATCTTCGAGCCGAGCCACATCGAGGGCTCCCACGCGCAGGCGGTGCCGACCGTGGCGGTGTAGAAGCCCGCCGTGTTCACCGAGCGGATCCAGTCGCCCTGCATCTCGAGGTCGAAGTACCAGCGCTCCGGCGGCAGCAGCTTGAGGTAGCGGCGCATGTCGCCGCCGAGCCAGCGCGTGAGGGTGACATCGCCGTAGATCTGCCCGCCCACCAGCGCGGGCCGGCCGCGGAGCGTCTCGATGCGTTTGGCGATCTCGGCGAAGTAGTGGCCGTAGGCGTCGCACCAGTAGTCGGCCCACTCCGGCATGAGGTGAGCGCGGATGTGTCGGGCTTTCTCGGGCGCGGTCGTGCCCGGCAGCGGATAACCGAGCCGCTGCTCGAACGCCTCCACATTGCGGGGATGGAAGTCGGCGCCGCTGATGTAGAGGTTGGGCATGTTGACCAGCAGGTCGGCCGCGTAGTAGCCGCTGTAGTGGTCCATCGCGCTGAGCGTCGCCATGCGTTCAGCGATGAGGTCGCCATAGGTGCCGTGCGGGGTGTTCGCACCGGCGGGGCCACAGTCAGCCGGGTCGAGCGGCGTGGCGGGCGAGATCCAGCCAAGCAGGTAGAAACTGAAAGCGCCGTTGACGTCGCGGCCCATGAGATCGTCGCGGAGCCGGTGCCAGTCGGAGTAGGCGCGGGAGGCCGGTCGCACGCGGGCATAACCGCCATCGCCGTTGGGGCCGGCCGGTAGCCCGGCGATGTAGGTATCGAGCCAGGCCCCCGCTCCGATCGAGGCGTAGCGGCCGGACGCTTCGGTCTTGTCGGCCTCGATCTGGGACTCCCAGTGCTTGAGGTCGTCGGAGTCCTGCCAGAAGAGCTTGTCCGCCCACCAGGTGCCGGCGTTGCCCCAAGGCTGGATCCAGACCTCGTCCTCGCGCCCCCACTGGTAGGCGCCGCCGGTGGAGGGACGATCGGGGCTGCGGGAATCGGCGGCGGAGAGCGCCGCGCACAGAGTGGCAACCGCACCGATCACAAGGAGGAGTCGTTGGTGCATGACAGCATGGATATACGCCCGACCGCGGGCGAAGCCGCAAGACCTGCGCCACCCCAGAGCCGCTTTTCACAGACTCCTCGCACGCCCTGAACACGAAACCGTGCCCCGCCTCCCCTCGACTCGCACCCCGCGCCCGCGGGATTCCCGTTGGACACGCGCGCGCCGGCCGTCGTTAACTCGCGGCGTCGCCATGGTCGTGCATCCGCGCCTCACCTCCCCCGCCAGCCGCTGGTCCCATTTCGCGGGACTCTTCCACGACGAGTTCGACCTCGAGTCGTTCTGGCTGCGCGGAGTCGCCAGCATCGTGTTGCCGGCGTTTGCGGACGTGCGCCGGGTGGTGTTGCGCGGCGAGTTCAAGGCTTGGCCTGCGGCGGAACGCGCCGGCCGGCCGCCGTCGCTGGAAGTGTCGCTCAACGGCACCCGTGTCGCCCTCGTCGCGCCCACCGCACCCGGTCCCTTCGCGGTGCCGATCGCCCTGCCCGAGCCCCGTGAAGGCACAACGCACACCATCGGGCTGCGCCTCCTCGGCACCACCTGGACCGACAACCTCGCCTGGCTCGGCCGTATCGCCCAACCGCTGTCGTTCCTCGGCCCCATCCATCGGCGGCTCCAGTGGTACCGGCGGCAGAACAAGAACCGCCAGCTGCGCATCCGCTCGCTGGTCGCCGCTGCCGGCGAGCCGATCTTCGATTTCGCCAACCGGCACGCGCCCTTCAACCACACCTTCTCCCGCCAGCACCTGCGGCTCGGGATGAACGTCGTCGGCTTCCACCAGGCCGAGCTCGGCGTGGGCGAGTCGGCCCGCTGCATGGTCCGCGCCGCCGACGCCGCCGGGCTGGCGGTGGCGGTCGTGCCGCTCAAGCTCAACTGTCTCAATCCCCAGGGCGACGACTCGCTCGCCGCCCGTCTCCAGGATTCAAATCCGCACGGGGTGAACGTCATCCATGTCGACGCCCCGCAGTCGCGCGACCTCGACCACCACCACGGCCCCGCCTTCCGCGCCAACCGGTACAACATCGCCTACTGGGCCTGGGAGCTGCCCGAGTTCCCCGACGCCTGGCTGGAACACGCGCAGTACTACGACGAGATCTGGTGCCCGAGCGACTTCGTGCGCGAGGCCATCGCCGCCAAGCTCCCGCACGCCGTGCACACGATGCCGCACGCCATCGGCTTCGCGCGCCCCACCGAGACCGGCGCTGCGCTCCGCGCGCGCTTCGGACTGCCCGCCGACCGGTTCCTCTTCCTGTTCCTCTACGACCTGAACTCCTACAGCGAGCGCAAGAACCCCCGCGCCGTGCTCGAGGCTTACCGACACGCCTTCCCCGCCGCACAGGACGTGGGCGTCGTCATCAAGGTCCACAACCGCGCCAGCAATCCCGACGCCTGGGCGAAGCTGCAGACCGAGGTGGCCGCGCTCCCCGGCGCGGTCCTCATCGCGGAGACGCTGCCCCGGGCCGACATCTACGCGTTGCAGGCCGCCTGCGACTGCTTCGTCTCCCTGCACCGCTCCGAAGGTTTCGGCCTCGCGATCGCCGAGAGCATGTACCTCGGCAAGCCGGTGATCTCGACCGACTGGTCGGCCTCCGCGGAGTTCGTCGACGGGAGCAACGGTTGCCCGGTGCGCGCCCAGCTCATCACGCTCGAGCGCAACATCGGGCCCTACGCCAAGGGCCAGACCTGGGCGGATCCGGATATCGAGCACGCCAGTTGGTGGATGCGGCAGATCGTCGACGACCCCGTGCTGCGCGCGCAACTCGGCGCCCGCGCCCGCGCGACGATCGAACAGCGTTTCGCCCCGGCCGTGATCGGCGCGCGTTACCGACGCCGCCTCGAAGCGATCGCCGGTTGGTGAGACGGGATACGGCAGTTCGGACAGGCCACAGAGGCAGAGGAGAGACGGAAGGAGATCACAGAGACGGACCTGGGTGTGGCGAAGTATGGTCCGCCCTACTCACCCCAATGGCTGGCACCTCTGCCCTCCAGTTTATCTCCGCGCTCTCTGTACAGCTATCCCTCAAAACGCCTCATTTTGTGCACGATTCTCCTCGGTCACAGGCCCAAGCCGAATTGCCACACAGAGGCACCAAGAAGCACGAAAACGATCCGGTCTTTTTGTGCATTCTTGTGCCTTTTCGTGGCTAAAATCTGGATCCTTTTCCTGATTTTCTCTCAAGCAACAGGAACCTGAAACCACGGATTTCACGGATGTCCACGGATCGTCCCCCGATCATCCGTGCCCATCCGTGTGATCCGTGGTGCTGGAATGGTTCTTCATTGTTGCTTCCCCGCAAGGCCGCGCCCCCGCGCGCGTCTGCGCTGAGTTCCAGATTCTCCGCCTCCGTACCTTTGGTTGCGGCTCCGCCGCGCTAGGCACTCTGTGTCCAACCGCTCAGCCCATCCGCGGATCGACCACCCGCCCCATGAACAGGAGACTGCCGGTGCGCGGGTCGCAGACCCAGAACAGGAACGGGCGGTTCACATGGAACTTCAGCGGGCCGTCGACCGCCACATCGTAGTCGGCCACGGCCGACGGCGCGCCGACCGCCGTGGCGGCCTGCGTGCCCTGCTCGGCCACGCCGAACCTCACGAGGTGGTTCACGGCCGAGAGGTGGATCGATCCGTCGTCGCGGGCGATCCCCAGCGTGGAGAAATCGGCGTGGCCGTTGCGGTCGAAAACGGTCTTCGCCCCCAGTTCCTGCAACGCGATGGCAAGTTCGGGGACCGGGCGAGCGGTCTGGAAACGCGGCAGGCGGAGATCGACCTGGGTCGGCTCCGCGCGGCCGACGAGCTGCAGGCACTCGGCGATACGGGCGGCGGAGAGGTCCGCCTCGACCTGCGCGAGGGTGGCGTCGGCCTCCGGCAACAGCACGACCATCGCGAAGCGCTCGCCCCGATAGGGCAGCTGGACGAGGCGGTAGCCGGGCTGGCGCACCGCGCGCAACCACGCCAGCCGCCGCATGGTCGGCACCTCGGCCACCTCCGGCGCCGGTGGCGCCGGAGGCTCGGCC
>JAEWNN010000193.1 GCA_023457035.1 Verrucomicrobiota bacterium
GCCCGAAATGCCGGATCGCGCTGGCGCGGAACCGCACCGCCACGAACCCCACCGCCCCCGGCGCCACCAGCCGGCAGGAGAACCGCCGCAGACAGGAGATCTGCGCCGGCGCCACCGCGTGCCGCGAACCGTCGCGGCCGAGCGCGAGGAACGGCGCGCGGTAGTGCAGCAGCAAATCCGCGCCCGTGCCCGGCAGCAGCAACGGCAGCGGCACCGGACACTCGCTTTCCCACGACCAGAGCCGCTCGACGAACGGTCGCAACGCCGGCGGCGGCAGTGCGAACGTGCGCAGGATGAGTGGCTCGGCGGCGGGGATCATGGAGACAGCCTCATCTGATAGGGACGTTTCTCCGCAACGTCCACTGCCGCGGCACCTCGACCAGTAGAGTCCGAGTCATGCACGACCGTCTTCCGGAGGGCAGTGCCCCGCTCAACCTAAACGAGGCAGTTGGACACGGAGGCCACAGAGACAAGGCAAGAGCGCACAGAGAGATCGGCGAGAACCGGGCCGCCAAGGGCACTCACCATCTTGGTGAGAGTCCCGGATACGGAAGCCCCTCCACGCGCTCTTCTCTGTGTCCTCACTCCGTCTCTCCTCTGCCTCTGTGACCGGTCCGAACCGACGTTTCCAGGCTCAATACGGCCCGCGGATGTGCGCTGCGACCTGCGTGGCGTAGAACTCGCGCAGCTTCGCGTGCAACGCCGGCGGCAGCGGCGCCAGCTCGCTGGCGTGCACGTTGCCGCGCACCTGCGCGGGATTGCGCGCGCCGGGGATGATCGCCGTCACCGCATCGAAATCCAGGCACCAGCGCAGCGCGAAGTCGGCCATGCTCAGGCCGGCCGGCACGTACGCGCGCAGTTCCTCCGCCAGCGCCACGCCGCGCACGAAGGGCAGCCCGGCGAACGTCTCGCCCACGTTGAACGCCTGCCCGTCGCGGTTGAAGTTGCGGTGGTCGCTCTCGGCAAACGTCGTCGCCGCAGTGTACTTGCCCGCGAGCAACCCGCTGGCCAGCGGCAGCCGCACGATGAACGCCACGCCCTTCGCCTGCACGTGCGGCAGGAGCGCGTCGACCGCCTTCTGCCGGAACAGGTTGAAGATGAACTGGAGCGAGGCCAGGCCCGGCACCTCCAGGCAGGTCAACGCCTCGTCGACCGTCTCCACGCTCGCCCCGAAGGCCTTGATCTTCCCCTCGCGTTGCAGCTCGCGCAGCGTCTCGAACACCTCGCCGCGCCGCAGCACCTCGGCCGGCACGCAGTGCAGCTGGGTGAGGTCGAGCGCCTCGACCCCGAGCCGCCGGAGTGAATCCTCGGTATGGCGACGCATCGCCTCGCGCGTGAAGTTGCCCGGCCAGCCCGGATCGCCGCGGCGGCCGAGCTTCGTCGCCACGAAGACCTTGTCCCGGGCCTGCGCCTCGCGCAGGAACCCGCCCACCATCCGCTCGCTGCGGCCGTCGCCGTAGACGTCGGCCGTGTCGAAGAAGTCGACACCCTTTTCGTAGGCGCTCAAGAGCGTGGCCTGCGCCTCCGCCTCGGAGACGTCGCCCCAGTTGCCGCCCAGCTGCCAGCAGCCGAGCCCGATCTCGCTCACAGGTCGTCCGGTCGATCCGAAGATGCGGTGTTTCATGCGCCCGACTGTGGCGGTTTCCCCTGGCGGCACAACCCCGCGTGCGGCGGCACCGCCCCTCCCCGGATTTGCGCGCCGCGCCCCGCGCGCCCAACCTGCGGACCATGCCCGCCTCCGCCGCCGATGCCCCGCATCCACTCCAGCGTTTCCTCGATGCCCAGGCGGCGATCTACCCGGAGGCGCTCGCCGAGCTGCGCGCCGGCCGCAAACGCTCGCACTGGATGTGGTTTGTGTTTCCCCAGGTGGCCGGCCTGGGCTCGAGCGCGACCGCCCGTCGCTACGCGATCGCCTCGCGGGCGGAGGCGGCCGCCTACCTGGCGCATCCGATCCTTGGAGCCCGCCTGCGGGATTGCGCCGCCGCCCTGCTCGGCGTCCACGACCGCACGGCCGAGCAGATCCTGGGCTCGCCTGACGACCTGAAACTCCGTTCCTCGATGACGCTTTTCGCCGCGCTCGCCGAGCCCGGCAACCCGTTCGCGGCCGTGCTGGCCCGCTACTACGCCGGCCAGCCGTGCGACCCGACCCAACGCTTCCTCGCCGCGGCGCCGTCCTCCCCGGCCCCGCCTCCGGACCGGTCCGAATGACAGGCCGCGGCAGCAGTGCGCCTTGGAAACCTGTAGCCGGCCGCGGTGAGGCCGGCCGTTCTGCCGGGGCAACCCAGGCGACAGCGCGCCGCGCGCGACAGGAACCGCGTTCGCACGAACGCGGCTAAGGGTCGGGCGGAAGCGAGACGCTTCCGCTCCGACGAACACCATTCCCTCAATTGCTCACGCGCAGCCGCAGGAACCGGCGGGGATGGTTCTCCACGGTTTCGCTATCGGTCACCACGACCGAGCCCGCCACGTTTTGCGCACCGGCACTGGTCCAGATCGTCGTCCAGGCAGCGAGGTCGTCGCTAGCCTCGACCGTGTACGTGAGCGTCGGGTCGGCGATGCGGTTGAAGGTCAGTGTGAGGTGCGTGCCCGCGCCATCGGTCGAGGAGCCCACGTCGGCTGGCCTGCCGGAATCCGCCTCCGTCGGCACCGAGTCGAGCGCGTACTCGAGCAGGTTGCAGCGCCCGTCGAGATCGGGATCGGCGTCGTTCGCAGCGGCGCCTGCATCGGCCGTGGTGCCGAACTGCTGCTGCCGCCAGGAGGCGAGCTGCGTTGCTATCGCAAGCAATGCCGGCTCCGAAACGACTGAGCCCACGCCGTTGCTAACCACGCAACGGAAACGGTAGCCATTCAGTCCCGCAGTCGGGCTGGTCAGCACCAGTTGCGCCGTCTGTTCGCCGCTGTAGGGCGGACCGCTCGGGACCGCGCCCCACTCGATCCCGTTGTTCGAAACTTCCCAGCGAAAACGAGGAGTCCGTGTGCTCGTCACTCCCACCGAGAACACCGCCGCGCTTCCGCCGGAAGTGATCGCGTCGACTGGTTGCTCCGAGATCCGAGGCTGGAGCCTTCCGGGAATCCCCCGCACCAGATATTCCCGCAGTCGGCCGCCCCCGTCACGCCCAATGCTCCCAAGTCCGTATAAAATACTCTCCTTAGCTACGGCGATTCTCGTGAAGCATGGAGCAAACATGCCACCAGAGAACCCATCAAATATCGTTTCGATATATCCATCAGAACGCATCACTCGAACTGCACCGTCACTGATGTACAAATTCCCGTCCTCACCGAAATCCAAGTCCGAAGGCTTTCCAAAACGCGCATCCGAACCAAAACCGTCCGCCACCCCGGTCGATCCATATACGCCGGCAACCGTTGAACAGACGCCCTCCCGCGTAATCTTCCGAAGGACACTATCAAACGAGTCGCACGCGTAGATATCACCCTTGGCATCGACAGCGATCCCTGTCACCACATGAAAATACGCGTCAGCGCCAACCCCATCCATCGGCTGGGGTCGAGGAGGCCCGTAGTAGCCTGCGAGAGATGTCACCAACCCATTGGCGGCGATCTTCCGAATCACGGTCGTTGTGAACAGAAACCCCGTATACTGATCAGCAACATACAAATTGCCATCGCCATCAACAGCCAGATCCATCGGTAGAACAAAGGAGGCACTCGCCCCGGATCCATTCTGGGTACCAGACTGCCACGGCGTTCCGGCAATTGTTGCAACTACTCCCAATGGCGAGATCTTCCGAATGGTCCGACTCAACTGATCGGCCACGTAGATGTTGCCAGCGCGGTCGATTGCCATTCCCACCGGACCTGCAAACTGCGCCGACTGCCCAGGGCCATCGGCATGCCCAGCGACACCAAGTGTGCCAGCAAATACAGAAAGAGTGCCATTCGGAGCCCTTCTTTGGATAATCGAACGCCCATAGTCGGCAACGTACACGTTTCCGTCCTCGTCTGCGCACACCGACAAACCTCCGTCGATTCGGTGTCCCAATCCCTTCCCATCGGCAAACCCGAGCTGATCCACGGTCCCAGCAAGGGTGAACACATCACCGCTGGCAGAAACCCGACGAATCGCGCAGTTCGACATATCGGACACCACCAACCCGCCACCGGGGGCGATGGCGATGCCCCAAACCGAATCGAACCGCGCCTCAGCAGGCCCTCCATCCCGCAACATACCTGCGTCCATCTTACCGGAGAAAGAACTCACGGCTCCATCCGGCTCGATGCGTCGCACCGCATTGTTTCCTCGCTCGCCGACAAATAACACGCCTCCCGACGCGACAGCGATCGCCGCCGGGAAATCGAAGCGTGCCTCCGCGCCTTTGGCATCGACCGCCCCCTGCGCCCCCGCTGTGCCGGCGATTGTCGACACCGTGCCATCCGGCATGATCTTCCGAATCGTGTGGTTGGTCGAATCGGCAACATAGACGATCCCATCCTCGTCTACCGCGACGCCTTGCGGCTCCGAAAATCGCGCAGCAGGCCCCTGCCCATCCACGGCACCCGCCACACCCGCAGCACCCGCGATCGTCGAAACCGTGCCATCCGGTGCAATGCGCCGAATCACATGGTTCTTCTCGTCGGCCACATACAGGTTCCCCGGCCGATCCAAGGCGAGACCTTGCGGAGCATTGAACATGGCCACGCCGGGCGGGCCATCAGTGGATCCCTTTTGCCTCGCGATCCCTGCAACCAACTCGACTACCCCATCGCGCGTGATTCTGCTAATCGTGTTCTCCACGATGTCCGATACGTAAATGCTACCATCGCCAGCCACAACCAGACCCGCCGGCCGATTGAAACATGATGAAATAGTGGTAACCGTCCCATCGGGATCAACCCGACGGATCGCGCCGTTGCTCTGATCCGCAACGTAGGCCCGGCCGGAGGCATCGCAACCGATGCCATGAGGAGAATAGAATCGGGGCGAACCCTCCGATCCATCGGAGATATTCGCAAAGCAATAGGCATTGGCATCACCCGAAACCGGCGGCAGCATCGCATCTTCGGGACTCAAGAGAAACGCTTGATCGACAACACTATCGTCACCATAACCGACGATCTGCCCTAAATCGTTGATCGAGGTGGCCACCCCGCTGTACAGACCGATGCACGTGACCTGATGGAAAAGGTCGTAAACCCTGCCGTCACTATAAAGGAATGGATGGTCCGTTCCTCCAATATTCATCGCCCCAACGATCTGGCCACGTTCATTGACCGCTAGCGCCCGGCTCGAAATACCACCGGCGCCCAATGACACCGGACCAGCGGGGCCAAACACAACCGCCCGGACAATGCCATCAGCCCCTGCAGCCTCACCAACAATCACACCGGCGTTGTTCACACCGTACGCCGCACTGGTTCGCCCACCCAACGTACCAAGATCCCGGGGAACACCGTTCTCATAGGCGAAAGCGTGCTTGCTGCCATAACCGTCCGAAACTGTCGCATAGCCTACGATCAATCCACGATTATTGATGCCACGCGCTTCACTGGTCGCGCCCGCAATATTGAGGACAAGGACAGATCCCTGCGAGAAAGATGCCGCCCGGCGCTGACCAGTACGACCGACCGCAATTCCGTAGTCATTGACATCCAGCGCCGCACTCCCGCCATACCGCGCCATCGAATCGAGAGCCGTGACCGCCCCACCCTCGAACAGCGTGGCGGCCGAATAACTGTAGGGCGAATACATCGCCGGAGAGGTCTCCCCCACCAGAGTGCCCCTCTCATTGATTCCATGGACAAGCCCCGGACACTGCGCCTCCTGCACGAGATTGATCAGGCGGCCACCCAAAAGCATGGCTGGTCCACTGAACCCGGGCCCGCCAGCACGTCCAGCGATCATCCCCCGATTATTGATCGCTTCCGCTCGCCCACCCGCATCAAACGGTAACGGGGTAAAAGTCGGCAGGAGGTACGCAGAGTACCGCAACTCTGCGGCCAGAAGTGGGGCAAATCCAATGGTCCAGATGAGCGCGAAGAGGCTGCAGCGGAGAACACCGCAAATGGCGGGCGAGTGGCGTTTCACGCCACAAGTCGACCATTCTGAAAGGAGCGGCTCAAGTGTGGAATCCTGCGGACTGTACCCGCATCCACCGGACGCTGCGGGAGAAATAGGCACCTCGATGGCGGTTGTGTGCGACGGTGATGCAGAAAGTCCGCGTTCTAGCGAACGCAGCGGAGCGCCGGGGGCGAACGTTTCGGAGAAACATCCCTACCTCGAGCCGCGGTCTCGCGAATGCATCCGCTGTCTCTGGCCGGCGGCGGCGACGCCGCCGGCCTCAGGTTGCACGCCGCGCAACCTCAGCCCAGCACGGCGACGATCTTCGAGTTGTGCCGGATCTTCTCCGTCGGGACGACTTCGCCAGTCACCGCGACGCCGTCGACCGTGAGGGACTTGAGTCCCTGGTTCACGCCGCTCGGGTTCTGCACCTCGATCTTCACGCGTTTGCCGCGGAAGGTGCGGGTCATCTTGAAGCCGGGCCACGCCTTCGGGATGCACGGGGCGATGCGCAGGCCCTCGACCTCCGGACGCACGCCGAGCACCCAGTGCGTGGCCGAGTAGTAGGCCCACGAGGCGGTGCCGGAGAGCCACGGCACGCGCGAGGCGCCGAAGTTGACGTTGTACTTCGAGTACGTCGTCTGGCAGTGCACGTACGGCTCGACCTGGCGGACCTCCGCGCGGTCGTTGTACGCGGCCGGCATGAAGGCGCGGTAGTACTCCCACGCCTGGTCGCCGTTGCCCTGCAGGACCTCGGCGATCACGCCCCAGCTCTGGGTGTGCGAAAAGATGCCGGCGTTCTCCTTGATGCCCGCGTTGAACAGCGTGGCCTTCATGATCTCCGGATCGGCCTTGATGAACGGCGGATCGCACAGCGCGACGCCGAACGGTGTGGCGCAGCGCTCCTTCAGCGTCTTGAGCGCCTGCGTGGCCTGCGCGGGCGTGGCGGCGCCGGACATGACGGCCCACACCTGCGTGTTCATATAAACCTGACCTTCGGCGAAGTTCTTCGTGCCGTAGACGGTGCCGTCCTGACCGATGGCCCAGATGAACCACTCGCCATCCCAGCACACGGCCTGGATCTTCGCGTCGAGCTTGGCCAACTCGGCGCGCGCCCACGCGGCCTCCTCGGGCTTGCCGAGCTTGTCCGCAATGCCCGCATACACGTCGAGACCGAGGCGGACCTGGAACGCGACGAAGACCGACTCGCCCTTGTAGCCGAGGCGGATGCAGTCATTCCAGTCGGCGGCGAGGCCGCAGGGCAGGCCGTTGCGGCCGGTGCGCTCGAGATTGAACTCGAGGGCGCGGCGCAAGTGCCCGAACACGGTCGCCTTGCCCTGATCGGCGTACGGCAGCACCTTGTTGTAGAAGTCGAACTGGCCGGTCTCGGCGACGAAGGCCGGAACGGCGTTGAAGAACCAGAGACAGTCGTCGGAGCGGTACTCCTCGTCCGGCGGCGGCGGCTCCTGGCCGGGCTGGTGGGAGAACGGCTTGATCACCGGGATGGCGCCGCCGTTGGCGAGCTGGCCGGTGAGCATGAGCTCGAGGCGCTGCTGCACGCCGTCCTTGAGGAGCGGGATGGCGCCGAGCATGTCCTGCACGGTGTCACGGAAGCCGAGGCCGTCGCGCTCGCCGTTGTAGACGAGGGAGGCCGAGCGCGACCACGCGTAGGTGATGAGCGCGTTGTAGGCGTTCCAGACATTGACCATGGAGTTGAACTCCGCGTCCGGCGTCTCGACCTGGAGGTTGGCCAGCGGCGCGTGTTTCTCGGCGACGAGCTTCTGGAACTCCTCCTCGCAACGCGCGCTGTTGCCGAACTCGGCGACGGTCGCCTTGCCGTGGCTGCCCACGGTGCCGAGACCGAGCATGACGATGATCTCGCGGCTCTCGCCGGGAGCCAGCGTCACATCGCCCTGCAGGCCGCCGACGACGTTGTCGCCCTCGGCGAGGAAGTTGGAGCACTTGCCGTTCACCACGACCTCCGGCGCCGCGTAGCCGCCGTAGGTGCCGCAGAAACGCTCACGCGTCGTCTCGTAGCCGGCGAGCGGGGTGCCGGTGAGGGCCATCCAGGTGCGGTTGCAGCCGGTGAGGTCCTTGCCGTCGAAGTCGTAGTTGGGGTTGCAGGTCACGCCGAGGATGCCGTCCTCGAGCGTGGCGCGGGTGATGAAGAGCGAGT
>JAEWNN010000194.1 GCA_023457035.1 Verrucomicrobiota bacterium
AGCTCGGTGAGGAAGAAGGGGCTGGCGCTGACGGGCACGCCGTCGATGGCGTTGTAGGCGCTCATGACGCCGGCGACCTTGGCCTCGCGCACGAGGCGCTCGAACTGCGGGAGGTAGGTGTCGTAGAGGTCGCGCTCGGTGACGACGGCGTTGAAACGGTGGCGGTCGAGCTCGGGGCCGCTGTGGACGGCGTAGTGCTTGGCGCAGGCCATGGCGGTCATGTACTTCGGGTCGTCGCCCTGGATGCCGCGCACGAACTCGATGGCGATCTCGGAGGTGAGGAACGGATCCTCGCCGAAGGTCTCCTGGCCGCGGCCCCAGCGCGGATCGCGGAAGATGTTCACGTTGGGCGCCCAGAAGGTGAGGCCGGCCCACCACTTGGAGTTGCCGTTGTTGCGGTTGGCGTAGTCGTTGAATTTCGCACGGCCCTCGATGCCGATGACCTGACCTTCCTGCCGGAAGAGCGACGGGTTCCAGGATGCGGCGGCGCCGACACCCTGCGGGAAGACGGTGGCGTAATAGTTGTTGGCGACGCCGTGCGAGGCCTCGTTCCAGTAGTCGTAGGCGGGCAGACCGAGGCGCTCGATGGCGGGGGCGGCGTTCTTGAGCTGGGCGACCTTCTCGGCGAGCGACATGCGGCGGATGAGGTCGTCGGCGCGGGCGCGGAGCGGCTTGGACGGATCGCGCCAGATCGCGGGTTCCTTGATCTCGGGCACCTGCGACGCCTGCGCCGAATAGACGTCGGCGAGCTCGTTGGCGGCAAAGGCGAGCACCTCCACGCCAGCGGCGTCGCGGATGGTGATGGTGTGGAACTTCGCGTGGCCCTTGGTGGCGGTGAAGGCCAGGCGCATCGGGCCGCGCAGGGCATCGTCGGGTTTCTCGACAGTGCCTTTGATCGTGGCGAGAAGCAGGGGGCCGCCGGCGACGGCGACCGGATCGAAGTCCTTGGCGAGCACGACGTCACCCGCGCGCACGTCGAACACGGTCTCTCCCGGCACCTTGAAGAAGGTCTCGACCACGCCGATCTCGACGCCGTAGCGGCCGGCGGGCAGGTTCGCGATGGTGACAGTGAAGGCAAGGCCGTGGACCTCCTCGCGGTAGGTCTCCGCGCTGAAACCGGTGCCGGACACAGCGGGCGTGGTATCAATCGTGTGGTGGGCGAAGTCGCCGCTGACCGTGACCGCGCCGCCACAGGTCGTGCAGCTTTCTTCGGCGGCGGTCGCAGGCACGGACAAGAGCAGCGCCGCCAGCATGATGCCGGCAGCCAGACGGAGGCGGAGGAGTGCGTTATTCATGTGTTGAGCGAAGGGGAGGCAGCGGATACGTGGCACAGCAGGGAACTGGCGGATGAGGACGAGGCGAAGCGGCGGGCAGGGCTCACCGCGGCCGGCGGTGGTCCGGCGTAACCAGGATCCTTTTATAGCTGGTGAGCCGAGGGGCGCCGTCATCGGAGACCTCGCAGACAAGGTGGAACAGCTTTCCCGCCGCGTCCGCGGGGAGGCGCACCGTCACGCTGGGGGAATCGGCTCGTTCGATGTCCACGGGACCGTGGTAGTCGCCGGCTTCCGGCAGGATCCACCAGGAAAAATGCAGCGCATCCTGATCCGGGTCATGGGAAGCGGAGGCGTCGATCGTGAGCGCAGCGCCGGCCTCGCCGGCCAACGCGACCGGCTCCGGCGAACTGTCGCCACCGATCACGACAACGGGGTTGCGGTTGCCGGTGCCGTGCTCAGCCCAGCGGATCCGGGCGACAAAATCGTTGAAGATCGCCGGATAGAAGCGCTCCTCGTACTTGCGGGAGACGGGACCGGCCGGCGTGCCGGGCTGGTTGACGTACGCGGTGGTGACTCCGTCCGGGCCGGTGCCGCGAGCGAAGAAGCCGCCCCACCCGCCCCAGCCCGGATGCTCGGGCGCGTTGAGGCCGTTCGGCATCACGTAGAGGAAGGACGGGGTGTCGCCCTCCACGCCCCATTTGAACTTCGGATACTCACGGCCGAGGTGGCCGTGGCCCTGGATCTCCTTCTCGTAGGCGGCCCAGTTGGCCTTGCCGGTCTCGTTCTGGAAGAGCCACGCGGATTCGTCCCAGAGAAACACGAGATCCGCCTCGAACTCGCGCCGCAGCCACTGGTGCGAGCTGATCGAGAACGGCACGTCTTTGCCCCAGTCCTTGTCCTGATCGGTGATCGTGTAGAGGCGGAACTTGTGCAGGAAGGTCTTCAGCCGCGCGGGGTCGCCCTGCTGCTGGAGCCGCCAGACGGCCTGCGCGAAGGTGTTCGCGCCGCCCCAGACGCAGACCCAGATCGGGCGCGGGTCCGGCTCGGCGGCGAGGCGGAGCAGAAACTCGCTGCCGGCGGAGTCATTGCCCTCGCCGAGCGCCGCGAACCCGAGGCGGGGACTGCCAAGCATCGCACGCGAGCGAAGATACGCCGGACTCGGCCAGTAG
This sequence comes from Verrucomicrobiota bacterium, assembly GCA_023457035.1. Taxonomy (GTDB): domain Bacteria; phylum Verrucomicrobiota; class Verrucomicrobiia; order Opitutales; family Opitutaceae; genus CAJCBL01. Next base: position 2,444 of record JAEWNN010000194.1, read on the forward strand.
CCGAGTTCCTGCCGGTCTTCGTCGGCGAGGAAACCGGTCTGCGCGGAGCGCTTCCTGAGGTTGGGCACATCCTTCTCGTAGGCGTCGAGCGTGCCGCGAAGGATGTCCATCCACTCCGGCGGGTAGGTGCGGCCGCTGGTGTTCCAGCCGCTGCCGGCAATCACGGCCTCGATCTCGAAACGGTCGGCATAACACAGGAGCCGCACCATCGACTCGTGGTCGTCGGGCTCGATCTCGCTCGGGCCGATGTCGGTCAGCACCACGATGCGCGGCTTGAGCGGCGCCGTTGGTGCGGCGACCGCCAAGGCGACGGGAAGCAGGGCGAGCGCGGCCGACTGGAGAATGCGGGCGAGCATGGTGCGGGTGCGGCGGGCGGCGTTCAGGGCGCGCGGTCGGGAACCGCGATCAGCCGCACGAGCACGACGCCGTGGGGCGCGACCTTGGTTTCGAAGCTGTCCTTGAACTCGCCGAGGTCCTGCTGTCGCCAGAGGTCGCGCACGCGGAAGGTCATGCCGACGCGCTCGGTCGGCAGGTTGCCCCACGGGCCCCACTTCAAGGTGATGGGGGTCTCGACCTCGCCGCGGTTGAAGAGACCTACGGCGTAGGAGCCGTCCTCGAGCGTCTTCGCGTAGACGACCTTGCCGTCGACGTTGCTGAACTGGGTCGCCTGTTTGCCGAGGGAGTCCTGGTTGATGGCGAGCACCTCGTCGTTGGTGAGCAGACCGAGGGTGAAGTCGTCGAGTTGCGCGAGATCGCAGCCGAGGATGAGCGGCGCGGAGAGCAGGCACCAGAGGCTCATGTGCGAGTACTGCTCGTCCGGCGTGAGGCGCGTCGGGTGGAGGTTCGGGCCCCAACCGACCTTGCCGAGCACGAGCATGTCGGGATCGCTCCAGTGGCCGGGGCCGGTGAAGGCGGCCCAGCGGTCCTGCGAGAAGCCGAGCCGGGTGACGCTCTCCCACGTGTCGACGATGTCGCCGGTGGTGCGCCAGAGGTTGGCCAGGCGCACGTAGTCGGGCGCGCTGTCGTAGATGCCTGTATTCGAAAGGCTGTAGACGATGTCGCGGCCGGTCGCGCGGAGGGCGTCGGTCATCTCCTGCACGTGCGCCACGTCGTTGGGGAACCAGTCGTACTTGAGGTAATCGATCCCCCACTCCGCCCACTGGCGGGCATCGGCCGCGGCGAACGAATGCTTGCCGAAGTGCCAGTTGACCCAGGTCGGTTTCGCATCGGGCGCCTTCGGGTCCTTGTTGAGGTGGTAGAACTCGTCGACCTCGCCGGCGACGACCCAGGGGTAGGTGCCGTCGGCGTTGTCGGAGGAGCCGCCGACGTAGCCGGCGTAGGTGCCGGTCCAGGGGCTGGAGTAGATGCCGAACTTGAGGCCGAGGGCGTGGATCTCGTCGCCAAGGGCCTTCATGTCGGGAAACTTCTGGTTGCCCTGGATGGCGTTGAACTTGCCGCCGCGCGGGGCCTGCCAGCCGTCGTCGATGTTGATGTAGGTCCAGCCGTGGTTGCGCAGGCCCTTGGCGGCCATGGCGCGCGCGGAACTGAGGACGAGTTCCTGGCTCACGGCGTCGCCCCAGCAGTTCCAGCTGCTCCAGCCCATCGGCGGGGTGAGCGCGATCTTGTCGCCGACGACGATGCGGAACGTCTTCGCGGCCTCGCCGAGGGCGTTCTTGGCGCGCAGTGTGACCGCGTATTCGCCGGCTGCTGCCACCGAACCGGTGAGACGGCCGGTGGCGGCGTCGAGCGACAGGCCCGCGGGCAGACCGTCGACGGCGAACGTCATGGGCCGCTCGCCGGTGGCGGGAATCGCGTAGAGGAATGGCGCGCCCGGGCGCACGCCGAAGACGCCGGGACCGTTGACCCGCGGCGTGGCGGGCGTGGGCGGCGTGAGGATCGGCGCGGCGAGGGGAGGCGCCGCAACCGGGGCGGGGGCGCTGGAGGCTTCCGCGCCCAGCCAAGGCGTGCAGGCGAGGGCGAAGGCGGGGGCGAGGTAACGAAGAAGAGGATGCGATGGCATGGCGGGAAGCGGCGGGGTAGGGGTTCACTTCGCCCAGGCGGCGCCCTCGGGGGTGCGGCGCCAGGCGAAGTAGGTGTCGAGGACCTTGAGCGCGGCCTCGCTCGGCACCGGGCCGACGAAGGCGGTGTTGTGGAAGTGCATCACCTGCGGCTTGGCCTCGGTGAAGCGCGGCCAGGTGGGCAGCCCTGCCCCGTTGGGATCGCCGAACTTGGCGAAGTTGGTCCAGTAGGTGGCGACGGTCTCGGAGATCGCGAAGTCGCCGGCGGCGAGCTTCGGGTCGTTGCGGTCGAGCGTCTGGAAAACGTAGGGCACATCGACGCCGTGCGGCATGCCGTGGTCGGCCTCGGGCGAGTCGGCGGGGCGCTCGGCGTGCTGGTCGAAGTGGTAGAGGAAGACCTTGGACTTGCCGGTGCGGGACTGGAGGCGGGCCCAGCTCCAGGTGGGCCAGCCGAAGGCGGCGTCGCGCATGAGGTCGCGGGCGGTCTTGCCGACGCGATCCGCACCGGCCGGATACGCCGCGAGCAGCTTCTCGGCGAAGGGACCGTAGCGCAGGCAGGTGTTGGCGATGTACTCGCCCGGCGTCTTCTCGCGGGCGAAGCTGAGCCCCTCGTCGGAGTTGTAGCCGATGAGGACGTCGACGTCGTTGTAGCGGCCGGCCGCGTAGAGCTTGAACTGGTCGTCGACGATCACCCGGCCGTCGACGATCGGCCAAGCGGACGGATCGCCCCAGCCGCCGGGCAGTTTGTCGGGCGGGAGCTGGCGCAACTCGGCGAGCGAGGCAGCGCCGGCCTTCGCGGCGTAGGCGAGTCCGGCCTGCTCGGCGGCGGCCAGGTCGCGCATGTTCTCGCCGGGGAAGGTCGTCGGGCGGGTCGGGCCGAAGTTGCCGCCGCTCTGGGAGATGGCGCCGCGGAAGAGGCCCTTCGCCTCGGGCGAGCCGCAGAGCATGCTCACCGAAATGCCGCCGGCGGACTCGCCGAAGATGGTGACCTTCGCCGGGTCGCCGCCGAAGGCCGCGATGTTGCGCTGCACCCAGCGCAAGCCGGCGATCTGATCCTGGAGGCCGTAGTTGCCGGAGACTTGGTGCGGGGACTCGGCGCTGAGCTCGGGATGCGCGAGAAAGCCGAGCGAGCCGACGCGGTAGTTGATCGTCACCAACACGACGCCCTTGCGCGCGAGGTGTTCGCCGTTGTGGGTCGGCGTGGAAGTGGAGCCGAAGGCGAAACCGCCGCCGTAGATCCACACGAGCACGGGCAGCTTCTCGCCGGCCGACTTCGCGGGCGTCCAGATGTTCAGATACAGGCAGTCCTCGCTCACGTTGCCCTTGCCGTCGCCCTGGTAGGGATCGGGCGCGAAGGCCACCGCCTCGCGGACTCCGGTCCACCCCGCCGCCGGCTGCGGCGCACGCCAGCGCAGCTCGCCGACGGGCGCGGCGGCGAAGGGCACGCCGCGAAACACGGTCAGCCCGGGCGCGGGGGAGCCCCGGAGGAGCCCCGTCTCGACCCGGACCGGCTCATCCAGCCCGGCCCAGCCGACGGCCGACGCGAACAACGAAACGATCAGAACAAGGGACGTTTTCATAGCAAAGAGGACAAAGGACGATGACTCCAGAAGGCGGGGTGGCGGCAAAACGCTGCCGTGCCATTCTCCGGCTCGGGTTCGCGCGGCACCGGAGACGGCAGGCGAACGCGCGGGTTACCAGGCACGGTGCACATTCTCCGGTGGTTGCAAGCGGGCGGCACCCGGCCGGATCCCACCCCACGCCATCACGCAACAACCCGGGGACCGGAGGTATCCGGGCTCCAAGGGTGGGCGGTGCGCAAGGAGGCGTTTCATGGGCGGGGCGGGCAAGCCCGAAGCCCGACAAAACAGCCCGACGGACGACCCCGCGGCGAATAATCTTTAGTACAAATTCCCGGCGGGAACGGCGCACCGCGACCGGGCGACACTCCACCACGGCACGCACCGCGGCGAACGGAGGCGGCCGGCGTGGCGCGGCGCCCTACTCGATCTGGATGATGCCGCGCTTCACGCCGGCGAGCACGGCCTGCGTGCGGTCGGCGACCCCCAGCTTGGTGAAGATGCTGGTGAGGTGCACCTTCACGGTCGACTCGACGAGGTTGAGTTCCGTGCTGATCTCCTTGTTCTTGAGGCCGCGCCCGAGCAACCGCAGCACCTCGAGTTCGCGCACGGAGAGCTGGGAGGACAGGCGGCTGGCCATCCGGCGGGCCGCGTCGTCGTGCACGACCTGTTCCCCGGCATTGATCCGCCGGATCGCATCCATCAGCTCATCGAACTCCGTCTCCTTGCCGAGGAAGCCGCTGGCGCCCGCCGCCAGGGCGGTGGCGACCTCGTTGCCGTTGGTGAAGCTGCTCAGCGCCAGCACCCGCACGGTCCCGAACTCGCGCCGGAGAGCGGCGATCGTCTCAACCCCGTTGCGTTTCGGCATCCGCAGGTCCAGCACGACGACGTCCGGCCGATGCAGGCGATAGAGGTCGCAGGCCTCGACGCCGTCCACGGCCTGGGCCACGACCTCCATGTCGGGCTGGTTGCCGATGGCGAAGGAAAGCCCCATGCGGACGATCATGTGATCGTCGACGAGCAGGACCCGGATCTTCTTGGTTTCGTTCTCAATCTTCATTGTGAAATTCGCATGCCTCCGACCGCGGTACCACCACGCGCACGGTGGTGCCCCGCCCGGGGGCGCTGTCGACCTCGACCGTGCCCCCGATCTTGGCGGCCCGGTCGCGGAAGCTCGGCAGGCCGAGGTGGCAGCCGGCGCGGGGCACGACAGTCGATGGATCGAACCCGCGCCCATCGTCGCGGATCGCCAGGACAATGTGGTCCTTCGCGTAGCTGAGCACCACTTCGATCCGGGTGGCCTCCGCATGCTTCACCGCGTTGCCCAGCGCCTCCTGGGCAATGCGCAGCAGGTGGTGTTCGGTGGCGGGATCGATGCGGCACGGGGTGCCCTCGGTGCGCACCGTCGCCAAGCCCGCCAACGGGGCGAGCTGGCCGACGACCCGCTGCAGGGCGGCCTCCAGCGGCTCGGTCTGGAGCACCGGAGAATGCAGGCCACGCACCGCGTTGCGCAGTTCGTCGCGGCAGTACAGCACCATGTCGAGGGCCGCGGCGAGGGCGGTCTTGACCGGTCCGCCGCAGCCCGGCAGGCGGGTCGTGGTCTCCAGCTGGAGGGATAGGCCGGCCAGTCCCTGTTCGAGGCTGTCGTGGATCTCCCCTGCGAGCCGGTTGCGCTCCGCCAGCGTCGCGCTGGTCGTCGCCTCCTCGCGCAGGCAATCCATCGCCGTGCGCAGCTCCGCCGTGCGCAGCCCAACCTGTTGCTCCAGCTCGGCCAGGCGGGCGCGATGGCGATGCGCGAAGTAGCGGGCCAACAGATGGAGCACGAGCAGCCCCAGCAAGGGATAAGCGGCGAAGGCGACCCAGGTCCGGTACCAGGGGGGCGCCACCGAGAACCGGTAGGACGCCACCGAGCCGACCGGCCCAAGCGGGTCCACCACACGGACCTCGAGCGCATAATCCCCCTCGTGCAAATCGGAGAGGAACACCGAGGAGCCCGTGTTGGAGCGCACCCAAGAGGATCCGCCCAGTCGATACTCGTAGGAGAACGCCCGCACCGGCGCGTAGCTGCCGGCGAAGAGATCGATCCGCAGGCTGTTCTGCGAGTGGGGGAACGCGCCCAGAGCGCGCGCAGCGGGGGCCGGCAACGCCAACCGCCTCCCCGCGCGGGTGTCGTGCAGCGCCACCAGCATCGGGCGGACCGGCGCCGGCGCCATATCGTTGATCCGGTGATCGAGACGATAGAGGGTGTTGCTGGTCGAGGCCCAGACCCCTCCCCCGGCGGGGCACCGCACCAGCGGAGTCGCCTCGTTGATGCCGCTGAAGGTCTTGAAATCCGGCTCGTACCCCCCCGGCCGCCGGCGGGCGAGAAACAGCCCGCGGGAATGCGACACCCAGAGCGCGCCCGCGTCGTCCTGCGCGAAACGCTGCAGCAGGTACGGGGAGCGTTCGACCAGCCTCCGCAGCTCCGGCGCCTCGACCGGCTCGAGGGTGCGGTCGTCGAGAAACATGGGGATCCGCCCGGAACCGCTCA
>JAEWNN010000195.1 GCA_023457035.1 Verrucomicrobiota bacterium
GTGTGGCGCTGGTGGACGCGGGGGCGGGCTCTGCGAGCGGTGGCGGTTCGGCGGCGAGGGCAAAGGGCTCCGCCGGGACTGGCAGCGGTGGCGGTGCGGGCGGCTCGGATGCAGCGGCCGGAGGCGCGGGGGGGAATGGTGCGGTTACCGAGAGCGGTGGTGGGACCGGGAGGATGGTGGCCGCAGCCGGTGGCGGCTCGGCGGCCGGCGTGGTGGGCGACTCGGCGCCGGGTGTCGGCGTGGGGCTGGCGGCGGCACCTTCGGCGACGCGGCGCTTGAGCAGCGAGACTTCGAGATGGAGCTCGCGGAGTTGCTCGGCGAGGCGCTCTGTCTCGCGTTGGGCCGAGGAGGCCTTCACCAAGGCGACGATCGGGAACACGAAGACAAATACGACAAGCCCGATCAGGAGGAGAACGAGGAATGCTTCCATGGGGTTGCGCCACCGCGCCCGCGCACGCTTGCAGAAGGACACGGCGGAGCAAGCCGGCAAAGGCATGCCCGCGAAATGACCGAGCGGGCGCGCGGCGGCACCAAGGACCGCGCACGCAGAGTCGCAGACGCCATGGGCGCTGCGATCAAGAGCGCGGCGTGGCGTGTCCGTTCAGCGCTTGCGGGCCTTGGGCGCGCGCTCGGCGAGGAGGAATTCGGCGTAGGCGAGGTCGCGCGGCGTGGTGAGCTTCGGATTGGGCTCGGGGTTCTCGTAGAAGAACACCGGCTGGCCGGCGAACTCCATGGCCTGGGCGTCGTCGGTCACCCGGCGCGTCTCCTCGATCGCGTGGTAGGCGGCGAGGATCTCGGCGCGGCGGAAGATCTGCGGTGTCTCCGTGGCCCAGAGACGGCTGCGCTCCAGCGTGCGCGCGCCGACGGCTTCGTCGGGGTCGGCGGCGGTCGGGAGTTCCTTGATCGTGTCGGCCACGCGATGGGCGAAGACGGCGGAGCCGCGGCGCTTGGCCAGCGAGGCGAAGCGGCGGATGAGCGGGGCGCGGACCATCGGGCGCGCGGCGTCGTGGATGAACACCCACTCGATGGACGGCGGCAGCGCCTCGAGGGCGTGCCGGACCGACTCCTGGCGCTCGACGCCGCCGCGCACGTAGATGATGCGCTGGGCGGGCGAGAGGCGCAGCGTGCGCACGGCCTTCTCAAGCTGGCGTTTCTGCGCGACCGAGCGGAAGACGAAGACGAAGGTCGCGGTGAGCCCGCTCTCGACGAAGGCCTCGACGGAATGGAGGAACACCGGCTTGCCGGCGACCTTGGCGAGGACCTTGTCGTCGGCGACGGCCTTCATGCGGGTGCCGCGGCCGGCACACAGGAAGATGGCGGCGGAGCTCATGCGGTCAGCAACCGAGTTCGCGCAGGATGCGGGCGGCGGCGTCGGCCGGGTTGGCGGCGCGGAGGATCGGGCGGCCGACGACGATGAAGTTGGAGCCGGCGCGGGCCGCATCGGCGGGAGTCATGACGCGTTTCTGCTCGTCCTGTGCGGCATCCGCGGGGCGGACACCGGGGGTGACGAGTTGCACGGTGGGCGGGAGCGCGGCGCGCAGCGGGGCGACTTCGTGCGGGGAGCAGACCAGGCCGGACATGCCGGCGGTGGCGGCGAGGCGGGCGAGGCGCTCGACCTGGGCGGCGGCGGAGCCGGGGACGCCGGTGCCGTTGAGTGCGGCGTCGTCCATCGAGGTGAGGACGGTGACGCCGAGCAGGAGCAGGTCGGGCTTGTGCTGGCGCTGGGCCTTGACGGCCCACTCCATCATCTCGCGGCCGCCGGAGGTGTGGAGCGTGAGCATGCCGATGGGCAGCGGCGCGAGGGACTGGACGGCCTTGGCGACGGTGTTGGGGATGTCGTGGAGCTTGAGATCGAGGAAGACGTTGAAGCCCTGGTCGGCGATGCGGCGCACGTAGTCGGGGCCGTAGGCGGTGAACATCTGGAGGCCGATCTTGACCCAGCGGAGCCGGCCGGAGAGCTGGCGGAGAATCGGGTCCGCTTCTTCGGCGGTTTCGCAATCGAGGGCGAGAATTAGGTCGCAGTTCATGGAGGCGCGTTCGTACGTTTTGGCGTTCCACCGCAGCGTTTTTCCCTGTGAACGCAAGCCCTTCGATCGCCGTCTTCGCGCCCGCCAAACTGAACCTGTTTCTCGCCGTCACCGGGCGGCGGGCGGACGGGTTCCACGATCTGGTCTCGCTGGTCGCTCCGTTGGATTTTGGCGACACGCTGCAGCTCGTGCCGCTCGGCCCGGCGGGGGACGGTGCGGACGAACTGGTGTGCGAGGCGCCCGGGGTGCCGACCGATGCGAGCAATCTCGTGCTCAAGGCCGCAGCGGCGTGGCGCGCGGCGGGCGGGCGGGCGCCGCGGGTGCGTTTCGTCATTGAAAAGCGAACACCCTCCGGGGCCGGGATGGGCGGCGGCAGCAGCGACGCGGTCGCGGCGTTGCGCGGGCTGCAGCGGCTAGCCGAGGCGCCGTTGCCCGAGGAGGGACTGGCGGCGGTGGCGGCCGGGCTCGGCTCCGACTGCCCGCTGTTCCTGGCCGGGGCGCCGACGATCATGCGCGGGCGCGGCGACCGCCTCGAATTTCTGGCGACGGCGGAGCGGACGCGACTGACGGGGCGGCGGGTGCTGGTGTGCCGGCCCGGCTTCGGGATCGAGACGCCGTGGGCGTATGGCCGGCTGGTGGCCGGCGCGCCGGAGAGCTACACGCCGGTCGCGGCGGCCGAGGCGCGGCTGGTGGCGTGGCGACGCGGCGAACTGGAGCTGGAGGGAGTGCTGGCGAATTCGTTCGAACCGGTGGCGTTCGGGAAGTATCTCGCGTTGCCGGCCTTGGCGGAGCGGTTGCGCGCGCGGTGCGGGCTGCGGCTGCATCTGACCGGAAGCGGCAGCGCGTGCTTCGCGTTGCTGCCGCCGGACGGGGACGGGACGGCCGCACTCGAGCAGGTCCGTTCGGCATGGGGCGTAGAGGCGTTTGTCGCGACGGCCCGGTTGGGTTGATCCGGTAAACGCGGTTGACGGTACCGGAGCGGCGGGCTTTGACTTCGTCGTCGCCCGCCATCGTTCGACCCGCGACCACCCTTCGAAATTCGCATGGACAAGACCGCCCCCACCGAAACCGTCGTCAAGGGTATCGCTGCGTCCCAAGGGATCGCGTACGGACAGATCTTCCTCTACGTGCAGAAGGACCTGGACCTGCCGCAGTTCCAGATCGATCCGGCGCGGCGGGTGGAGGAGATCGCGCGCTTCGACCGGGCGCTGCTGGAGACGCGCAAGGAGATCACGCGGGTGCGGGCCGAGGTGGCCAGGAACCTGGGCGAGGACGAAGCCCGGATCTTCGACGCGCACCTGATGGTGCTCGAGGACCAGGCGCTGATCGGCGAGACGATCCGGGAGATGGAGAACACGGGCCTGAACATCGAGGCCTGTTTCCACCGCGTGTCGCAGCGCTACGTGAAGGCTTTCGAGGAGATCCCGGACGAGTACCTGCGCGAGCGGGTGGCCGACATCCGCGATGTCTCCAAGCGGGTGTTGCACGCGTTGCTCGGGCAGGCGGCGGCGAGCCTGGGCTCGATGCTGCAGAACCGCATCGTGGCCGCCAACGACATCAGCCCCTCGGACGCCGCCAGCATCGACCGCAGCAACGTGCTCGGCATCGTGACCGAGGGCGGCAGCCGCACGAGCCACGCGGTGATCGTGGCGCGCTCCCTGAAGGTCCCGGCGATCGTCGGGGCGGCGGGCATCGCGGCCCAGGCGCGCGACGGCGCGTGGGCGATCCTCGACGGGTACGACGGCCTGGTGATCCTCAACCCGACCGAGCAGACGCTCTTCCGCTACGGCAAGCTCCAGGAGAAACGCCGCTCGGTCGAGTCGCGCATCATGTCGGTCAGTCGCCTGCCGGCGGAGACGCAGGACGGGGTGCGGGTGACGCTGCTGGCCAACATCGAGAAGGCCGACGAGGTGGAGCTGGTGCGCAACTACCAGGCCGACGGCGTGGGGCTGTACCGCACGGAGTATCTTTTCCTCAACGCCGAGCACCTGCCCGACGAGGAGCAGCAGTTCACCGCCTACGCGGCGGTGGCGCAGGGGCTGGCGCCGTTGCCGGTGGTGCTGCGCACGCTCGATCTCGGCGGCGACAAGGCCGACCTGGGGGGCGTGGCCCGGATCGAGAGCGAGGCGAATCCGTTCCTCGGATTCCGGGCGATCCGCATCTGCCTCGAGAGCCCCGAGTTCTTCAAGAAGCAGCTGCGGGCGGCGCTGCGCGCCAGCGCGTTCGGCAACGTGCAGATCATGTATCCGATGATCAGCGGGTCCGACGAGGTCGCCCAGGCGAACCGGCTGCTGGAGGAGGCGAAGCGGGAGCTGGCGGAGCGGGGACAGGCCTTCGATCCGCAGGTGAAGGTCGGCAGCATGATCGAGATCCCGAGCGCCGCGGCCACGATGGATCTGCTCTGCGCGGAGTGCGACTTCTTCTCGGTCGGTACCAACGACCTGATCCAGTACACGCTGGCGATCGACCGGCTCAACGTGCGCATCGCGCACCTCTACCAGCCGACGCACCCGGCGATGCTGCGCACGCTGCGCACGATCTTCAGCGAGGCCGCCCGCAACAAGCGGCCCGCCGGCGTGTGCGGCGAGATGGCCGGCGATCCGATCTACACCGGGCTGCTGCTCGGCCTCGGGGCGACGAGCCTGAGCATGGCTCCGCCGCTCATCCCGACCGTGAAGTACCTGGTGCGGAACCTGAAGATGGCCGACGCGCGCAAGTTCGCGAAGGAGATGCTCGAGCTGCGCGACGCGCGGGAGATCCAGGCGCGGTGCGAGGAGTTCTACCGCGAACGGACCAAGGAGCTTTCGCTCGGTTGAGCCGGCGAGCGTTGTGCGGTGCCGGGCGGGGCGAACGTGGCGGGCGTGCGGAAAAGCGGTGGTCATCCGTGGTGGGGCCGGCTTTGCTGACGCGACCATCGTGTTGTTCTCCCCCGACAAACGTTTTGCGCTTCTCGTCCTCGTGCTCACGCCGCTGCTGGCGTGGCTGAGCTTCCCGACTTCGCGCACGCCGGAGTGCGCGCTGGTGTTCGCGGTGCCGGCGCTGCTGTGGGCGGCGCGGACGCCGGCGTGGCGGCTGTACGGGTGGACGCTGGCGGTGGCGTGGTCGCTCGCGTGGTTCGTGCTGCTGTTCTGGCTGCACCACGTGACGATCGTCGGGTTGGCGCTGCTGGCGGTGTTCCTCGGCGGGTACACGGCGCTGTGGTTTTTGGCGGCGCGCTGGGCGTTGCCGCGGGTGGCGGCGGCCCCGGTGGCGCTGCGGGTCGCCGCCCTGCTCGGGCTGGCGGGGGCGTGGGTGGTGGGAGAATGGATGCGCGGGTGGCTGTTCACCGGTTTTCCGTGGCTGCCGCTGGCGGCGTCGCAATGGCAGCGGCCGCTGCTGCTCGCGCTCTGCCCGTACACAGGGGCGCACGGCGTGTCGTTTGTGCTGATCCTGATGAACCTCGGGGCGGCGGCCTGGGTCGCGCGGCTGGTCACGGCGCCCTACACGGAGCGGCGGCGGTGGTTCACGCCGGAGTTCACGGTGGCGCTGGTGGCGCTGCTGGCGGGTACGCTCGGCCTGGCGGGCGAGCTGCTGCACCAATCTCGCCGTCCGTGGGTGAGCGTGGGGCTGGTGCAGCCGTACATCCCGCAGACGTTGAAGTGGGACCCGGCGGCGGCGCGGGAGAACCTGCGCATCCTGGAGGCGGAGACGGCGAAGGTCGCCGCGGGGCGCCCGGACCTGCTGCTGTGGCCGGAGGCGGCGGTGCCGTACATCATGAAGGTGCAGCCGCAGCTGGCGGGGTGGTTCGAGGCGCAGGCGAAAGGCGCCGGCGCGCCGCTGCTGAGCGGCGTGGTGGTGATGGAGGACGCGCACCTGCCGACGGAGCGCTGGTTCAACGCGGCGGCGGCGATCGACCCCGAGCGGGGGGTGCAGCCGGAGTACTACGCGAAGCGGCACCTCGTGCCGTTCGGCGAGTACGTGCCGCTGCACGCGGTGTTCGGCTGGCTGAAGAAGTTCGTGCCGATCGGCGACGATTTCCGGGCCGGGACCAACGCGCGGCCGCTGGTGCTCTCGACGCAGGGCGGCCCGGTCGCCGCCGGCGTGCTGATCTGCTACGAGGACGTCTTCCCGGACCTGTCTCGTGCGAGCGTGGCGGCGGGGGCGGAGGTGCTGGTGAATCTGACCAACAACGCCTGGTATGGCGAGGGGGCGGCCGCCTACCAGCACGCGGCGCATTCAGCGCTGCGGGCCGCGGAGACACGCCGGCCGGTGGTGCGCGTGGGCAACGGCGGCTGGAGCGGCTGGTTCGACGAGCACGGCGGGATGCGCGCGGAGCTCACGGATGCGCGCGGCTCGGTGTATTTCCGCGGCGGTGATACGGTGCGGCTCACGCGCGACGAACGCTGGGTCGGCCGGCTGACGCCCTACGTGGTGCACGGCGACTGGTTCGTGGCCGTGTGTGCGGCACTGGCGGCGTTGGCGGCGCTGCGCGTGGGGCGGCTGCAACCCGGGGGGACCGCGAAGGTTCAACCCGGGGGGGCGGTGGGCGAGCGTGCGTAGGGCGTGCGAGGCGGCCGCGACCTATCCGTCTTCTGCGGCAGCGCACACCGGGTCATGCGTCGCGGGGGGCTTGGCCTTCGGAACCGGTAGGGCGGGGAGAGACGCAAAATCGTGTCCGACCGCGACAGGGTTTTGCGTCGTGTTCAGGAGATCTCAGCCGGGCGGGAAGGGCTGGGCGACGATGCGGGAAGGCCGGTTTCGGGCTCGCACCGGCGGTGCGAGGGGCGGCGCTCAGGTGTACACCAGCAGTTGCTGGTTGATCTGGTGCATCTGCGAGTAGTTGCGGATCTTGGCGATCGTGGCGGGGGTGAGCTCCTGGCCCTCGCCGATGAGCAGCAGGCCGTGGGGGTTGTAGATGCCGTTGGCCAGCATCATGCCCGGCCGGAGGTCCTCGAGCATGATCTCCTTCACCTGGCGGGGGAGCTGGATGAGATGGGTGACCTTGAGGAAAAGCCGGACGGCCTCGGGATCGAAGCCGCTGCCGGACTGGGCGAGGATCTGCTCGATGGCCTGCTCCTTGGGCAGGCCGCTTTCGGCATAGGCGACGGCGACGGCGAGGCAGCGCGCGGTCCAGGGAATGGATTCGCCCTTCTGGCCGTCGGGGTAGCCGGTGCCGTCCCAGCGTTCGTGGTGGGCGCGGATGGTGTCGCCGACGGTGGTGAGGTCGTCGACGAAGGAGGCGAGGGCCTGGCCGTAGATGGTGTGGTTGCGGATGAGCGCCTGCTCGTTGTCGCCGAGGGGCTGGCCGGTGCGGTAGGCGCGGAGAAACTCGCGGGAGACGCCGATCAGGCCGATGTCGCAGAGGGCGGCGCTGGTGCGCAGGACGTGCTTCTCGTCCTCGGTGAAGTGGGTCGTATCGGCCATCTTCTTGCAGATGTCGGTGACGACCTTGATCTGGTTGCCGAGGAGCGGGTCGTAGGTGTTGAGGATGCGGTAGACCAGGTCGAGGGACTTGCCGAAGTTGGTCTCGAGGGAGTGGTTGGCGTGGTCGAGGGCGACCTTCTGCTGCTCGAGGGTGCGGACCTGGGCCTCGAGGGCGCGGTTGGCGTCGGCCAGGCGAGTGTTGAGCTGGGCGGTCTCGGACTGGAGCTGGGTGTTCTGGGTCACCAGTTCGTAGCGCTGGACGGCGTTGCGGACGGTGGCGGTGAGCTCCTCGCGCAGCCAAGGTTTGGCGAGGAAGCGGAAGATTTCGCCCTTGTTGATCGAGTCGATGATCGTGGGGAGCGAGAGGACGGCGGTGATGAGGATGCGCGAGGTCTGGGGCTGGAGCTTCTTGGCTTCGACGAGGAACTCGAGGCCGGTCATCTCGGGCATGCGGTGGTCGGAGATGATGACGGCGAACTGGCGTTGGTGGAGGATGTCGAGCGCCTGGGCGGGGCTGTTGGTGGCGACGACGTCGTAGCTCTCGCGCAACAGCGTCTCCTTGAGGGCGGCGAGGACGATGGGCTCGTCATCGACGATGAGGATGGGGGGCTTGGTGTAGGCGGGGCTGCTCATCGGGGCGGGAGAAGGCGGGCAAGTTCGTTGACAAGTTCGCGTTCGGGGCGGTTGGGGCGGAGGAGGGCGTCGACGCGGTGGCGGATCTCGGAGGGAACTTCGTCGGGGTTTTGCCCGGTGATTTCAAGAGCAATACGCAGGTGGGGTTGTTCGCGGCGGACGATCTCGAGCAGGCGGGCGAGCTCGGGATCGGCCTCGGGCTGGTTGATGAAGAGCAGGTCGAGACCGGCGCCCTTCTCGGCGAGGAAGACGCGGATCTCCTCGGGGGCGATGGTGTTGCGGACCTCCCAGTCGCGGGCGCGCAGGCTTTCCTCGAGCCGGGCGGACGGCATCTGGCCGGGGGTGTGGAGCAACACGCAGGGCCGGCGGGTGGGGACTTCGTCCGGGGCGGCGGTGGACTCCTCGTCCGTGGGGGCGGGGGAGCCGTCGTCGGTGAGGGCGGCGATGGGGAGCAGCAGCACCATGTCGGTGCCGGCGCCGAGCCGGCTGCGCGCGCCGATGTGGCCGCCCTCGTTCTCGGCGAAGAGTTGGGCGGTGTAAAGGCCGAGACCGGTGCCGCGGTCGCTCTGTTTGGTGGTGAAGAAGGGATCGAAGACCTTGGAGAGTTTGTCGGGGGGGATGCCGCAGCCGGAGTCGCCGAAGACGAGCGCGGCGTAGTGGCGGTGCCAGTTGGGAGTGCTGCGGAAGACGACGTCGGCGAAGGCTTCGGGGCGGGCCGGGGCGGCGAGCCGGATCACGATGGAGCCGCGGGCGCCCATGGCGTCGCGGGCGTTGATGGCGAAGTTGACGAGTGCTTGGCGGAAGGCGACCTCGTCGAGGTAGACTGGGATCTCCTCCGGGGGGAACTCGGTGTTGAGCTGGATGCCCTTCGGGAGGATGGGGCCGATGAGTTCGAGCTGCTCGCGGGTGAGGCGGTTGAGCGAGTAGTAGTTGCGGCGGCCGACGGTGTCGCGGTTGAGCGAGCTGATCTTTTTGACGAGGAGCTGGGCCTGGCGGGCGTGTTCCTTGATCATGCCCAGCCCCTCGGCCATGGAGGGGTCGGCGGCGAGTTGGGCGTGGTAGAGTTCGCTCAGCGAGTAGATGCCGGAGAGCAGGTTGCCGAAGTCGTGGAGCAGGCCGCTGGTGAGGACGGCGAGGGTCTCCTTCCAGCCGTTTTCGTTGAGGCGCAGCTCGGCGACTTTCTCCCGGGTGATGTCGAGCCACATGCCGTCGCAGCCGAGGGGCAGCCCGCTGGCGGAGCGGGCGGGGTTGCGCACATCCATGATGTGCCGGACTTGGCCGGTGCGGGCATGCTGGATGCGATAGGTGAGCGAGAAGGACCGCCCGGCCGCATGGGCGGCAGATTCCTTGGCGTAGGCTTCGCGGTCCGCCTCGTGGATGAGCTCCTCGTAGGCGTGCCCGTCCTTGGTGAGCAGGGAGGGGGAGAGTCCGGTGAGCGTCTCGAAACGTGGTCCGAGGTAGCTGAACGACAGGTCGCTGCGGCGGCTGAAGGCGACGCCCGGGAAGCTCGCGAGGTAGTTCTGCATGCGCGACTCGAGCAGGCAGTGGCGCAGGAAGAGCTGGGCGAGCGCCTCGGGCCGTTGGCCGAGGCCGGCGAAACCTTCCTGGCCCAGGGCTGCGGCGGGCGCGAGTTCAGGGGTGATGGTGACGACGTACCCGGGCTCGAGCTCAAGGCGATGCAGGCGGAAACCGAAACTGGGGAGCGGATCGTGCGGGGACGGCAGGAAGATGCTGTCGGGGCCTTCGCCGAGGGTGGCGGGCAGGAGGGGGCGCCAGCGCGGCTGGGTGTCGCGGAGCAGATCAAGCAGATCGCGACCGATGATCCGGCATGGTTCGCCCCAGATCGACTCGGTGCCGAGGATGCGGCAGCGTTCGACCACGCCCTCGGCGTCGGTGACGAATTGCGCGAACTCGCAGGTGGTTTTCTGGGGGGTGCCGGGCGGCTCCGGGGAGACCGGCAAAGGGGAGGAACTCATCCGCGCAAAATGTTGTGTGCTTTCCGGGAAAAGGGAAGAGCGCGGTTGGGTTTTGCACGGCTCGGCGCCGCCGCAAATCGGCGCTCGCGACGGTCGGGAAAATGGGGACGCGCAGGGCGGCTCAATCGGCGACTTGGCTGATGGCGGCGAGGATCGCCTCGTGCATGCGATCCAGCGGGACCATGCGCTCGGCGGCGCCGAGTTCGTTGGCCGCCCGCGGCATGCCGTAGACAACACAGCTCTCCTCGCTCTGCGCGAACGTGCGCGCACCGCGTTGGCGGAGCTGGAGCAGGCCTTCCGCCCCATCCTTGCCCATGCCGGTGAGCAGGGTGGCGACGGTGTGGGGCGCGGCGCATTCGACCGCCGATTTGAAGAGCAGGTCGACGGCGGGGCGCTGGTGCCAGACCATCGGTCCGGTGGTGACGCGAGCCACGTAGCGGGCGCCCACGCGCTGGACGAGCAGGTGGAAATTACCCGGGGCTACGAGGGCGAGCCCGGGTCGGAACTCATCGCCGTCCTTGGCTTCGCGCACCTCCATCTGGCAGAGGGTGTTGAGCCGGTCGGCGAAGGCACGGGAGAACGTGGCCGGGATGTGCTGGACGATCGCGATGGGCGGGAGGTTGCCGGGAAGGCGCTGGAGCACTTCGCGGATCGCCTCGGTGCCGCCGGTGGAGGCGCCGATGAGGATCAGTTTGCGGGATCCGGGCGCGGGGCCGCCGATGATCGGCGGGCGGATCGGAGGCACTCCCACGATCAGGCGGCGCGCGAGCAGGGGCGTGGGCACGACCGGCGAGGGCGGCGCGGGGGCCGGTCTGGTCTCGGCGGGGGCGGGCGCGGCCGCGGCGGGTGGTGGAGCGACCGGCACCGGAGGCGTCGTCGCCACCGGGGGGAGCCCCGGGGGGCGGCGGAGGCGCGCCTGCGCGGCGGCCTTGATCTTGAGGATGAGCTGGGGACCGAGATCGCCGATCGAATACGAAGTGCCCGGTTTGCCCAACACCTCCACGGCGCCCTGCTGCATGGCCTCGATCGCCTTCAGGGACCCGGGTTGGGTGAGCGAACTCATGATCACGACGGGGATCGGATGCCGCTCCATGAGGATGCGCAGGAACGTGAGGCCATCCATGCGCGGCATCTCGAGATCGAGGGTGATCACGTCCGGCTTGAGGGCGAGGATTTTGTCCTTGGCGATGTAGGGGTCCATCGCCGTGCCCACGACCTCGATATCGGGATCGACGCTGAGCGCATCGGTCACCATGCGGCGCACGGTCGCGGAGTCGTCGACGACGAGCACGCGGATCTTGGCGCTGGGGTCGGTGGGCATGGCGGGGCGGGCCGGCTCAGGCCGGCAGCTGGTAGATGGCGGGTTTCACCATCTTGAGGCGATGATGGATACCGGTGAGGCTCTCGGAGTGGCCGACCATGAGGTAGCCGCCCGGGACGAGGCGTTCGGAGAGCCGCCGCACGAGTTCCTCCTGGGTGGGGCGATCGAAATAGATCATGACGTTGCGGCAGAAGATCACCTGGAACGGTTCGGTGAACGGATACGCTGGGCCGAGCAGGTTGAGATGTCGGAACGTCACGCGGCCGGCCAGGTCGGGCTTCACGCGGAAGTTGCCCTCCTGCGGTCCCACGCCTTTCTGAAAGTACTTCTTGATCAGTTCGGGGCGGACCTTGGCGACGGTCTCCTCGGGGTAGATGGCTTCGCGGGCGCGTTTGAGGATGCGGGTGGAGATGTCGGTGGCCTCGAGTTGCCATTGCCAGCCCGGCTTGGTCGCACCGACTTCGGCGAGCAGGATGGCGATCGAATAGACCTCCTCGCCCGAGCTGCTGGCGGCGCTCCAGACGCGGAACGCGCTGCGGCGATGGGGCGACTTCTCGTTGGTGAACTCGGGGACCACGTGTTTCTCGAGGTAGTCGAAGTGCGCCGGTTCGCGGAAGAAGAAGGTATGGTTGGTGGAGATGACGTCGATGAGGTTGCTCAGTTCGTCGTCGCCCTCGGGTCGGCGCATCAACTCACAGTAGGCCGTGATGTTGGGCAGGCTGAGCGCACGCAGGCGTTTGCCGATGCGCGCGGAGACCAGCTCCTGCTTGTCGGGGCCGAGATTGATGCGGCTGTAGTCGTAGACCAGCGTGCGGATGAACTCGTAGTCCTCCCGTCGTATCATGGTGAATGTGGGCTTCATCGGCGCGTGTGCGGCGGAATGAAGCGCGAGGCGATTGGTGGAGCTCATTTTTCCCGAGCCGCGCAGTTCATGCTTCCATTGCCGGCGGCAAAAACTGCCGAGATGGGCGGCCAGCGGTTCGCCACGGGCAATTGAAGGGGTGGTGAACGTAGGCAATTATCTGATGATCAGCGCCCTGTGCCGGCGTTTGCAGGCTTGGCACCTGCATTGCTATCGGGCCTGCGCATGATTGATGCGGTTTTCAGCAGCACGAACTACCAAGTCGCCCGCCAGATGATGGACGCGACGGTGCTGCGGCATCAGGCGATCGCAGCCAACATCGCCAATGCGGAGACCCCCGGCTACAAGCGCGTCGACGTCGCGGCCAACTTCGCCGCGCAACTGCGGTCGGCGCTGCAACGTGGCGGCACCCAGGAGTTGCGTCACGTGCAACCGCAACTGGTGGAGGATCTCGCGGCCAAGGCGGTCCGGCCCGACGGCAACAATGTGGAGATCGAGAAGGAGCTCATGCTCCTCGGCCGCAGCAGTACCGAATTCAACTTCCTCGCCCAAGTGGTCAGCACCGACATGCGCAATCTGCGCATGGCCATCACCGGCCGCAGCTCCGGCTGAGCCCGCTGTTCGCCTCCCTCCACCCGCGCCCCCTGCTCCCCATGGACTTCATTCCCGGCATCGAATCGGCCTCCGGTGGCTTGCAGGCCCAACGCGCGCGGCTCGACGTCATCGCGCAGAACATCGCCAACGCCCAGACCACCCGCGGGGCCAACGGCCTGCCCTACGCCCGCCAGGTCGTGTCCTTCGAGTCCGAGTTGGTCAAGCGGCTGGGGGACAGCGCCTCCAGTCCGGCGTTGCGCGGCGTGCGAGTGTCGGCTGTCACCGCGGATCAGCGCCAGGGGCCCACCGTCCACGACCCCTCCCATCCCGATGCGGATGCGAACGGCTTCGTGCGCATGCCGAACGTCAACATGGCCATGGAGATGGTGGACCTCATCTCCGCCTCCCGGGCCTACGAGGCCAATCTCGCCGTGGTGAAGGCCGGCCGCGAGATGGCCGCCAAGAGTCTTGAGATCGGCCGCTGATCCCCGCGCAACCCCCAACCTTCCGCATCATGCTCAGCCCCATTGGTTCGTTCAGCTCCGTCCCGTTGCAACCGGCGGTCAACCCGGCCCGGCTCGACCGCGCGGCCGCCCCGGCGACCACCGCCAAGACCAACGAGCTCAGCGGTGCGCACCAGTTCGGCAGCCTCTTCACCAAACTCGTCGACGAGGTCGGCGCGACTCAGCAGACCGCCGCCGCCGAGACGCAGAAGGTCATGCTCGGGCAGTCGGATCAGCTCCACAGTGCGATGATCTCGCTGCAGGAGTCCTCGCTCGCCCTCGGGCTGATGGTGGAGGTGCGCAACAAGCTGGTGGAATCCTACCAGGAGCTGATGCGCATGCCGGTGTAAGCTTCCCGTTTTCTGAACCCTGTCGCCCTCCCGCATGAAGAACGTCCTGCAATCGCTCCTCGCCCTCTGGGGGCATCTCGGCGCCAACCAGCGCGTGTCGCTCGTCATCGCTGCGATGGTCGTTGTCGCCGGTCTGGCCGCACTCGTGAGTTGGTCGCGCCGGCCCGACTACCAGCTGCTCTACGGTCGCCTGGGCGACAAGGATGCCGCCGCGGTCATCAGCTATCTGCAGACCAGCAACATCCCGTACCGCGCCGAGGCCGGCGGCTCCACCGTCTTCGTGCCCGCCGAGCAGGTGCACCGCCTGCGCATGGATCTCGCCGGCAAGGGCCTGCCGAGCGGCGAGGGCGTCGGCTTCGAGATTTTCGACAAGGGCAACTTCGGCGTGTCCGACTTCGTCCAGCGCACCAACTACGCCCGGGCCCTCCAGGGCGAACTCGCCCGCACCATCGGCCAGCTCGAGGGCGTGCGGGGCGCCCGCGTGCTCATCGTCCAGCCCGAGAACCGCCTGCTGCTCGTCGACCAGTCGATCAAACCCAGCGCCTCCGTCTTCATCGATCTGGGCGGCGGCCGGATCTCCTCCGAGCAGGTCAACGCCATCCGCCATCTCGTCTCCAACTCCGTCCAGGGCCTGCTGCCCGACGCGGTCGCCGTGGTCGACAACCGCGGCCGCGTCCTCTCCGAGGAGCTCAAGACCGACCCGCTGCTCACCACCGCGTCCAGCCAGATCAAGTACCGGCAGAGCGTGGAGGATTATTTCGCGCGCAAGGTCGAGACGATGCTCGCCGCGGCCGTGGGCGCCGGCAACGCCGTCGTGCGCGTCTCCGCCGAGGTCGACACCGACGCGACCACCATCGCCGAGGAGAAGTACGATCCGGAGGGCCAGGTCGTGCGTTCGCAGACCTCCACCGAGGACACCAGCGCCACCGCCGAGGGGGCGGGCGGGGGTGGGGCGGTCGGCACCGCCGCGAACGTCCCGGGCGAGGCCGCCGCGGCCGCGGGAGCCGGTGCCGCCGGCACGGCGCAGACCCGCACCGAGCAGAACCGCAAGAACCGCACGACCAGCTACGAGATCAACACCACGCGCACCTCGATCACGCGCAACCCCGGTACCGTGCGATCCATCACCGCCGCCGTTTTCCTCAACCAGCGCGTGGGCGGCACCCCCGAGGCGCCGCAACCCCAGCCCCGCACGCCCGAGGAGCTCAACACCCTGCGCCAGCTCGTCGTCAACGCCCTCGGGGTGAAGCTCGCCGCCGGCCAGGCGCCGGAGAGCGTGGTGGCGTTGCAGGAGATCGCCTTCCCCGCCGAACCGCTGGTCGCCCAGGCCGAGCAGATCCGGCAGCAGAACAAGCTGCAGCCCTACATCGACATGGCCGTGCGCTTCCTGCCGATCGTCGCCGCCGGCGCCCTGATGCTGTATTTCCTCCGCCGCCTCGGCCGCGAGAAGCCCGAAGCGGTCCCGGTCGAACTGCTTCGCGAGCTGCCGTCGACCGAGCCGCGCACCCTCACCGGCGCTCCCGGCACCGTCACCCCCGAACTGATCAACGAGCTGATCCGGCAGAAGCCGACCAACGTCGGCACCGCCCTGCGCGACTGGGTCGCGATCAACAAACAATCCTGAGCCATGGCCGCTTCCGTCTCCAGTTCCGATGCCGCCGCCGGCGCGCTCCCCGCGCAGGACTACGAGAAGTTCTCCCGCGCCAAGAAACTGGCCATCTTTCTGGTGACCATCGGTCCCGAGTCGGCCGCCGAACTCATGAAGAACTTCGACGACAACACCGTCGAGGCCGTCACCAAGGAGATGACGCAGCTCGGTCTCATCCCGGTCGAGCACCAGCGCGCCGCGATCGACGAGTTCAGCAGCGTCATCCTCGAGAGCACCAAGGGCGTGCTCGGCGGCAGCCCGTACGCGCAGCGCACGCTCGAGCTCGCCAAGGGCGACTTCAAGGCGGCCTCGATCATGGGACGCGTCGGCCCGAGCGGCACCTCCATCGACGTCATCAAGGACATCGCCGAGATGGAGGGCCGGCAGATCTGCAACCTCATCAAGAGCGAGCAGCCGCAGACGATCGCCTTCGTGCTCTCGTACCTCGAGACGCCGAAGGCGGCCGAGATCCTCACCATGCTCAGCCCCGAGATGCGCGAGGAGGTCGTCGAGCGCCTCGGCACGATCGAGAGCACCTCGCTCGAGCTGGTCGGCAAGGTCGTGCGCAGCCTCGGCAAACACTTCGACGTGAAGGCGCGGCCCACCTTCCACCGCAGCGGCGGCGTGCGCAGCGTGGCCGAGGTGCTCAACGCCCTCGACAAGGATGTATCCAAGACCCTGCTTGCCAAGATCGAGGAGCGCAACGCGACCCTCGGGGCGGCCGTGCGCAAGAAGATGTTCGGCTTCGAGGACCTCAACCGCCTCAGCCTGCAGGACCTGCAGCGCGTCATGCGCGAGGTCGACTCCTCGAACCTCGCCGTCTCGATGAAGTCGGCCAGCGAGGGCCTGCGCACCAAGATCTACGGCGCCATCTCCAAGCGCGCTGCCGAGAGCCTCAAGGAGGAGATCTCGATGCTCGGGCCGGTGCGCCTGCGCGATGTCGAGCAGGCGCAGGACGCCATCATCCAGGTGGTCCGCCGCCTCGAGGAGGAGGGCGAGATCTCCCTCGAAGCCCAGGAATCCAATGTCGTTGTCTAAACTCATCGTCTTCGATCGTCCCCTCCAGGGCGCCACCGCCGTGGTGCGGGCCCGCGCCCGCACCCTCACCGAGGCGGAGCTGGCCGAGCTGCGCGAACAGGCGCGCCGTGAAGGAGCCGAGGATACGCGGCGCTTCGCCGACTCGCAGATGGTCGAGATGCGCTCCGAGGTGCAGCAGCTCAACGAGAGCCTTTTCGAGGCGCTCCGGCAGGCGGAGACCCGCCTGACCGAGCAGGTGCGCGCCGCGCTGCCGGGCCTCGCCGTCGAGATCGGCCGCCGCCTGCTCGCCGGCTGGGAGCCGCCCATCGAGGTGGTGGCCAAGGTCTGCCGCGAGGCGCTCGACGAACTCTTCCCCGAAACCACCGGCCTCGAACTCGTGCTGTCCGCGCGCGATGCCGAGCTGCTCGAGAAGCTCAACCCCGGCTGGTTGCGCGAATTCCCCGGCCTGAAGATCGTCGTCGATCCCAACCTCCACGCGGGCGACTGCCTCGTGCGCAGCCGGTTCGGGGTGGTCGACGCGCGCGGCGCCACCCGCCTCAACTCGCTCCAGGACAGCCTCGCCCACGCCTGAACCGTGACCACCAACCTCGATCCTTTCGTCCAGGACCTCGCCGCCCGCATCCAGCGCACGGCGCCGGTCGAACGCGCCGGCCGCGTCACCGGTGTCGCGGGGCTCATCGTCGAGGCCGACGGACCCAACGTGGGGTTGGGCGACATCTGTGTGATCAAGTCCGAACGCGACGGCTCGGCCCTCCAGGCCGAGGTGGTCGGCTTCCGGCACCACACCGTTCTGCTCATGCCGCTTGGCGACATGGAGGGGTTGCACGCCGGCTGCAAGGTCGTCGCCGGCGAGCGGCCGATGCTGCCCGAACCCGGGGAGAACCTCCTCGGCCGCGTGCTCGACGGGCTGGGACGGCCGATCGACGGCGGTCGTTTCCTACCGGCGGTCGTCCCGACGACTTCCACCCGCCCCAACGCCTTGCGGCGCGAACGCATCAAGGACGCAATCCCCACGGGAATCCGAGCGGTGGACACCTTTATCCCGCTCGGGCGCGGCCAGCGCGTGGGCCTCTTCGCCGGCTCCGGTGTGGGCAAGTCCACCTTGCTCGGCATGATGGCGCGCGGCGTGCAGGCCGACATCGTCGTGGTCGGGCTGATCGGCGAACGCGGTCGCGAGGTGCGCGAGTTTCTGGAGAAGGATCTCGGCGAGGAGGGGTTGAAGCGCAGCGTCGTGGTCGTCGCCACCTCCGACCAGCCGGCGCCGCTGCGCGTGCGCAGCGCCTTCACCGCCACGGCGGTGGCCGAGGCGTACCGCGCGCAGGGCAAGAGCGTGCTGCTGCTGCTCGATTCGGTCACCCGCTTCGCGATGGCCCAGCGCGAGATCGGTCTGGCCGTGGGCGAGCCGCCCGCCACGCGCGGCTACACGCCGTCGGTCTTTTCGCTGCTCCCGCGACTGCTCGAGCGCGCGGGCACCAGCGAGCAGGGGGCGATCACCGCGTTGTACACGGTGCTCGTCGAGGGCGACGACATGAACGAGCCGATCGCCGACGCCGTGCGCGGCATCCTCGACGGCCACATCGTGCTCTCCCGGGCGCTGGCGAACTCGAACCACTATCCGGCGATCGACGTGCTCGACAGCGTCTCGCGCCTCAGCCGCGACATCTGCACGCGGCCCGAGCTCGACACCGTGGCGAAGGCCCGCGAGGCGCTCGCGGTGTACCGGCGCAACGAGGATCTCATCACCATCGGGGCGTACCCGAAAAATTCCAACCCGGTCGTGGATCGCGCCATCGAGCTGCGCGAGCCGCTGACGAAGTTCCTGCGCCAGGGCGTCGAGGAGTTCGCCGCGCGCAGCGACGCCTACACCGCGCTCAAGCGCATTGTCGGATGAAGAAGTTCCGCTTCACCCTCGAGCCGGTCGCCACGCTGCGCAATCTCCAGGAGATGCGCGCCAGCGAGGTGTTCTCCCGCGCCAATCGTCGGGTGGGGGAGTGCGACGAGGCGCTGGCGCACCGGCGGCTGCGCGTCGCGCAGTTCGTCGAGTCGCTCCTCGTGCGGCGGGCCGCCGGTCTGCCGGGCTCGATGCAGGTCTCGTTCATGCAGGCCTACCGTGCCGAACTCGAGGAGGAGCGGCGGGCGGCCGACGCGCTGGAGAAGGCGCGGAGCGAGCAGGAGGCCGCGCGCAAGCGCTGGATCGAGGCCCACCTCCAAGTTCGCCTCGTCGACAAGCTGCGCGGCCGTGCCCGCGAGCGTTTCCAGACCGAACTCTTCCGTTTCGAACAACGCCAACTCGACGACCGGCTGCCGCGCGGCGGTCTCCTTCCGGAGTCATGAACATCCTGACCAAACCATGGTTCGCCGCGGTGCTGATCGTGCTCCTTCAGCCGGCCGTGAGCGTGTTTCTCGTGAACCAGAGCGCCCCGGCGATCATCGCGGCCATCGCCGCGCGCGCCGGCGGTGCCGGTGCCCCCGAAGTCCTGCGCCCGCGGGAGACGCGCCCGCCCTGGGATATGTGGACGCCGGAGCTCGAGAAGCTCGCGAAGGAGTTGCGCACCCAGCGCGACAGCCTGCGCAACCGTGAACAAGCGGTCGTGCAGCGCGAGACCAGACTGGCGGCCGAGGTCGCCGAGCTGGCCCGCACCCGCAAGGAGATCGAGGCCCAGCGTGCCGAGATCAGCCAGATGCTCACCGCCGTCGGGGTCGACGAACTGAAGAATCTCAGGAGCCTGGCGCAGACCTACTCCAACCTGACGCCGAAGGCCGCGGTCGCGATCTTCGCGGAGATGGACGATGCGACCGTCGTGAAGGTCCTGTCCCTGATGAAAGCCGACGCCGTCGGCCCGATCTTCGAAG
>JAEWNN010000196.1 GCA_023457035.1 Verrucomicrobiota bacterium
CGGTGATGCTCGCAACCGGCGCGCGCTCCGTGAGCGCGGCACTGGCCGAGTCGAACGCAAAGACCCGCGCCTTCGTGTACGGCGTGGATCCAGCAATACGAATGCGCACCGGCGTCGCGGTGTCGTACGCCTTGTTGAGCACGATCACATGGAGTCGGCTCGCATCGTCGCCGGCGATCGAGGCGTAGGCGGAGCAGGTCGCCACGTCGCTCGCCGCCGCGCCCACCGAGGTGTCGCCGAACTTCGAGCCGGCGCCGTCGTAGTCGAGGTAGAGCTTGAAGCCGGAGGCGATGTAGTTGTTGCTGGTGTACTCAGCCCAATAGTACGCCATGTAGACGCGGCTCCGCCCGAAGATGCCCAGCGCGTCGGCCTGCGCGATGCCGCCGGTGATATGCTCGCTGCCGCCGAAGCAGTACTCGCCCATGGCGTACTTCGTGCCCGGGTAGAAGGTGTCGATCGACGCCTGGAACTTCGGCAGCAGCGGCAGGAAGTCCTTGTACCATTGGCCGATCCAGCTGTCCTCGATGTACGTCGGATCCCACAACGTGCGCGGCGCCTGCAGCCGCGCCTTGTTGCACTCGATGTTGGTGTAGTCCGTCGTCGCATTGACGCGGACTTCGCCGCCGATCGCCTCGGTGTAGTTGTGCAGGTCGAGCACATCGAGCAAGCGCCGGCCGGCGGTGTCCGACGCCTTCTTCATCTGGTCGAGGTAATAGTCGACGAACCAGTCGTAGTCGCCCTTGGTGCGCTCGGTCGTCCAGTCCGTGGCGCCCTGGAACGTGAGATAGCCGGAGAAACCGTAGCTCACGAAGCCGAGCGTCTCCGCGCCCGGATCCATCCGCTTGATCGTCTTGGCGAGGTCGACCGAGCGCGTGATCAGTTCGGCGCACGTGGCTTGGACCGGATGAAGGCGTTCATGGGTCTTGTGCCAAAGGTCGGGCTCGTTGTCCAAGTTGTAGCCGCGCACGCCGTTGGCCGTGCCGGCGGCGCCGTAGCGCTGAACGAGGAAATTGATCTCCTCGTCGACATAGACTTTGCCGTCGGTGAGGTCGGGGGTGGCCGAGAGTGCCGTGGGCTTGTTGTTGACCACCTGCACCCAGCGCGAGGACGGCGCAGCCTGCGCGGTCGACACCGTGCCGGACTTGTCCGCCGCGACGTAACCGGCCATCGGTAACGTGATCAGGGTGTACGGGGTCCCGGCGGCGACCGACTGGTCGATGAAATGGGTCAGGGCGATGCCCGGCGTGGCCGCCTGCGCATCCGGGATCCCAACCGCCCATGTGAGGTAGTTGTCGCTCTGGTGGTAGTAGTCGCTGCCCGCGTTGGAGGCGTTATTCTCCCAGTTGTAGCCCGTGGTGCGGTTGCCGCCGTAGCGTCGCGCCGGTGCGGCGACGCCCGGCAGGTCCTGGTTGGTGCCATAGATGTAGGGGCTGATCGGCGCGCGACCCGCCGCGGGGTCGACGTCGATGGCCACCGCCGCGACGGCCGCCGCGGCGGTCGCCAGCAATGCGGTCATGGCCGCGGAAGCACTACGGCAGAAAGCGTGGGTTTTCATCGTGGGGCTGGAGCCACGAGAACATACATCAGGGAGTTCAACAAGGCAGCTTCGGCCCCGCCGCAACCTCTGTTGCTTCAAACGACCGTCGCTCCGGCGAGCACCGACGCCCCGCGCACGGGCCGGCGACTGAGTCGCTGGCACCCAGGCGCGGCCACTCCTCCCGATCGCCGGAATGGAGGAACGACAGCGCCCCGCGGCAATCTTTTGTGCTGCACCCGCATCCGCCTTCGCTACTCGTCTGTCATGGTCTCGACCCCGGACATCCGCTGGAAGCAACGCTTCCAAAGCTTCGGCAAAGCGTTCGGGCAATTGTCGGCGGCAGCCTCCCTCGCCCAACAACGAAAGCTCTCCGAACTGGAGCAACAAGGGCTGATCCAAGCCTTTGAGTTCACTCATGAGCTCGCGTGGAACACACTGAAGGACTTTCTCGAATCGCGCGGAGCGACAGAACTGTACGGCTCGCGCGACGCGACCCGCGAGGCATTCAAGCAGGGCCTGCTCGCCAACGGCCCGAGTGGATGGCGATGATCGCCGCCCGCAATCGCAGCAGCCACACCTACAACGAGACGACTGCCAACGAAGTCGCCTTCGCAATCGTATCCAGTTTTGTCCAGGAGTTCGCCGTCTTCCAGGCCAGGTTCACCACCCTCGCCCAACAGGAGTCATGAGTTCCGCCGTCGCCAACCACGGCTTGTCCGAAGCCACCATCGAGAAGGTGCGCGCCGTGCTGGAGCGTTTTCCGGAGGTGGAGCGGGCGGTGCTCTTCGGCTCGCGCGCGAAGGGAACGTACAAGCCCGGCTCCGACATCGATCTTTCGCTCGAAGGCGCCAACCTCGACTGGCGCACGGTCGGCCGCCTCTACGCGGCTCTCGACGACCTGCTGCTGCCCTACAAGTTCAGCCTGATCGTCCACGACAAGACGCTCGACCCCGAGGTCTCCGCCCACATCTCCCGCGTGGGGATTCCGGTGTTTGAACGGCAAGCAGCCGCGCGCTGACTCGGGTGTTCCGCTGCAAACGCCACCGCGCGAGATTTCGCCGCAATACACCTGCCAGCGCGAACGCCGAACCAAACGATCGGGCCCCAAGGATGATCCCCTCCCGCTCCGTGTCCCGATTTGTCGGTCTCTCTTTCGTCATCGATACGAATCGGATCAACGCACTTGGGAACGCCCCCGAGATGGATCCGCTTGAGCGGTGGAAAGCCGACGGCGTGATCCTGATGGAAACGGCCCAAGCCGTTCTGGAAGAATGCAACCCAGAGAATTCGCCCTCGCCTACGGGGCGGCACGCCCAACGGACAGCGAAGGCCAAAACCTATGTGGCAGCACTCACTGGGATGGACTCATTTGGAGGCAACGAGCCCCAATTGGAGAAGCTGCATCGGTTGATGAATTCACCCGAAGAACAGGTCATGCAGGAGAAGATCGCCTCGATCCTGTTCGGAACCCGCCTCGGCGCGCTTAACCCGAACAAACGCAACGATGTGCGCGTCGTCTATGCAGCACGTCAGCACGACGCGATTCTGATCACAAAAGATGGTGGCTCGAAAACACAGCCCGGCGGAATCCTTGGAAACCGCGATGCTTTGCGGCGCGAAATCGGCACCCGCGCCATGCGTGCAGCGGAGGCGGTGTCGTTGGTCCGGGGGAAGATCTCAGCCCGCGACCTGCTTGCGCGACTGGAGAGCACGAGCCTGCGACAGTCGCTCCCCGACTGGGTCGGAAAAGACTGAAACGACGCACCGCGGAAGAGCGGCGGACCGGGGCATATCGCGACGATCAACAAGCCCCCAAGGCCCGCTGTCGCCCCGGCGGCCCAGCGTGCGCCATTCATGGCGCGCCGCACGTCAGGTGCGGCTCAACGTGCGACAACGCGGAGACAGTTCACGAGGCTGCGGACACCCGGGTCGCTCCGGTTCGGGTGCCTTCCGGCATCTGCGTGCATCAGCGGCTCCACTCCTCCGGTTCCTGAGTTCGTGAGTTCCAGATCAATCGTTCGCGAAACAAAGGCCGCCTCGCGATGGACACGGCCATTCGGAAGCGGAGAACTGAATCGCTGCGCGATCCAGCTACGCGGAAAGGGCGCGGACGGTTCGTTCTGCTGTTCAGCAGAATCTTTGAGAGAACCGCCCCTACCTCGGCCGACGGCGGCCACGCCGCCGGCCTCAGGTTGCGCGCCGCGCAACCTCAGCCGAGCGTGGCGACGACCTTCGTGCCGTCCTGGATGCGGTCGAGGGGGATGAGGTTGCCGTCGACCTTCTTGCCGTCGATCACGAGCGAGGCGACGCCCTTGCTCACGCCGGCGGGATTCTTCACCTCGATCTTCACGCGCTTGCCGCGGAACACACGCTCGACCTTGAAGCCGGGCCAGCTCTTCGGGATGCACGGATCGAGCCGCAGGCCGTCGATCTCGGGGCGCACGCCGAGGATCCACTGGAGCGCGGTATGGTGCGCCCACGAGGCGGTGCCGGAGAGCCATGCGACGCGGGACTTGCCGGCGTTGCGGTTGCAGGTGGCGTAGGTGGTCTGGCAATGCACGTACGGCTCGATCTCGCGCAGCTCGGCGCGGGTGTTGTAGGCCGAGGGCATGAACGCGCGGTAGTACT
>JAEWNN010000197.1 GCA_023457035.1 Verrucomicrobiota bacterium
AGCCGCTCGTCGTCGAGCCGGCGGCGGTGCCGGGGGCGTTCCCGCTCGTCGAGCGCGCGCAGGCGGCGCCGCTGTGGTTCGATGCGCGCGATCACAAGGGCGTGATCCGGGCGATCGGCGACCTGCGCACCGACATCGAGCGTGTCACGGCACAGAAGCCCGAGGTCACGGAGCGGCAGCCGGCTTCGGCGCAGCCGGTGATCATCGGCACGGTTGGCCACAACGAGTTGATCGACCGCCTAGTCGCCGCCGGCCAGCTCGACGGCGGCAAGCTCGTGGGCAAATGGGAGAGCTTCATCATCGCGACCGTGGCGAAGCCGGTGCCCGGCGTGGAGCGCGCGCTCGTGATCGCGGGCAGCGACAAGCGCGGAACGATCTACGGCATCTACGAACTCTCGCGGCAGATCGGCGTGTCGCCGTGGCACTATTGGGCCGATGCGCCGGTGGCGCACCACGCGGAGCTGCACGTGAAGCCCGGCATCTTCGCTTCGGGCGAGCCGAAGGTGAAGTACCGCGGCATCTTCATCAACGACGAGGCGCCGGCGCTGCGGCGTTGGGCGCAGGAGAAGTTCGGCGGCATGGGCCCCGAGTTCTACGGCCACGTTTTCGAGCTCCTGCTGCGCTGCCGCGCCAACTACCTGTGGCCGGCGATGTGGCTCCCGATCTCCTTCAACGACGACGACCCCGATAACCCGCGCCTGGCGGACGAGTACGGGATCGTGATGTCGACCAGCCACCACGAGCCGATGATGCGTTCGCACCACGAGTGGGAGCGCTACGGCAGCGGCCCGTGGAACTACGAGCGCAACGCGGCGAAGCTGCGGGAGTACTGGCGCGGCGGCTTCGCGCGCGGGCGCGACTACGAGAGCGTGGTCACCGTCGGCATGCGCGGCGATGGCGACGAGGCGATGGCCGAGGAGGCGGCGGTGCCGTTGCTCAAGCAGATCATCGCCGACCAGCGGCAGATCATCGCCGACGTCACCGGGAAACCCGCCGCGCAAACCCCGCAGGTGTGGGCGCTCTACAAGGAAGTGCAGGACTACTACGACAAGGGCATGCGGGTGGACGACGACATCCTCGTCCTCTTCAGCGACGACAACTGGGGCAACGTCCGTTTCCTCCCGCGCCCCGAGGACCGCAACCGGCCGGGCGGCTACGGGATGTATTACCATGTCGACTATGTCGGCGGGCCCACCTCGTACCGCTGGCTGAACGTGAGCCAGATCGAGCGCATCTGGGAGCAGATGACCCTTACCTACGAGGCGGGTGTGCACGGTCTGTGGATCCTGAACGTGGGCGACATCAAGCCCATGGAGCTGCCGATGAGCTTCTTCCTCGATCTCGCGTGGAATCCCGAGGCGATCTCCGCCGGCGACCTGCCCGCGTACTACGTGAGCTGGGCGCGGCAGCAGTTCGGCGCCGAGCATGCCGCCGAGGTGGCGGAGTTGCTCGCGCTCTACACGAAGTACAACGCCCGCCGCACGCCCGAGATGCTCGCGCCCGAGACCTACAGCGTGGGCCACTACCGCGAGGCCGACCGCATCGTCGCCGAGTACCGGCAACTCGCCGAGAAGGCCCGCGCGCTTAATGCCCGGCTGCCCGAGTCGCACAAACCGGCATTCTACCAACTGGCGCTCTTCCCGATCGAGGCGTGTGCCAACCTCAACGAGATGTACGTGGCCGCGGGCAAGAACGCCTACTACGCCGAGCGCGGCGCGGCTTCGGCCAACTATTACGCCGACCGCGTGAAGGAGCTCTTCGCACGCGACGCCGAGCTCACCCGCCAGTTCCACACCGAGCTTCTGGGCGGGAAGTGGAACCACATGATGGCGCAGACCCACATCGGCTACACCTACTGGCAGCACCCGCCACTGAACCGGATGCCGGCGGTCTCGTACGTGCAGATCGGCGACCGCGCGGAGCTCGGCTTCCTCGTCGAGCACGGCGAGCGGCCGCGCTGGGGCTGGCTGGATGTGGAGGCCGACTGGAGCTTCACCCACGCGCTGCCGCCGGCCGACCGCAGCAACGACCAGCGGCCGTACGTCGAGGTCTTCAACCGCGGCACCCAGCCGCTGCACTACACGCTCACGCCGAAGCAGGACTGGCTCCGCCCCGCGAAACGCGAGGGCACGGTCCAGTTCGAGGAGCGGATCGAGATCGCCGTCGACTGGCAGAAGGCGCCGCCGGGCCGCAGCGTGGGCGAGCTCGTGATCGCCGGCGCCGGCAGCGAGTACACCGTGACGTTGCCGATCCGCAACGAGCAGCCGGCGCTCGCGGGCGCCGTGGAGAACAACGGCGTCGTCGCCATCGAGGCGGCGCGCTTCGACCGCGTGCAAAACGCCGCCGCGGCACGCTGGATCACCGTGCCGAATCTCGGGCGCACGGACTCCGCGGTCACCATCGCGCCGTCCACCGCCGCGAGCTGCACGCCCGGGCCGGATGCGCCGCGGCTCGAGTACGTCTTCACGCTGCTCGACGGCGCGGCCGCGGTCGCCGTCGACGCCCATGTCTCGCCGACGCAGGATTTCCGGAAGGACGGCGGACTGCGGTTCGCGGTCGCGATCGACGACGGTGCGCCGCAGGTCATCAACATCAATGCGGGCGAGGACGTGCCCGACTGGAAGTATCCGAAGTGGTGGAACGACGCGGTGGGCAACCGCATCAAGATCCTGACCACCGCGCGGCAGCCGCTCGCGGCCGGCCGGCACACGCTGAAGGTGTGGATGGTCGATTCCGGCGTGGTGCTCCAGCGCTTCGTGATCGATGCCGGCGGGCAGAAGCCGACCTATCTCGGGCCGCCAGCGAGCTTGCGCGTGGCGGAGGATGGGGCGCGCTGAAGGCGACCACTCGAGTTCCCGCCGAGGGCGGGAAACGGCATGCCGGGCAGGAGGAAAAGCTTGCCCGGATGCCCGGCGGCTCGCCGGGGCGGATTCTGTGCCAGCCCCGGACTTGTCGGAAACGGTGCGTGAACCGCGCCGCCACGGGAGCGGGGCGCGGCGGCCGCGAAGGCGGGGTGCTATTTCCCCCGCAGCGGCGGCTGAACGTCACCGGGTGGCGGCAGGGGCGGGGCGACCACCGTGGTGGTCCCGATCCGGTGCCACGAATTGTCCACGCCCAACGCGTACGCCTCGACGGGCCAGATCAGCGGCCCATCGCCACGGTAGACCGGGAGTGTGCCCACCGAGACCCAGTTGTCCGAACTGGCAAGATACAGACCCTCGAGCCAGACCACGTTGCCTTGTCCGTTGGGCGCGGACGACAGCTTGAACAACACCCGGAGCGCGTTCCTGTTTCCGCGGGCCGAGACTTGGCCCACGGGGGACAAGCTCCAGTCCAGTGTCGCGGCGGTTGGGGCCGAGTCGGCGGGCACGAGCAGCCACTTGCCGTACATCTCGCTGCCCCACGAGCTGGCGAGAATGATCGGCGCGACCTCCAGCCCGGTCCAGGGATATACCGTCAACTCAAGTCCGCTGTGGGCGCTCGCGATCTCCGCAGCGTCGTCGCCAAGCGAGGCGACCCTCCACTGTTGCTGGCTTCGGCCGCTGACGAGCCGGCGCACTTTCGGCGCCGGGCCGCTGGCGGTATCCACCTGCTCGAGGACGCGGCCTGTGGCCACGTTGCGGATCTGGACGGTGCCGTCGAAGGCCGGACGCGAGACGATCCAGTGCTGGTTGCGGCCGGCGTTGTAGTCGGCCTGATGGACGTTCTCGGTCGGGTTGGTGGTGGCTGCGTCGACGGTCAGCACCTTGTGGGTGAGATTCGACACGAGCACATAGCGGGATTGCGCCTCGAGTTGGGCGGAGGCCGCGATCATGGCGAGAGCGGCGACGAGGGGTCTGATCATTCTGATCCAGTTCATGTGTTTGGGCTGCTTCGGGGGTTTGTGTTGGGGCCCGGTGGGGCAGGCGCGTTCGCGCCTCGGGAGCGGAGGCGGACCGTAGGGTAGGGTCTGGGTCGAGCAAGGCGCCAGTTGCTCCGGATTTGTGAAAACCCGGAGCGTGCGCCGCTCGGCGGATGTCGGCGTTGAGCGGTGCACGGTCGCGCACGCCCCGGTGTCACCAGGGGGCGGATGCCCGCGGGCCCTGCCGGGACCCGGCTGGCGGTGGCCGCAGGGACGCCCCAAGTCGCGGACGTCGGTGGCGGGCCGTCGAGTGATCGGGCTCCTGGGCCTGGGGGCTCGTCCGCTGTCGCGTATCCCCCGGGCCTCACGACAACGCCTCAGGGCAGCTTCGCCTGGATCAGCTTGCTGATGGCGCCGAAGTCGATGAGGCCGGCTTGCGGGTGTTGTTTCAGTGCGCCCATGACCTTGCCCATCTCCTTGCGCGAGGTGGCGCCGGTGGTGGCGATGACTTCGGCCAGCAGGCTGTCGAGCTGGGCGGCGCTGAGCCCCTGGGGCAGGTACTTCTCGAGCAGCTTGATCTCGCTGTCGTTGGCGGCGGCGAGTTCGGCGCGCCCGCCCTTCTCGAATTCGGTCTTGGCCTCGGCGAGCGCCTTCACGGACTTGCGCAGGACGGCGGTGACGAGGGCGTCGTCGATCGGCTTGTTCTGGTCCATCGCGGCGCGTTGGATGGCGGCGTCGGCCGTGCGGAGCGCGAGGGCGGTGGCCGAGTCGCGGGCCTTCAGGGCGGTGACGACATCGGCGCGGAGCTGCTCGTAGATCGTGGGCATGGGGGCGAGGGTGCGGCGCGGCCGCGGGGAAGTCGAGACGGCAGGGGCGGCGCGGCTCAGGGCGTGGCGGCGGCGGGGGCGGCCGGTTGGGCGGGCGGCGCCGCCGGCGGCGTGAGATCGAAAGCGATACGCAGCACCTGCCTGCTGCAGACTCCCCGCTGGTTCTTCACCGCGGGGAAGAAGAACGAGCGCGCGACCGCCTGCTCGCCGGCCTTGGCGAAGGCGCGGTCGGTGGCCTCCGTGCATTGGATCTCGCTGGGCATCCCGGTGTCCTTGATGAGGAACTCGACGATGGCGTAGGCGGGCTGGCCCCACTGGCGCCACTTGGCCGGGTAGACGAGCGGTGCGAGCCGGACCGGATAGGCCTCGTGGTCGGGTTTGAGGTTCGGGTCGTACTGTTTGCTGAAACG
>JAEWNN010000198.1 GCA_023457035.1 Verrucomicrobiota bacterium
CGGGCCGCGTCTTGCGGCCCTTCTCGATGGCGAGCTGCATGAGCAGGCCGACACCGCCCTGATCGATCGAGGCGAACGGGTTCTTCTTCACGATCTCCTCGTTCTGGTAGGCGGGCAGGAACGAGCCCGAGTCGTCGCGCGACATGCCCAGCGTGGTCTGGGTGAGGTCGTTGGTGCCGAAACTGAAGAACTCGGCGGTGTGCGCGATCTCGTCGGCGGTGACGGCGCCGCGTGGGATCTCGATCATGGTGCCGACCTTGTAGGCGATCTTCACCTTCCGCTCCTGTTGCACGGCGGCGGCGACCTCGTGGACGATGGCCACCTGCAGATCGAGCTCCTTCTTGAATCCAACGAGCGGGATCATGATCTCGGGGTGGGCCTTCACGCCGGCGCGCTTGGCCTCGACGGCGGCCTCGAATACGGCGCGCGCCTGCATGGCGGTGATCTCCGGATACCGGATGCCGAGGCGGCAGCCGCGGAAGCCGAGCATGGGGTTGAACTCGTGCAGCTCGCGCACGCGGGCCATGATCTTCTCGACGGGGATGTTGAGCTTCCGCGCGAGGTCCATCTGCTGCTCCTTCGAGCTGGGGAGGAACTCGTGCAGCGGCGGGTCCAGGAACCGGATGGTGGCCGGGAAGCCCTTGAGCGCCTTGAAGATCCCGAGGAAGTCGCCGCGCTGGTAGGGCAGGATCTTGGCGAGGGCGGCCTCGCGGGCGCCGGTGGTGTCGGCGAGGATCATCTCGCGCATGGCGTCGATGCGGTCGCCCTCGAAGAACATGTGCTCGGTACGTGTGAGTCCGATACCGGTGGCGCCGAAGGCCATGGCGTTCTGCGCCTGCTCGGGAGTGTCGGCGTTGGTGCGGACCTGGAGCTTGGTGACCTGGGCGCACCACTTCATGAGCTGGGCGTAGCTCTTGAACTTCTCCGTGGCCTTCGCGGCCGGGTCGTTGTGGAGCAGGCCGGCGATGATCTCGGAGGGGGCGGTCTTGATCTGGCCGGCGTAGACCTTGCCGGAGGTGCCGTCGATCGAGAGGAAATCACCTTCGGCGAAATGCTGGCCGGCGATGGTCGCGATCTTCTTGTCGTAGTCGATGTGCACAGCCGCGGCGCCGCAGACGCAGACCTTGCCCATCTGGCGGGCGACGAGCGCGGCGTGCGAGGAGACGCCGCCGCGGGCGGTGAGGATGCCCTCGGCGGCGATCATGCCGCGCAGGTCCTCGGGCGAGGTCTCGACGCGCACGAGCAACACCTGCTCGCCGCGCTCGGCGGCGGTGACGGCGCGATCGGCATTGAAGTAGATGCGGCCGGTGGCGGCGCCGGGACCGGCGGGCAGACCGGTGGCGAGGACGTTCGCCTTCTTCACCTCGGCGAGGTCGAAGATCGGCGCGAGCAGTTGTTCGAGCTGGTCGGCCGGGTTGCGCAGGATCGCGGTCTGCCAGTCGATGAGCTTCTCCTTCACCATATCGATGGAGAACTTGAGCGCGGCGGCGGCGGTGCGTTTGCCGTTGCGCGTCTGGAGCATGAAGAGCTGGCCGTCCTGGATGGTGAACTCGACGTCCTGCACGTCCTTGAAGTGCTTCTCGAGGATCGCGCGGACCTTGAGCAGCTGGGCATAGGCCTGCGGGAGGTGCTGTTTGAGGCGGGCGACGGGCTCGGGCGTGCGCACGCCGGCGACGACATCCTCGCCCTGGGCGTTGATGAGGAACTCGCCGTAGAACTCGTTGGTGCCGTTGGCGGGGTTGCGGGTGAAGGCGACGCCGGAGCCGGACTTGTCTCCCGTATTTCCGTACACCATGGCCTGGACGTTGACGGCGGTGCCCCACTCGGTGGGGATGTTGTACTTGCGGCGGTAGACGATGGCGCGGTCGTTCATCCAGGAACCGAACACGGCGCCGGCGGCGCCGCGCAGCTGGTCCCAGGGATCGTTCGGAAACACCTTGCCGGTACGCTCGAGCACCAGGGCCTTGAAGCGCTTCACCAGTTCCCGCTGGTCGGCGGCGGTGAGCTTGGAGTCCTCGATGTCGGCGTGGTAGGTCTCGTGCTTGAAGTCGTGGATGACGGTCTCGAACGGCTCGTGGTCCTCGTGTTCGCGCTTCTGCACGCCGAGCACGACATCGCCGTACATCTGGATGAAACGGCGGTAGCAATCCCAGGCGAAGCGCTCGTTGGCGGTGGCCCGGGCCAGCGCGAGCACCGTCTCGTCGTTGAGGCCGAGGTTGAGAATCGTATCCATCATCCCGGGCATCGAGTCGCGGGCGCCCGAGCGCACGGCGACCAGCAGCGGCATGCCGGAGGTGGCGCCGAACTTCGTGCCCATGATGCGCTCCATGTTGGCGATGCCGGCCGCCATCTGGGCCTGGAGCGAGACCGGGTAGGTGCGCTTGTTGGCGTAGTAATAGGTGCAGACCTCGGTGGTGACGGTGAAGCCGGGGGGCACGGGCAGGCCGATGCGGGTCATCTCGGCGAGGTTGGCGCCCTTGCCGCCGAGCAGGTTCTTCATGGAGCCGTCGCCGTCGGCCCGGCCGGCGCCCCACTGGTACACATACTTCGGGGCCTTCGTGGAGGCGTTCTTCTTGGCGGGGACCGCCGCCTTTGGGGCGACGGGGTTCTTGGCGGGGGATTTCGCAGGCATTGCAGTGGGTCAGGGTTGGGTGGAGAGATTGGCCACGGCGGTCACGAGGGCGGCAGCGGCACGAGCAGCTCGTAGTCGATCACGGCGTAGGCGGTGCGGCCGCCGCGGGCGACGGGCCGGCCGTTGCGTCCTGGGCGCACAATCACGTGGCGCGGCTTGTGGTCGAGCACGGCGAACCCGTGCGCCGCCACATCGCGCGCCACCGCGTGGCTGAGTTCGATCATCGCGGCATTGGAGATCGCGCCGTGGCGTGCGGCCTCCTCGGCGTCGATGCCGTGCACCCACTGGTAGAGCAGCACGTAGAGTCGCTCGGGATCGTAGGCGACCGGCGG
>JAEWNN010000199.1 GCA_023457035.1 Verrucomicrobiota bacterium
TCGAGGGCGACGACACCGCGGAACTCGAGCCGCCCGTTGGGCGCGCTGACCGGGGCGACATTGCCGGCGGGCAGGAACGGCGAGTTGCGCACCAGCGACTCGGGCATGGCCGCGGCGCGGTGGGCGGCGAGGACCAGCGCACCGGCGCAGAACACGTGACTGACGAAGCGGGAGGACACGACGGGGACTAGGGCGAAACCGGGTCGGCGGGAAGAACCGCCGTGCGTTGGATACGTTTCTCCGTCAAGGGCCGCGTGGCCGACTCCTCCGCCTGGGCACGCGCCAGGCGGTCGCCGTCGGCGGTGGTGCGGATGATGCGCGGCTGGATGAAGAAGACGATCTCGTCGCGGGTCTTCTCGTTCTTGGTGGTGCCGAAGAGTTCGCCGAGGAACGGGATCTCGCTGACCAGGGGCATGCCGTTGCGGGTCTTGCCCTTCGAGGTCTTCTGCATGCCGGCGAGCACGATGATCTCGCCGTCGCCCACGCTGATGAAGGACTTGGCGGTGCGCTTGGAGATGAGCGGCTGGTCGTCGGCGTTGTAGCTCTCGATCTCGTCGGCGCTCTGCGCGACCTCCATCTGGATGGTGCCATCGGCGCCGATGAGCGGCTTCACGGTGAGTTCGAGACCGATGTTCTGGTAGCTGTAGCTGTTGCGTGCGGTGGTGACGGCGCTGGTGTCGCTGTAGGCGGAGGTGATGATCGGCACCGCCTTGGCGACGGTGATCGTGGCCTCCTGGTTGTGGGTGGTGGTGATGCTCGGCACCGAGAGCACGCGCACCTTGCTGCGCGTGTTCGGTGTGCCCACGTTGGCCGTGAACGATTGTTTTCCGGCGACGAGGATCTGCGAGATGTCGAACCCGGGCCCGGTCACCCCGGGGACGGCGCCGGCGGAGCCGGCGGCGGCGGCGCCGAGGATGCCGACGACCTTGTTGCCCTCCACCTTGATGCCGGTGAAGGCGTCGACGCCCCGCTGCACGGTGTCGTTGAGCGTCACCGACGCGATCAGCACGTCGATCTGGACCTGCGGCAGGACGACATCGATCTGCTTGATGAGCGAGCGGATGAGGTTGAGGTCGTCCTGCGTGCCGGAGGCGACGATCGCGTTGCTGCGCTCGTCGGCGATGATGGTCATGAAGTCGCTGAACTGGGAGTTGCGTTCGCCGACCACGCCCGCGGCCGGCGAAGTGGAGGCCGCGGGGGCCGGAGTCTCGTTGCGCCGACCGAGCGAGGGGAAGGTCTCGCTGCTGCGCTGCGAGCGCGTGGTGCGCGTGCCCGTCGTGGCCCCGCGCGTGGACCCGCCGCTGACGAACGTGCTGAGCAGCGCCGCCACGTCGGTGGCCTGCGCGTGCTGGATCTGGATGACGGCGATCTGCGTCGAGGGGTCGGCCTGCACGTCGAGCTTCTCGACCAGATCCTGGAAGAACTGCACACTCGCCGAATCCGTGACGAGGATGACCTGGTTGGTGCGCTCGTCGAAGTTGATGCTGGTGCTGGCCGAGAGCAGCGCCGCGCCCAGGCCGGCCGCGGCGTCGCCGCTGCTGGCGGCGCCTTCGGCGTTGACCGGCACGGGGGCGCCGGGGGGCATCGGGACCGCGGAGGTGCCCGCGCCCGGCCGGTTGAAGGCGGTGCGGGTCGTCTCGACCATGTTCTTGATCTTCTCCGCCACGGACTGGGCCTGGGCGAACTTGAGCGTGTAGAACTTGGTGACGAGATCGCGCGGCCGGTCGACCTGCTCGAGCACGTACTCGAGCCGCTGGAGGTTGGAGATCGTGTCGGTGACCAGCAGCGTGTTCGAATTCTGGAACGGCACCACCGCGCCGAACCCCGGGCTGAGGAACGGCTGCACCTGGTTCTGGAAGGTGGTGGTGTCGAGGTATTCGAGCCGGAACAGCCGGCTGACGATCTTGCCGGACGGCGGCTGGTCGCGCAGGGAGCCGACCACCAGCTCCGGCGCCTCGGTCCGGATGTTGGTGATGACGACGACCTTGATGAACTTCTCGCCCAGCGGGGCGACGGCGATGTTGTTCAGGCTGAGCAACGACTCGATCGCGATGATGGCGTCCTGCCGCGAGATCGGGCCGTGGCTGTTGAAGGTGAACGTCGGCGTGGGCAGTTGCTGCGGACGGATGACCGAGCGGCCGGTGAGCTGCTCGAGCAGGTCGAGCACCGTCGAGAGCGGGTTGTCGCTGAGCTTGATGTTGTCGATCATCGCCGCGCCGTCGCCGGAGGGGGGAATCGCAACCAGCGGAGCCGGCTGGGCAAACCCGACCGGCGCAGCGACCGTGGCCGGTTGGGCGGCCGGGACCGGCATGGGCATGGGCGGGCTGGACTCGACGGGGATCGGCACGGGGCCGCCCTCGGCCACCGCGCGGGACGCGAGCCCGGCCAGGGCGAGGACGACCGACACGCCGACCACGCGGCACGGGAGCAGAAAGCGGCGGGGTATCATGATGGAGGGAGAACGCACGATGGAGTGGCGGGGCCGGAGGACTCCGCAGATCGGTTACGGAAGCAGTTCGAGGCTGGAGAGTTTGAGCCGCACATCGAGCTGCGCGGGATTGCGGCGGTCGGGGGTGAGGACGACCTGCTCGATGTTGACCAGCGGCAGGCTGGTCCGCAGGTCGTCGGCAAAGGCGCCGAAGGCCGCGAGTTCGGTCTTCTCGAGCGAGAGCGCCACGCTGTGCAGCGCCACGGGCGGCTTGCGCTCGGTCGTCGGCGGATCGAGCCGGAAGGCGAACCGGTGGCGTTTCACCACCGCATCGAGCTGGCCGACGAGCTGGTTGGCGTTGAGTGAGCGTCCCGCCTGCACCTGGGCGAGGCGGCCGTCGAGCTGTTCCCGGATGGCGGCGGCATGGTCGAGCCAGTCCTGCTGCAACTGCAGCTGCACACCCACGCCGGCCCACTGGCCGCGCGCGGCCCGCGCGCGGGCGACCACGGAGGCGAGCCAGATGACGACGCCGGTCACCAGCACCACCAGGAGGAGGATACGCTCGCGCCAGCTGCGCCGGAAGAAGAAGCCTCTCATGGGGTGCGCGGGGTCGGGGTTGGGGTCGCCGGCTGGGGCGCAAGCGGTGCGCCGGCCCGGAAGGACAACATGAGCTGGAAGGTGCCGCCGCCTTCGCGGGCACGGGTGTTCTTCACCTCGACCGCGGCCACCGCCGGGGCGCGCCGCAGCGCGGACTCGAACTCGTTGACCTCCGCCAACGAACTCGTGGCCCCCTCGATCACCATCTGCAGCCCGCCCTCGACGGAGACCTTGGTGAAATAGATCGCGCGCGGCCGCACGTCGTTGACGGCCCCCAGCAGTTCCAGTGGTTGCGGCTTGCGGTCGATGTAGCCGGCGAGCCGGGCGACGATGTCGCTGTCGGCCTCCGCCCGCCGCGCCGCCGGCGCCTGCGCCTCGACCCGGGCCTCGCGCGCGGCGTGGAGCAGCCGGCCGGCGAGCAGGCCGAACTCGGCCACCACCAGCAGCGCCGCCGCCACGCCGAGCCCGACGAGCGCCCCCCACGCGCGGTGGTTCCACTGGAAGTCGCGGCGTTTCTGCCGGAGGAACGCGGGGTCGCGCACATCCATCGCCCACAATTGCGCCGCCGTGAGCACCACCGGCTCGGGCTTCGCGGCGGAGCCCTCCTGCAGCTCCCAGTTGAACTGGAAGCGTCGTCCCTTCACCGTGCACGGCACCGCATTCAATCGGTAGCGACGCACCCGGCGCCCGCCGAGTTCGATCCGGGCCAGCACCCGTTCGCGCGCCAGCGCCACCCCCGCCTCCCCTCCGGGCTCGCCCGGCACCGGCCGGCTCACGATCCGGCGCGGCAAGGCCGATCCCGGCGCGAACTCCAGCGCGGTGACCGCCTCCGCCGTCTCGAGAATCACGATGCCGGAGGCCGCCTCGGCGCGCGGCAGCCAGGTGGCGAAGTCCGGCACCACGAACCCGGCCCGCCCCCACGTTTCCTGCTGTGCGGCGAACTTACGGCGCAGTGCCGCGAAGACCACGAGCCCGCCGGCCGAGCGCGCCGCGTAACAGCCGCGCGCAAGCTGCTCGTCGGCGAAAGGCGAATCGGCCTCGAGCGCCAGCGCCGCCAGTCCGGGCAGTTCCCGCTCGGCCGTGCCGGCCGGCAAGGGCGCGCACGCCGTGAAGAAATGGCACCCCGGCACCAGAAGCACCGGTTGTTCCGAGGTCAGCCGGCCGTCGGCTGGTTGGTTGTTGGGAGTTTGGGCCGCCACGTGGTTCAGGGCACTTGCTGGGTGCCTGCGATGCTAGAAGGGGGGGGATCCTCCACAAGCTCAAGAAACTTGAAAGGGTATTCGCTCGTCGTATTCGCGCCGCCCGCCCCGTTGCCGCCGCTGGCCGCCCCGCTCCGGCCGCCGCTCGTGTCTGTGCGGACCACCGCCCGCAGCCGGTACTCCGCCTGCCGCTCCCGCACTGTCACGACAATGCCGAGCACCTTGCTCTGCACGCCCACCCCCGCTGCCGAAGGCAGTTCGCCGACCTGCTCGGCCAGCTCGCCCAGCGACCGGTAGTAGCGCGCGCCCGCCGTGCCGCGGTCGCCCTCGACCGTGTCGAGCGCCCGGCCGAGCGAGGCGAGCTGCCGGTCGTCGAGCAGGCCGGAACTGCGCAGCAGCGCGTCGGGCACGGTGTTGAGATTGATCGTACCGTCGCTCCACAGGCTCACGCGCCGGGTGAACGCCTCGAAACGTTCGTTGGGCCGTCCCGCCTCCGAGAACATCAGGTCCGCAAACCCCTGCACCGCCGCCAGCTCGGCGAAAGCCCGCGGCGCCCGGTTCGCCGCCACATGCGCGGGATCGGTCCGCAGATAGTCGTCCTTCTCGGCCCCGAAGGGCCGCGGGTTGTCGTCGGCATCGATCCAGTCCAGCAGGCTGTCGGTGAGCACCTCCACCTCGCCGGCCTCGAA
>JAEWNN010000200.1 GCA_023457035.1 Verrucomicrobiota bacterium
ACAACGATTCGAATCAAAGAGGCCGCCACCACGTTGCGACCTCCCGCCTTCGGGGCTAGAGTCCCCACGCTGGCTCCGCCAACCCCGGACCCTCTGCCCTATGGACACTCACTCCTCCATCGACAAGGCGAAGGCCTACTTCGACCTTCAGCTGGGCCATGCCCCCAGCGGGAACTCGGTCACCGTCGCGCCGCTGATCACCATCTCACGGGAATGCGGCACCGGCGGAAACGTCCTCGGCGAGGAGATCGCCCGCCGCCTCAACCGCCTGCTCGAGGTGGAGCAGGCCCCGTGGACGGTATTTGATCGCAACTTGGTCGCGCGAATGCTCGAGGACAACCATCTCTCGGCCTCGCTCGCTCGCTTCATTCCCGAGGACAAGGTGTCGGAGATCGATGCCTCCGTGGGCGAGATCGTCGGGTTGCACCCGAACATCTGGACGCTGGTGCACAACACCAACAGTCTGATGCGCCGGCTCGCCGCGATCGGCCGGGCCATCATCGTCGGCCGGGGTGCCAACTTCGCCACCGCAGGTGCGCCACACGCGCTCCACCTGCGACTCATCGCCTCCCCCGAGCACCGCGCCCGGCGCATCGCGCAGGTCCTCGGGCTCTCGCCGGAACAGGCGCTCGCCCATGGCCGCCGAACCGACCACGCCCGCCGCGACTACGTGCGCTCCTTCTTCGAAGCCGACATCGACGATCCGTCCGGCTACGACCTCATCATCAACATGGACCGGTTCACCACCGAGACCGCAGCCGACTTGGCTGTTTCGGTGCTGTACTCCCGGGGCTGGGTCGAGGCCAGGCTACCGCTGGCAAACGCCGCCATCTCCTGATCCGCCCCCGGCGGAGCCTCGGCGGTGGGCGTCAGGCTCCGGTCTTGTCGCCCACAAACAGCCGCCCCGCGGCTTGCCTCGCCCCGGCGCGAATCTTCACCGGTACCGTCTGCACCCGCAACCCTGCGCCCGCGAGCCGCCGGACAAAAGCCGCGTCGTCCCCGGCCGACCACACCACTAGGCGGCCGCCGGGCGCGAGCATCGTCTCCAAAATCCGGATCCCAGGCGCATCGTAGAGCCGCGCGTTGGCCGCCTGCACCATCGCCGAAGGGCCGTTGTCGATGTCGAGTATCACCGCCGCATAACTCGCCGGCGGCGCCCGGCGGACGAGTTCGAAGACATCGCCGATCACCACCCGCACCCGTGGATCGTCGAGCAACGCCCCGTTGAGCCGGGCAAGGTGCTCACGATTCCACGCCACGATCTCCGGCAACAGTTCGGCCACCTCGACCACGAGCTTCGCACCGGCGCGCTCCAGCACGCTGCGCAGCGTGAAACCAAGCCCCAGTCCGCCGATCAGCACCCGTCCCGGCTTTTCGCGCACCAGCCGTGCCATGCCAAGCTCGCCCAACGCCAACTCCGAGTACGCCGCCTGCGAGTGCATCAACTCCCGCC
The DNA here is from genome assembly GCA_023457035.1 of Verrucomicrobiota bacterium. Taxonomy (GTDB): domain Bacteria; phylum Verrucomicrobiota; class Verrucomicrobiia; order Opitutales; family Opitutaceae; genus CAJCBL01. Next base: position 1,454 of record JAEWNN010000200.1, read on the forward strand.
CGGCGAGACGCACGCAGTGGCTGCCGTCGTGTTCGTGCAGGGTCAGGATCGCGCCGTCGGGTGTGCGAGCGGAGGCGAGAAGACGGTGCGGTTTCATGGGTGGCCCGAATGAATCACCCAAGCGGCAAGGAACCGCCAGCCTTCGTTTCCGCGGAGGATCGACCGCAGCACCGGCCCCACCACCGGTCGAACCGCGCAAACAACACCGCGCGAGGCCGGAAACCGTCACGCCACGGCATTCAGCCGGGTGCCTACCGTCGCCGAGTATCCACCAGCACCAATCTGACCGACGCGCGTGTAGAGGCTCGCCGCCTGGGCCGCCCGCCAATCGAGCGGCAGGGCCGACGCCGCGAGGGCCGGCTGGTCCTCGGCCGCGGCCGACGCGTAGTCGTCCGTCTGGTCCCCCCCGAGCCCCGATTGCGCGAACCGGATCAGTTTGCCGTAGCCTTCCGTATCCGACCGGTCCGGTCGCCGCCCCGCCGCCGTCTCGAGGTCGATGATCACGCCCCCGGGGTCGTCCGCGGCGGCCGCCGCGCGCGTGCGCGGCCCGCGCTGCTGATCGCGCGTACGCGCCGCCAGCGACACCTCCAGCCGGAGGTTCGCAGCCAGATCCACACTGGTGGTGATGCGTTCGATCATGGGGCCGACGCCACGGACGCCCCGAGACTAGGCAGGCGCCCGCATTTCGCAATCGGTGCCGCACCGGAGCCGTTGGGCGCCACAGGGGCAGCCCGGCAGGCTCAGCCGACTCGGCGGATCGTCACCAACGTGAGATCGTCGTGGCCCTGATTCTCTCCGGTGAAATGCCGCACCCGCTCGAGGATGCCGTCGTTGATGGCACCGGGCGGCCGAGTCCCCAGCTCCCGTACCGCCGCAGCCAGCCGCAATCCGGAGAACTCCGCGCCAAAGGCATCGGGCGCCTCGGTGAGTCCGTCAGTGTAGAGCACAAACAGGTCTCCTTCGCCAAAACGCACCCGCACTTCGGCCAAGGCCGGCTGGAAGGTGTCGTCGGGGACCAGCCCGACCGCCATGCCCTCCGAGTCGAGAAACCTCACCTCATGTTGCCCGTCCACGCCTCGACCGAAGAACAACGGTTGTTCGTGGCCGGCACGCGCATAACGGATCTCCGCCCGCATCGGATCGAGGACCGCATAGATCATCGTGATGTACATCCCTTGGCGCATCTCGCCGCTCATCGCCCGGTTCACCCCGGCCAGAACCGCGGCCGGAGAATCGTCGCGCGCCGCAAGCTGGCGCAGGTTGGTCCGGCAGATCGCCATCAGCAACGAGGCGGCAATCCCCTTGCCGGAGACATCGGCCACCGCCACCCCGAGCCGACCGCCGGCCAGCGGAATCAGATCGTAGAAATCGCCACTGACCTGCTGCGCCGAGCGGTAGCGGGCGTCGACTTCCAATCCCGCCACGCTCGGCGCCTCGCGTGGCAGCAACAACTGCTGGATGCTGCTGGCCAGCGCCAGATCGAGGTCGAGCTGGCGCCTCTCGATCTGGAGCCGGAGCAGACTCTGGTTGTGCACCGCCATCCCCGCCTGCTCGGCGAGCGCGCGCACGAGCGAGAAGTCGTCCTCGCTGAAGGGCAGACCATCACGCGGATTGGCGATGCAGAGCACCCCGTAGAACTCGTCGCGGAAGCGTACCGGAGCAGCGATGAACGACCTCATTCGCAGCGCCGGATCGTCGTGTTTCACGATCCGGTTGTCGCCCTCGGCATCGGCGATGAGCACCGACCGACCGGTCCGTACCACCTCGCCCAACACCCCCGCTGAAGCCGGGAGCTCCTCCAGTCGCATGATCTGCTCGAGCAGTCGGGCTCGGGTGATGCTCGCGCCGCGCACATGGTCGGGCAGCGTACGTTGCGGCGGGAACAGCCCCTCGGCGGCGACGCCGCGCAGCGTCCCCTGCGGCGTGCGCTCGAACAAACACGCGCTGAGCGCGTTGGTGCTCAGGATGGCCGCATGCACGATGCGTTCGAGCAGCTCGGTACGGCTGAGGTTCTCGCCGAGCGCCTCGGCCATCCCGTGGACGAAACCGACAACAACCTGTTTCTCCCGCAGCACGTTCTGCCGCTCCTCGGCGTTGTGCTCGGCTTCGCGGCGGAACCGCCGCACCTGCCACAGGCCGGTGAGCAATCCGAGGAGAGCGCCAAGGAGGAAGAGGAGCATGACACACGAAGGCTGGAAGCGGGGGCAGTGTATGGTGCCGGTCGGGGCGACGGCGAGACTTCGTTCCGCGGGCTATGCCCGGGGAACACTGGCCGCGTGGCGAGCCGCCCCCAGCCGGCTCCGGCGAGAGCGGGGCCCTGTCGCCGTGGCGCCCCCCCTGCACTATTGCCACTCGCCGCGGGCTTTCCGCCGCTCGCCAGGTCCGTGTCGCCCCGACCTCCGCCCGTCCTTCACTCGCCGGCGCATGAAACACCTATCAACTCTCGTTCGTTCCGTGGTTATCGCCACCCTGACCGCCGTTGGCGCAGGCGTCCTGCCGGCCGCCGCGCAAGGCACCGGCGAGTCCTCCGGGCGGAGCGCCTTCTCCGTCGGCCTCGAAGGCGGCACCACCGGCTTCGGGCCGGTGCTCCAGTACACACCGTCCGCACGTTTCAACTTCGCGCTCAGTTACGGTCATCTCGACTTCGACGCCGACAACCTCCGGACCAACCGCGCCCGCTACGCCGCCGACCTGCGCATGGCCAATCTCGCGGCGACGGTCGACTGGCATCCGTGGCGCAACGGTTTCCACCTCACCTGCGGCGCCGTCGTCCACGACCACCGTCTCGACCTCACGGCCCGACCGCGCCGCGGCACCGTGTATGAGGTCGGCCGACACAACTACACCAACACCGAGATCACCTCGCTCACGGGCCGGGTCGACACCGGCACCCGGATCGCCCCCTACCTCGGCGTCGGCTGGACCTGGCACCTCGGTCGGAGCGGCTTCAGCCTAATGACGAACCTCGGCGTGATGTTCACCGAAAACTACGACGCGCACCTCACCGCCACCGGCCCGCTGGCCAGCGATCCGACGTTTCTCGAGGACCTCCGCCGCGAGGAGAAGGACATCAACGACAACAACGAACTCTTCCCGGTGGTCAAAGTGGGCTTCGCCTACCGCTTCTGATCCTCGCCACCGCAAGCTGCGAAGCCCGCCGTTCTCCGGCGGGCTTTTTTGTTTCCGTTCGGGACCGCACCCCCTAACCGTCGGCGGCATCCGTCCGCCATGTCCACGCCCCCCGCCTTCTCCGCCGCCGCCTGCTCCGCCGTCCTTGCCGCCATCCGCACGCGCGCCCCGCTGGTCCACAACATCACGAACTACGTCGTGATGAACAACACGGCCAACGCGCTGCTCGCCCTCGGCGCCTCGCCGGCGATGGTCCACGCCGTCGAGGAGGTCGAGGAGTTCGTCGGCCTCGCACAGGCGCTCGTCATCAACATCGGGACACTCTCCACCCCTTGGATTGCCGCCATGGAGATGGCGGCCGCGGCCGCCAACCTGCGCCACCTCCCGTGGGTGCTCGATCCCGTCGGCGCCGGCGCGACCACGTTGCGCACCAGCACCGCCGCCAACCTCGCCCGCCTGCGCCCCGCCTGCATCCGCGGCAACGCCTCCGAGATCCTCGTCCTCGCCGGCGCCACCGGCGAGAAGACCAAGGGCGTCGACTCGACGCGCGACTCCGCCGACGCCCTCCCCCCCGCGCGCCAGCTCGCCCTCGCCACCGGCGCCGTCGTCGCCGTCACCGGCCCGATCGACTACGTGACCGACGGCCGACAGACCGTCGCGCTAGCCAACGGCCACCCGCTCATGGCGCGAGTCACCGGCCTGGGCTGCACCGCCACCGCGCTCGTCGGCGCGGCGCTGGCCGTCGAACCGGATCGACTGGTCGCCGTCGCCGCCGGGCTGAGTTTCCTCGCGCTCGCCGGCGAGATCGCCGCCGAGCGCAGCCCCGGCCCCGGCTCACTTCAACTCCATCTGCTGGATGCACTCCTTCAACTCGACGCCGAGACGATCGCCCATCGTCTCAAACTCGGCGGCTGAGCACCGAAGCCGGTACCCCGAGGTGGCTGTCACTCCCGCCCGGTCTTTCGTCGGAAGTGGGCGACGAGTGCGCCCGCCTCGGCGCCACGACCTTGGGGGATCGGCACGCGCACCGAATGGATCTGCCGCTGGCTCCGCGCCAGTGTCGAGTACACGAGTTCGAGGCACGCCACCTCCCCCTCGATCACCCGGCAGCGCTCGAAACGCGCACCGAAACCGCGCCAGACGTGCAGCTCACCGCCGAGCCAGAGGCCGTCCTCGCCAAGGCGCGCTTCACCGACCCCGGCCTCCCGCCGCGCCCGCTGCGCGCGGGTTGTCGTCACGATAACGATACTGATGACCAGGCAGAGCCCCAGCAGCACGGCGAGCACCCAGCGGCCGCCCTCCCGATCGTAGAGCGCGAACCCGCCGCCGATCGCGACGCAGAAGAAGGCGACGATCCGAAACATCGCCCACTTGTTGCGACACTCCCGCTCGAAGTCCTCGCCCACGAAGCGCCGCCATTCCACCTCGCCGTAGCGCCAATGTGCGAGCAGCTGTGTCTCGTCGAAGAGCGCCGCCCGCACCAAGCGGCGGCGCCGGAAGAGGCGGGTCGAGATCCCCAGCGCGATCGCCATCGTGAGGCCGATCATCACCATGGCGTATTGCCCGCCGTTCCACGGGCGGAAGAAGTCTTCGGCGACGAACGGCGCCACCGTCATCGCGGCGCCGAGCAGCGCGAGCATCCAACAGACTTTCTCGCCAGTGCTAAGGCCGGGCGGCGGGGCGGCGGGGGATGATGGCATGGGCACAGTGGACTACGGGGCCCAGTCCATCGCGGTCTTCGCGCCGCCGCAAGGCGCCGCCGGCCGTACGGCTCACTATTTCTTCAGCGCAACTCAACCCTGCAGCCGCAGCCCCGGCGCTTGATCACCAAACGCGGTTTCCAATTCCCACGCCATCGGCGGCCACGCGCGGTGCCGAGCAGCCTGTCGGACTTCGTCCGCAGGCTGCTGAGCAAACAGGCTGCGCCTGTTTGGTTGGGTATGGGCTTGGGAGGACGTTCTCCCGGGGCGGTCTTCTAGACGGTCGTTTTCTGCGCCGGTCGGGGCGGTCGTTGCATCAGGCGACACCGCCCCGTCGGCCGGTCAGGCGGGTTGGAGCACGGTTTTGGGGATGTGGAGGCGCTTGAGGTTGTAGGCGCTGCACACCAGCGCCCATTCCAGCGACACCTTCGCCAGTCCGCGCAGCAACAAGCAGCGGAAGACCAGTGAGGCCTCGATGATGCCAAAGACCGGCTCGACGGTCTGTTGGCGTTGTTTGTAGCGGGCGCGGCCGGCCTGGGTGGCGGTGCGGTGGGCGAGCCGCTGGAGGAACGGGGCGTCTTCGGGTGGTGGCGACGGATCGGGCCGGGCTT
>JAEWNN010000201.1 GCA_023457035.1 Verrucomicrobiota bacterium
CTCCGGGCGGGCGTAGGCGGGCGCCGCCCCGCGCGACCGCCGCCACCCCGCGATCCCGCGGCGCCCGGCAGGGGACACGCGGGCGGCCGTGCGCACCAGCCCCTCGCTGCCGGGTCGCACCATTGCGGCTCAAGCTCCCCCGGAAAAGGCCGAAGGAGGGACCTTGCGCCGCCGGGGCCCAACCACGCGCCCCGGCCAACGCCCCTCCGTCCATGAACGCGCCCGCTCCCGAAGCCACCGCCCTGCTCGCCTACGGGCTCACGTGTGCGACGCTGGCGGTGGCGACGGCCGCCGTGCGTACGCCCCGCACGAAGATCCACACCCGCAACCTGTGGCTCGCCTGCGCCCAGGGCGTGCTCCAAGGCGGAGGCGGAGTGCTCTGGGGCCGGTTCGGCGGCAGCGAGTGGGCCCATGCGCTACTCGCCCACCTCGGCGCGTATTGTTTCTATCTCGTCGGCTGGCTGTCGTGGCGCGACCTAGCATGGGGCCGGCGGGCGCGGCCCTGGTTCCTGCCGATCCTGCTCGCCCCCGTCGCGGGCTGGCTGCCGGTCGGGTGGGCCGACGCGCCGCTGCTCGCCGTGCACGCGCTGACCGACTGGGGGCTGGCCCTCCCCGGCGCGCTCGTGCTCGCGACGATGTTCGCCCGCCTCGCCATCCGAATACGGCAAGAAACGACCGGGACGTGCGTCTATTGCCTCGCCGCGATGGCGACCGCGCTCGTGCTGGTCGGCTACGGCGCCTTCCGCTTCTGGGTCGGATGGAGTCTCCTCGCCGCACGCCCCGCCCCGGACGCCATCGTCGCCGCGGCCCACGGGGCGGCGCTGCCGTCCCTCGCCAGCGTCGCCTGCCTGTGGGCGGGCGTGTTCGGCGTGGCCCTGCTCCTGCGGTTCGCCAACCGCGAGCTCCAAGACCGCGAGTTCCAGGCGAGCACCACCCTCGCCGCCCGCACCGCCGAGCTGGCCGTGCTCAATGAGACCCTGGAGGAGCGCGTGCAGGTGCGCACCGAGGAACTCCGCGCGACCAACACGGAACTGGAGGCCGAGGTCGCCCGCCACCAGCGGACGGAGGACGAGCTCCGCGAGAACGAGCGCCGGCTGCAACTGGCCCTCGTGGCCTCGCGCCAGAGCTTGTTCGAATTCTCCATCCCCCGCCGTTGTTTCACCTTCGCCGCCGAGTTCGTCCGGGATCTCGGCTACAGTCCCGCGGAATACCCCACGGAGAAGAACGCCTGGATCGAACTGGCGCATCCGGACGACCGGGGCGCCATCCTGGGCGCGACGCGGGCCTGTATCGAAAACCGGGCGGAAGGGCTGCACCTCGAGTTCCGCCACCGCGCCGCGGGCGGCGCCTGGCGCTGGATCGAGGCGCGCGGCAACGTCGTCGAACACGATGCCGCCGGCCACCCCCTGCGCGTGCTCGGCACCTTCACGGACGTGACAGAGCGCCGCACCATGGACGAGCGTCTCCGCCGCACGGAGCGCCTGGAGAGCATCGGCTCGCTGGCGGGCGGCATCGCGCACGATCTCAACAACGCGCTCGTGCCGCTGCTGGCCGGCGTGTCCTTCCTGCGCGAGTATGTGCCCGCCGAGGACGCCGAACTGGTCACGGCCATGGAGGCCAGTTCGCGCCGGGCGGCCGGCATGGTCCAGCAGTTGCTCGTCTTCGCCAAGGGCGCGGAGGGCCGCAAAGCGCCGGTGCACCCCGCGGGGCTGATCGAGGAGATGGAGCGCTTCATCGGCAGCACCTTCCCGCCAACCGTGCAGCTCCGCGCGCGGTGTTTCTGCAAGTCGGTCGCGGTGCTCGGCGACACCACCCAGTTGCACCAAGTGCTCCTCAACCTCTGCGTGAACGCCCGCGATGCGATGCCGCACGGCGGCCAACTGGGGTTGGAAGCCCGGGCCGTCGAGGTCGACGCCGCGCTCGCCGCCGCGCACGACGGCGCTCGCACCGGGCCGCACGTGCTCTTCACCGTCAGCGACACCGGCACCGGCATTCCGGCGGCGATCCGCGAACGCATCTTCGACCCGTTCTTCACAACCAAGGGACCGGAGAAGGGCACCGGCCTCGGGCTGTCGACTGTCCTGGGCATCGTGCGCGGACACGGCGGCTTCGTCGAACTCGAGACGGAAGAGGGCAAGGGCACGCGTTTCCTCGTCTACCTACCGGTGACCGGCGGCGGCCAAGCGGAGGTCGCACCCGAGACGACCGCCCCCGCTTTGCCGCCAGGCGACGGCCGCCGGGTGCTTGTCGTCGATGACGAGATGGGCGTACGCACGCTGGTCGAGCGCGTCTTCGGGGGCAGCGGCTTCTCGATCTTGATCGCCCACGACGGCAACGAGGCCTTGGCCCGGCTCGGCGCCCCCGGCGAGCGGATCGACCTGCTGCTGCTCGACATGACGATGCCGAACCTCGGCGGTCGCGAAGTGCTGCGCCGGCTGAGGGAGACCGGTCGCATGGTGCCCACCGTCGCGATGAGCGGCAATTTCGAGCGCGAGGATGCGGCCACCCTGCGCGAGTGGGGCGTGCCCCTGTTGCCCAAGCCGTTCCACCGCGACGATCTCGTACGCGCCGTGCGCGCCGCGCTCCGGCTCACCCCGTAAGCTTCGCAGTATCCGCTCTCAACGCGCCTCCCCGGCGCGCAGGTTCCGGGGATCGAAGACCACCTCGGCGCGCCCGTGCCGCGCGATGCGGCCCTCGGTCTGCCCGTACCGGTACGGCTCGGCGGCGATGGTGCCGCCCAGGATGCCGCGCACGCACGCGGTCAGCTCCGCGAGCAGGCCGGCGTCGATGGGTTCGTTGTGCCCCGGCAGGATCAGGGCGAAGGCTCCGGTCTGCGCCTCCAGTTTCTCGAGACTCGCGAGGTACCGCTCCAGCGGCAGGCAGCCGGGAAGCTGCAGCCAGACGTGCCGGTTGAGGTGGTCGCCCCCGAAGAGCAGCCGACTCCCGCGGTCGAGCAGGACGATCTCGCCGGGGGTGTGGCCCGGGGTCGCGATGACTTCGAGCCGGCGGGCGCCGAGCTCGATTACGTCCCCGTCCGCCAAGGGTGACAGCACGAGCGGCTTGGCCTCCGCGCCGTAGTCGAAACGTTCGCCGGCGGGGACGACCTTGTCGCCCAGGCTCCGCCGGTTGCGCTCCCGCGCCTCCGGGGTCGCCTCCCGCTCGATCGCGGCGAACTCCGCCCGGTGGGCGAGCACCGCCCCGAATTGCGCAGCCCCGCCGCAGTGGTCGCGGTGTCCGTGGGTGTTGATCACGGTCAGCGGCAGCGAGGTCAGCGCGCCCACATAGTCGCGCAGGTTCGCGAAGCCGTAGCCGGTGTCGATCAGCGCCGCGCGCTCGCGCCCGATCACCAGATAGCAGTTCACCACCCCGCGGTCGACGATGCGCCAGGTGCCCGCCGCGACCTCGGTCGCCGTGAACCAGGCCGATTCCCGCGGCGCGACCGCCGCGGCCGCCGGCTGGGCGGATACCCGGGCAAAACCCAACACCACAGCGAGCAACAGCAAGGCACGAAGGGGATGCATGCGCGGAGCCAACCGCGCCGCGCGCCGCCGGTCAAACCCGGCGACTGCATCCGTCCCTTCCACCCACCCGCTGCGGCGCCTCCGGTCACGGCCCGGTGCCGCAGCGGTGGCCGGGCCACGCTGGCCGCAAAGAAGCCCCGGCGGTGAGGCCGGGGCTTCGAAGGGAAACGGCGCGGCAGGCGCGCCCTCAGATGTATTCGCCGTAGTCGGGCTGGAACATGCGCGCGCGCACGTCGGCCTCGACATCGTGCGCCTTCGGCAGCTGGGCGAGCTTCTCGCGGTGGCACTCGTGGACGACGGCCGCGGCGATCTTCGCCGAGACATCGCGGATCTTCGAGAGCGGCGGATACACGCGGCGCATGGCCAGATCCTCGTCGCTGACGAGCGAGGCGAGCGTCTGGGCGGCGATGAGGAACATGCCGTTGGTGACCTCCTTCGACTCGCAGGCGAGCGCGCCGAGACCGACGCCGGGGAAGATGTACACGTTGTTGCCCTGGCCGGGGACGTAGGTCTTGCCGTTGAGGGTGACCGGGGCGAACGGGCTGCCCGACGCGAAGATCGCGGTGCCGTTGGTCCAGGTGTACGCCTCCTCGGCGGTGCACTCGGCCTTCGAGGTCGGGTTGGAGAGGGCGAAGATGATCGGCTGCGCGTTGTACTTCGCCATCTTCTCGACGATCGACTTGGTGAACGTCTTGGGCTGGCCGGACACGCCGATGAGGGCGGTGGGCTTGATCAGGTCGACGGCCTCCTCGAGGGTGGCGACGAACTGGCCCTCGTGGGCGTAGGGCAGCTTGTGCTCGGCGAGCTTGCCCGGGCGGCCCTTGACGACGAGGCCCTGGGAATCGACGTACCAGCAACGCTTGCGGGCCTCGGCCTCGCTGAGACCGGCCTGCATCGCCGCCTCGACGAAGAGATCGCCGATGCCGGTGCCGGCTTCGCCGGCGCCGAGGAAGAGCAGCTTCTGCTCGGCGAGCTTGCCGCCGTTGAGGCGCAGGCCGCCGAGGATGCCGGCGAGGGCGACGGAGGCCGTGCCCTGGATGTCGTCGTTGAAGCTGAGGACGCGCTTCTGGTACTTGTGGAGAATGCGAAAGGCGTTGGTGTTGCCGAAGTCCTCCCACTGGATGAGCACCTTCGGGTAAGCCGCCTGCACGGCGGTGACGAACTCCTCGAGGAGCTCGTCGTATTCGGGCCCACGGACGCGCTTCTGCGGGAGACCGACGTAGAACGGATCGGCGTGGAGCTTCTCGTTGTCGGTGCCCACATCGATGGTGATCGGCAGGCAGTAGTAGGGATGCACACCGGCGCAGGAGGTGTAGAGACCGAGCTTGCCGATCGGAATGCCCATGCCGTAGGCGCCGAGGTCGCCGAGGCCGAGGATACGCTCGCCGTCGGTGACGACGATCATGCGCACGTCCGGGTAGGGCCAGTTCTTGAGGATCTCGGCGATGCGGCCCTTGTCCTTGATGGTGATGTAGAGGCCGCGCTGGCGACGGTAGATGGCGCCGAATTCCAAGCACGCCTGGCCCACCGTGGGCGTGTAGATGATCGGGATCATCTCCTCCGGGAACTCCTCGAGCAGGCGGTAGAACAGCGTCTCGTTGCGCCCCTGGAGGTTCGAGAGGAAGGTGTACTTGTCGAGCGGGTCGGTCTTCTTGCGGAAGTTGGCGATGGCGCGCTGGACCTGCTGCTTGATCGGGAATACCCGCGGCGGGAGGAGTCCGCGCAGTCCGAGGGCGTCGCGCTCGCGTTCGGTGAATCCCGTCCCTTTGTTGAGGATCGGGTTGCCGAGAAGCGCAGTGCCGCGTGGGAGCATGGGGCCGGCATAAGGTTGCAAGCCGCCTTGGAGAGGTCTCAGAGCCATAAGTTGTCCACCTTAATGCGGGGTGGCCCGTGGTTTGAAAGAATGTTTTTCATGGATGGCCCCAGAATCGCCGCCGGCGCCCCCGCTCCCTCGTTATAACGAGCCGCGCAACGCTCGCTTGTCAGCGCCGCGAATTTCCCCACGGTCGAACCTTCCACATGAGCGCACCCTCCCAATTTTCCGGCGTCAGCGTCCTGACGAAGGCCAACATCTACTTCGACGGCAACGTGGTCTCCCACACCGTGGTGTTCGCCGACGGCACGAAGAAGACCCTCGGGCTGATCCGCGCCGGCAACTACCATTTCGGCACCGGCGCCCCCGAGCGCATGGAGATCGTCGCCGGCTCCTGCCAGGTGACGCTCGACGGCCAGAGCGCCGTGCAGACCTACGGCGCCGGCCAGCACTTCGACGTGCCCGGCAACAGCGGCTTCGCCATCGTCGTCGAGGCGGGCCTGTGCGAATACGTCTGCTCCTACCTCGCCTGAGCGGCCCGCGCCGCCCGTCTTCTCCCGCCACGCCAATCCCACTTCTCGCCGTGTCCACGACTCGTCCGCATCCCCACAAGCCCGCCGAACGCGCGCTCTGGCTCAAGGGCCCCAGCGCCTCCTGCAACCTCGAAGGTCCCGGCCCGCGCCGCCCCTGGCATGTCGTCCTGCTCGGGCCTCCGGGCGTGGGCAAGGGCACCCAGGCCGATCTGATCGTGCAGACCATCGGCGCCTGCCACCTCTCCACCGGCGACATCTTCCGCGCCGCCATCGCCGCCGGCCTCGACAAGGCCTCGCCGGCCATGCGCCAGGCCCTCGTCGAGATGCAGCGCGGCGCCCTCGTGCCCGACGAACTCGTCGTCGAGATCGTGCGCGAACGCATCGGCTGCATGGCCTGCCAGCAGGGCTTCCTGCTCGACGGCTTCCCCCGCACCGCCGCGCAGGCCGAGGCCCTCGAGGGCATCCTCGCCCAGGCCGGCGTGAAGCTCGACGCCGCCATCGCCTTCCTCGCCGACGACGCCGAGATCGTCTCGCGCATCTCCGGCCGGCGCGTCTGCCGCGCATGCAAGGCCACCTTCAACCTCGAGATGTCCCCGCCCCGCACCGCGGGCGTGTGCGACAAGTGCGGCGGCGAGTTGTACCAGCGTGATGACGACAAGCCCGAGGTCGTGCGCAACCGCCTGGCGACCTACCACGCCACCGCCAACCCGGTGCTGGAGTTCTACCGCAAGCAGGGCCTGCTGCACGAGATCCGCGTCGGCCGCACGCCGCAGGAGACCTTCGAGCTCACCCACAAGGTGCTGCTCGCCGTCTGAGCCGTATTGATCCGGTTGGCGAAGCTCCTCCGCCGGCACAACCGATTTTCGAGGTAGGGTGCGACCTTGGTCGCACCGCGGGGATCTCGCTCTCGCCAGGCGGTGCGAGCGAGCTCGCACCCCACGCCGCGTGAAGCGCCCCTTCCGATCGCACGCACCGCCGCTTTCCCGCGCAGGGCCCGGTCGCGCCGGGCCCTGGTTTTTTAAGGCGTAAAGCGCGCGAAGTTGCGCGCGTCCTCGCCCACCTCGACGGCCGCCAACCACACCCGCCCGCCGGACTGCTCGCGCACCAGCGGATCGAGGCTGCGGAAGGTCCACTCCGCCAGGCCCTCGCACGAGCAGTTGGGCACGATGGTCGCCTTCCAGACGGTGGGCGCGGCCTCGAGCAGCACCTCGCGCATGGGGTCGTCGGCGTTGAAGAGGCAGGCGTGGTCGAGATTCTTGTCGATCCACTGGCGGATGTACTTCAACCGCCCGAAGTCCACCACGAAGCCGTTGGCGTCCGGCGCGGTGCAGGCGAACGTGAGCGTGATGCTCCAGTTGTGCCCGTGGATGTTCGCGCAATGCCCGTCGTGCAGGTGCTGCCGATGGGCGAACGGGATGTCGTTGTACGTCTTCGAGCAGGTGAGCATGGCGCGAGCGAATGCGCCGGCGGCGCGGGGGAAAGGCGAAAACCGGGTTCGGGCGCAGCACCGCTCACCGTGTGGCGAGCACGCGGCCCCGGCTCAGGGCTTGGGCTTCGGCTTGTTGCCGCCCTTGCCCGTCTTGTCGAGGTCGCCCGCCTCGGGCCGCGTATACTCCTTGGTGGGGAAGAAACTCGACAACGGCTCGATCACCGGAGTGAGAAATGCGGGCTCGTTGCGGTTGTAGACCCAGCTGAAGAAGACGATGCCCACGCCGGCCGCGAGCAGGATCGAGAGCATGATCTTGTTCGACCCCTGATAGATCTTCACGGCGATCACGATCACCAGGACGATCAGCAGGAACACGCCGGTCTTCGACAGGAAGTCGGGCGGCAGCTTCTCGGTGACCTTCGACCATTGCAGCGCAGCAAGCCAGTAACTCATGGGTGAGCCCCACGCTACCGCCCGCCGCCCGGTTTTCGAGCCGAAAGCCGGCGCCGGTAGCCGGTTGACCGCTTCCTTACGCCCGCGGCGCGAGCGATGCGCAGCCACCTCCCAGCGGCTCCGGCCCCCACCTCTCGCACAGTGAACGGCTACCTTCCGCCGGTTCGCCGCACCGGGCGCACACCTGCAATCTGCGCCCCTTTCGCCATCTTCCAGCCCATGAAAATGACCTTCCGTTGGTTCGGGGAACACGACGACTGCATCCACCTCTGGCAGGTGCGGCAGATCCCCGGTGCGCCCGGCATCGTCGGCGCGCTCTTCGATGTGCCCGTCGGCGAGGTGTGGCCGGTCGAGAAGATCGCCCATCTCAAATCCACCGTCGAGGCCGCCGGCCTCACCCTCGAGGTCATCGAGAGCGTCAACGTCCACGACGACATCAAGCTCGGCGTGCCCTCGCGCGACCGCTACATCGAGAACTACCGCGAGACCCTCCGCCGCCTCGGCCGCGCCGGCATCAAGGTCGTCTGCTACAACTTCATGCCGGTCTTCGACTGGCTGCGCACCGACCTCGCCCACCCCCTGCCCGACGGCTCCAACGCCCTCTTCTACGAGGCCGCCAAGGTCAAGGACCTCACCCCCGCCACCGTCCTCGACCTCTTCGCCAAGAGCTCCAACGGCTTCAAGCTCCCCGGCTGGGAGCCCGAGCGCCTCGCCCAGCTCAAGGAGCTCTTCGTGAAGTATTCGGTTGTCGATGCCGACAAGCTCGTCGCCAACCTCAAGTACTTCATCGATGCGCTCATGCCCGTGTGCGAGGAGTTCGACATCCGCATGGCCATCCACCCCGACGATCCACCGTGGCCCATGTTCGGCCTGCCGCGCATCGTCACCAACGAGGCCGACCTCGCGCGCGTCCTCTCGCTCAACCCGAGCCGCCACCACGGCCTCACGTTCTGCACCGGCTCGCTCGGCGCCAACCCCGCCAACAACCTCCCGGCCATGATCCGCCGCTTCGGCGGCCAGGGTCGCATCCACTTCGCGCACTGCCGCAACATCCTGCGCTTCCCCAACGGCGACTTCACCGAGGCCTCCCACCTCTCCACCGACGGCTCGATCGACATGTACGAGGTGATGAAGGCGTATCACGATATCGGTTTCACCGGCTACCTGCGCCCCGACCACGGCCGCATGATCTGGAACGAGACCGGCCGCCCCGGCTACGGCCTCTACGACCGCGCCCTCGGCATCGCCTACCTCAACGGCCTCTGGGAAGCCATCGCCAAGGGCGTCGCCCTCGACGGCGCCAAGAAACGCAGTCCTGCCGTCTGAAAATGGTGGGGCGGGCTTTACGCCCGCCAGTTCGTCGGTGGATCGGATGGCGGGCGTAAAACCCGCCCCACCACCCGGAATCGTACTAGAAACTACCACCTTTCGCTTCCCTCCCTTTCATGAAAACTCCCTCCTCTCCTCTCTCCGGCAAGATCGCCGTCGTCACCGGCGGCGGCGGCGTGCTCTGCGGCGCCATGGCCCGCGCCCTCGGCGCCGACGGCGTGAAGGTCGCCATCCTCAACCGCACCGCCGCCAAGGGCGAGGCCGTGGCCCAGGAGATCCGCTCGGCCGGCGGCGAAGCCGTGGCCCTCGCCGCCAACGTCCTCGACCGCGCCTCCCTCGAGGCCGCGCGCGACGAGGTGAAGAAGCTCTGGGGCGGCTGCGACATCCTCCTCAACGGCGCCGGCGGCAACCACCCCCGCGGCACCACCGCCACCGAGACATGGGAAGGCGCCGCCAAGGCCGCCGTCACCACCGGCCCCGGCAGCTTCCTCGACCTCGACGAGGCCGGCATCCGCTCCGTCTTCGACCTCAACTTCATGGGCGCGCTCCTGCCCACGCAGGTCTTCCTCCCGCTCCTGCTCGGCCGCACCGGCGCCACCGTCATCAACATCTCGTCCATGGGTTCCTACTACCCGATGACGAAGGTCCCCGCCTACTGCGCCGCCAAGGCCGCGCTCAACAACTTCACCTACTGGATGGCCGTGCACTTCGCCGAGGCCGGCCTGCGCGTCAACGCCATCGCCCCCGGCTTCTTCTCCACCGAGCAGAACAAGGCCCTGCTCTGGAACGCCGACGGCACGCCCACCGCGCGCACCAAGAAGATCGTCGAGCACACCCCGATGCGCCGCCTCGGCAAGCCCGAGGAACTCGTCGGCGCGCTGCGTTGGCTTTGCGACGACAAGGCCAGCGGCTTCGTCACCGGCACCGTGATCCCGGTCGACGGCGGCTTCTCCGCCTACTCCGGCGTCTGAGCGCCCAGAGCTGCAGTTGCCGCAAATCCACGATCGAACCTCCGGCCAGCGTTGGTGAAACCACCGGCCGGCATGCTCTCCCCGTGGGTCCGGTCTCCGACCGGACACCTCCGACTCCAGCCGTGAGCCGCCGGCTCACGTACTCCGGCGTCCAGTCAGAGACTGGACCTGCTCGCGGACTGCATGATCACGGCTGAGCGCCCTCCGACGGCACGGCCTGCTGCTGTAGCCGGGGACGCCGAGCCCGGCCGGCAAGCCGTGGTTCGGGAGAGTCCCGCGTGCGCTCCGTAGGGCGCGACCTCGATCGCACCGCTCCGGTGTATCCGCGTTCCTCCGGCTCTCGCCCCGCGTCCGCTCGTCGCCCGACCAGTTGTTCGCGCCTCGGCCCGAGGATGCTGTCCGCTGGATCTCCGGCCGTAGGGTGCGAGCTCGCTCGCACCGTCCGACCGTCCAGCCGTTGGCTGGGCAGAGCTTGCGCAGTCCGTCGGTCCGGGCTCCTGCCCGGCGGGGCGAGCAAACTAGCCCCCTACATCGCCCGACCGGCCGCGCCTCAGAGCTCGATCTGCGCGAGCACCTTCAGCAGCTCCTCCTTCGGCTTCACCGGCGTGCTGCTCACGAGCAGGGCCAGCTTGCGCTCCGGATAACGGACCAGCACCACGGCGGAGTCGCCTTCGTTCGGATCGGCGAGCACGCCGGCGATCGCCGCGTGGCCCTCGTGGTCGAATTTCGACTCCACCTTCAGGCTCGGGCTCTTCTCGAGACTGTCGGCGATCTTCAACGGCAGCACCGTCACGCCCATCGCGCCGCCACGGGTGTCGATCAGGTTGACCGTGTGGCCGCCGCCCTCGCTCTCCGGCGCCATCGTCGTGTAGCCGCGTACACGGATCTTCGACACGACTTCGCCGAACTCCTTGGTCGAGAGGCGGACCGCCGTCGCGTCGGTCTTCGGCGCGGGTTTCGGGGCGGCCTTCTTCTCCGCCACCGGTTTGGGCGCCGGCTTCGGGGCGGGCGCGGCCGTTTAGCCGTCGTCCTGCGCCGCCGGCTTGCGCGTCACGGGTTTGGACGACTGACGGGCGGGCGCGGGTTCGTCTTCGACCGGCATCTGGCCGCCACCCATCAACGCACCGAGCATGCCGGAGAGATCCGGCATGTCCTCAAATTTCACATCCTTCGGCAGTTCGAACACCGAGCCGGGGATCGAGGCGTTCTCCTCGAACTTCGTCGCCACCGACTTCGTGGTGATGCCCATCATCGTGCCCTCGGTCTTGAGCGGCACGCCCTTGT
>JAEWNN010000202.1 GCA_023457035.1 Verrucomicrobiota bacterium
CCGCCCCCGCCCGTCGCGCTGTTCCCCCGTTTCGATGATCTCCGTGCTGATTGCGTGCTTGTTCACGCCGGCGATCCTACCGCCTTCCGCCCCAGCCGACTACGAGGCACCCGGTCGGGCGCTTACGAACCACCAAGTGGTTCGCGAGGTAACGAATCGGAAGTAGATCTCTAATTCTCTCGTCTCTAGATCTTTGCAATTGCTCGTCAGGAGCTTCCTGTGTCTTCTACGAGCATGCTTCCCGTGCCCCCCTCACCGAAGTGCCTCAATGAGAGTGCTGTACTACCATATGGCGTTATGCCGCAGAATATCTTGTCGGCGATGAACGATTTCGTTAGATTTCTGACGGTCGTGAACCGAAGCCTTAAGGAACAAAACCTTCCGCGGCTAGAATCGATCTGCATGCCTGCGAATTTCAGTTCGATAGTTGGCGAGTTTGTCACAGCGGCCATACCGAAATACTGCCAGACGATTGCGAAGAACAAATACCATAATGGCCACCCAGATCTAGTTCCACGAGGGGTATTTCCTGATGATATGGTGCAGCATAGCAGCGAGGGTATCGAGGTCAAAGCGAGTAGGTACCACAAGGGATGGCAGGGACACAACGCCGAGGAGGTGTTCCTTATGGTATTCGTGTTTTGTTCCGATAGTCCGAAAAGTACAGCGATGTCGCCATTTCAGTTTCTGGGGGTTTACGGAGCGAACCTAGAAAAAACTGATTGGAAATTCTCTGGTCGCTCAGCGACAAGCCGCCGGACAATTACCGCATCGGTCACATCTTCAGGGTACCTCAAGATGACCCGGAATTGGATCTATCGTGTTCCGGAAGAAATTGGAGGAGGAGATTTGGCTGAGCTTGAGCTATAAGGCGAGGAATCGCTTTTTGCGCGATTGCATAATACTCTGGATTAAGCTCGATTCCAATCGACGAATACCCGTTGATTTCTGCTGCGGCTAACGTTGTCCCAGTTCCTGCAAATGGGTCGAGTACAACCCCTTTCCCTAGGGGCAGAATTGCGCGCACGAGTTGAATCATCAGGTCCATCGGTTTTTGCGAGGGATGCCCCACTTTCTCATTCTTTGCGGTGCGTCCGCTCTCCAGAAGATCAGGGAAGGGCAATCCATCTGGCAGGCGACGCAGCCCTCCGGTTCCATATGTCCGAAGCGCCTCCGCTACGGTCATCTTCTTCGGCAAAGGCGCCCGGAATAATCCCCATGGTTCATAATGGCCCTTAGGAAGGCTGCACACGTCGGGGAATTCTTCTTCGGCGTTCTTCGGGCGATCACCGCCACGTAGCGTTATTACCTTTCGGATGATCTGGCCTCGGAATTCTAGGCCGCCTTCGACGAGTGCCGAAAAGACAAGCGATGCCAGAAATGAATTGCCGGCTAGCAGCACATGACCACCGGGAGCGAGCACGCGTACACACAACCGCCCAAATTCGCGGAAGAACTCAGCTACCCGAGTTCGTTCATTCTCGTCTAGAGCGGTAAATCGCGGCAGAGGCTGGCGCTTAGCCCCGTCGAACGAGGGGGGGATCCGCCAAATGCCTCCCTTGCCGGCTTTCATCTTCTCAAGATGTTGATGGTCGAATTCGACGATCCCGTATGGGGGGTCTGTTACGATTCCAGTGATCGTCCCAGGCGTTCGCTCCTCCATCCATTGGAATGCGTTGCCCAAAATCAGCTGGTAGTTATGAGTCATTTTCGGGAAAATCCTTCTGTGCAAGGGTTCGAGCAAGCTAGATTGTGTACTTAATGCCCCAAGTCTACGTCGTAACTATCAACAACAGAACAACATCCGATAACTTTCGGAAGAGTGTTCTACGTCCGCCTTTCTATTGGGGCCTGCGGAGAGGCAAGGGTAACAACTCGCGATGGGCAGGAATCGAGGCAGGGGACGTGATCATCTTCAAGTTCTCGGAGGGATTCATCTGCGCCAGAATCATTGGGAAGCGAATCGACAGCCAGCTTGCTGCTGCCATTTGGGGAAATAGCTCAGCGGGTTTTGAGATGCTGCTAGAGCTTGAAACGCCGTATGAACTAGATCTTCAACGAGATAAATTATCCGAGGTTCTCGGTGATCGTCACCCAGGTATGCAGCGAGTTACCCATGCGCGGCTTCAGCGTGCGTATGAGAAATTTGGCCAGCATGTATTTGAGGAGTCTCTTGGAATCGCCGAACGTTGCTCGCTCGGGCCTCCGAAGAGTTCTTCGCGAAGATGCGAAGCGGCAGAGCAAAGAACTCCATTCCGAACTAGTTGACCGGTCGGGTTCGTCCCCGCGGAGTTCACGAGGACTTCGATGCAATGAAACAGCTCTAGGCGTTCCCCTTCGGGGCACGCCTAGAGCCCTGAAATTGAGGTCGCGGAAAGGGATTAACGGATCTTCCTCTATCATAGCTTGCCAGTCTTTGAGCGGCCCCAAACGGTTCGACCTTGCTTGAGTCTATCAGTGTTTGATCGGAGTCCCTGATGACTGCTCGCGGGCTCATATGCTGGAACGCGGGAACAACCTCAGCAATGTCTCCGCGATGTTCTGGTGCTCCTTCCCGAGGTCGATGCTAACGACGCGAATCTCGTGCCCCTGGATGGCCACCCGCTCATCGAACGCGGTGCCGTTAACAGGGTAGAGAAGCATGCCCCGCACCTTCGACCAACCTGGCACCACCGACTGATTCTGGAGATAAGCCAGCAGTTGGTAGAGATGACCCGACAGGAACTTCTGCGTATCGAAATGCGACTGGAACGCGTGTGCGTAGAATTTGCAGTCGACGATCACCTTGTCCGTCTCCGATTCGAGCCGGATGTCGGTCCGCATAATTGGCAGCAGTTGCAGTCCCTGCTGGCTCGACCGGTCCTCATCGACATCCCACGGCACGGTTGCCGCACTTACTCGGTAGACGGACTGTTCGGTCGCCAGAAAGTTGCGAACGAACTCCTCGAATAGGGCTCCCATGCGGGCTTCATCACGCTGGAAATCGTGAAAACGGCCTCTCCCGGCTTCCGCTGTTGGCAGCAACTGGCGGTGGATGAGTTTGCATACATGGATCGCGAAGCGGTAGTGCCGCATGTTACGGTGCAGCTGGACGCGTCGGAACACGCGGGAGTCGAGGGCGATCGGACGGAACCCGGCGAAGAATCCACCGACCTCCGCCAGATTATGCCGCCTCTCCTCACCAACATCCTCACACCGAGCGAGTCGTCGGATTGTCTCGGCGATGATCCGATTGGGCAGGGTGTTGGGACTCAGGTCGTCGAACTTGCAGGTGCGACGCGGATCGGTGAACAAAGGACGGCGCACATCTTCGCTTGGGAGGATCTTGCCCTTGGGGCGGAGGAGCCGATCTCGCTGGAGAATATAGTCGCGGTGCAGCCCTCGTTTGACGAGTTGCTGGGCGCTTTGCGTCAGAACGACAGCCATCAGTTCGGCGATGCTTTCGCAGCTTTCCGTTCGGCGGTCGACATAGCGAAGCTCCTGCCGGTGCCGCCAAGCGTAACACAGCAGGAAGTAGATGTTCCGAATGGGGATCAGCCCGGCGCTCACGGCAGCTTCTCGCGGAGATGCCGGATCGCTTCATCAGCCGTCTCCGGCGCTTCCATCCAGTACTCGGCAAGGAGCGGTGCGATCTCGGTGTCGATGATGCTCTCGACCCAAGCCTTGTCCGGAGTGACGCCGTTGGGGCAGAAGAAGCTGTGGCCGATACAGAATCCATCACCCAGATCGGCCCGGTCTGCGCGGAGCAGGGCGTTGAGCTCCTCCATGCCGCTGATCAGGCCGGTCGCAAGATCCTCGTCCATCCTGCGGTCGAGGAGTAACGCCTTGAACTTGGGCGAGCCAAACTCGGGCTTGAGCGAAATGAAGGCAAACCGCCGCCGCAACGCATAGTCGACCATTGCCAGCGAGCGGTCCGCTGTGTTCATGAGACCGATGATGTGGACGTTCGGTGGAACGAAGAACGTCGTCCCGCCGACATCGGAATACGCCAGCGGCAGGGCGTACTTGGGATCTCGCTTGTCCGGCTCGATCAGCATCATGAGCTCCCCTAGGATCTTGCTGAGGTTGCCGCGATTGATCTCGTCGATGATGAAGACGTGGGTGCGCTGGTCGTTCCGGGCCAGGCTACAGAACGAGTAGAAGATGCCGTCTCGCAGGACGTACGACCCGTTGGCAGTCGGTCGAAGTCCTTGGATGAACTCTTCGTAGCCGTAGGACTGGTGGAACTGGACCATCTGGACGCGTTTGTCGTCCGCTTCCCCCATCAGCGCGTGGGCGAGCGTCCGCGCCACGAAGGTTTTTCCCACGCCCGGGGGGCCCTGGAGGATCACGTTCTTCTTGCGCTGGAGTTGGCCCAGGATCCGGTCGAAGTCGCCTTCGGTCATGAAAAGCCCCTTGAGCGCGGCGGCTTTGTCGAAGCGCGGGCGCTCTACCGGAGACACCGATGGCGGGAGCTGAGATGGCGGACTGGACGGCAGCTGTTCGCCATACAGCTCCTCGTAGATTTCGGGCGCTCCGATCTGGGTGACCACGCTCCGGATGTAGTCCGGATAGGGACTCAACCGCGTTAGCCCCTTGATGATCAGGGTCTCTTTGATTGCCCATTCTCCCACCCGGAACCAGTCGACTTTGCGTGTGTGCTGGTATTCGTCGCGGTCTTCGCGGAACTCGTAATCGGAGATCACTCTCCCCGCGCCAACGATCTTGCCAGTGCCCTCTTTGGCTAGGATGAAGTCTCCAATACGGATCTCAGTGAGGAAATCCCAGCAGGCTAGCGAGTTGTTGCGGGGTCTGGCATCGGATTTCCGCTCGGCGTGGAGCGCATCCTCGATCGCCCGGCGCGAGCGGTATTGTCGCAGATCACCGAGGGAATCCCAGCCGATCGCCGCAATGCCTTCCTTGCGGAAATCCTCCCATAATCTTGCCCCTTCGCCTGGTGCGATGAGCCAGATACCCTTGGCGGTCGGGGTTGGTGTCGGTGCACTGTTCTCACTCACGCATACCGCCCAGATGAAGGACTGCACATCGACCCAGTCGCGGGGGTGTTGTGGCGCGAGCGCCGACTGGAACGCTTTGCCGAAATTGAGCACATCAAGGACAGCGCCTGCCCATGGTCTGCCGGTCGGAAGCTCCCAGCCCAGTTCTTCCGCCAATGTTCGGTAGTAGGATATCTTGATTGGGAAATAGCTGTCGGGGCGCAGTCCCCAGAGGAGAACCGAAAGCGTATCCCATGCCGGCGCGAGTCCGTGACGTTCGATGGCATCAAAGAGCGGGAGCACCGTCTCGGCATCGGAGCACGGCCCTTCCGTTACCTGCAATGCGGCGTTCAGGACGTCGGCCAGAGCTTCGGGCCGGTCAGCTCCGACACTTGGCCGCCAAGATTGGAAGCTGGCGATGTTCAGGGCGACCGACTTCTGAATCAGTCCCAATGCCTGGTCGGGCTGCCCATTCTTGATGAGGCGAGCGATCTCCGCCCTGCCCCCCAATTCTTCGAACTTCCTGAGACCATCACGCTTGTAGTTGGTTTCATCCGCGGCAAACCGCGAACCTGGATTCGCGAAGTCCACGAAGTCGGCGTACTTCGCTTTGAACCGCTTCCAGAGTTGGGGGATCTGCCCCGCATCAAGGGTGTACGTCGCCGCATTGGTCGTGACGTGGTGGTTCCACGCCGCGTGGGAGACTGCAATGAAATCACCGCCGATCTCCCGGCGAACACGCTCCATTGTGGCCAAGTACGAGTCCTTGTTCGGTTCGGTATCTGAGAATCCTTTCGCTTCAAGAAATCCTACCGTCGTGGCCGGGAGCGGCAGGCATTCCTCTGGTCGAAGCCAGAAGAGGGCGGTCGTGAGCTTCCCGAATCCGACCGAATGGATCTGAAGGCACCGTTCGAAGAGTTCGGCAGGGATTTCGCGGACTCCCTTTTCGCAGAGGATTCGAGCCAGCTTCCAGAGTGAGCTGATGTCGTCAGCCCCCCGGGTTTCTTGCGGGCCGAAGAAGCGAGCGTTGATGGCGTTGGCCGTCGGAATGCCGTGGAACTCGGCAGGGACCTCGGACTGAAGTCCCCACTTCTGCTTCAGAAAACGCCAATTCGCGATCCGGTTGACCGGCGAGTTGTTCCGGTTGAAGACGGCGAAGAAGGAGAACGGATCGATCTCTGCGAGCGGCACCTCACGTCCGTCAGGCGTCCGGTCTTCAAGTGGAATCACACTCAGCTCCGCCTTCTCCATCTCGCGAAGGAGGGCGATCAGGTCACTCTGTCGGTTCTCGTAGGTGAGCAGCTTAGCCGCTGCTTCGCGGTGGATGGGGCGCCAGCTGAACATGGGGAATGATTGGGGTTAGGTTCGCTTCTGCGATTGTTCGAATTTTGCCCGCATGTAGGCAATGTGAACACAACTTGGGATCGTCACACGGTAGGCCGGGCCGGCAAGATCGACGATGGTCCAAAGTCCGGTGACAATCCATCCGATCGGGCCGGCGCAGACGCCGATAGCACGTGTCAGTGCTGCATTGGCACCGAAGGTCAGGCCGCGGCCTAGCACGGCTTTGGCGACCGCGTTCGCCACGATCACGGCAACTTGGTAGGATGCAAAGCCGCCTTGGATTACTGCGGCCTGGAGGGCGGCTGCGACACCTTGCTTGGCGAAATTCGTGCCCTTGATCTTCAGCCCGTCCAGTAGCGCATTCCGCTCTTCTTGCGACATCTTCTGCATCGACTGTTCGAGAAGATGGAACAAGAGAGCCCGTTCCTTCTCCTCGGTGCTCATCGAGCCGGTTGTTTTTGCCCCGACCTTCCCGCAGACATCACCAAGGATTTCGCAATATGGCACCCCGTGTCCACCGCGGAGGGTGTTGGCAATGGTGTTGCCGCCGAAGGTCTGGAGCTCGGTGGCGATCTCCTGTGTGCACTTCTGCAAACGATCCGGGTAGTATCGCTCGTACTTCGCGGTACCGGCGAAGGTTTGGGCAACCCTCAGATCGCCCGGTTTTCCGCAGAGCAAATCGACGAGGATCTCAAGATCATCGGCCTCGCACTCTGCGAGGAAGCGCAGATCGGTGTCGGGACGGCATGTCATGGCGCAGCGATGGGTTGATTGCCGCGGAAAAACTCCCAGAGCCGGACCATGGCCAGCGTATCGAGGCCGCAGTATGCCTGAAGCTGGCGTTCGATCTCGGTCTTCCTCGCCGGTGCGGTGTCCGGCCGGATGGCCTCCGCGAATGCCTCCATGGCCATGGCTCCGTCTTGGACGCCATCGAGTCCATCGTAGCGGAGATCGGGAGCGATGGCGGGTAGCACGGCCTTGATGCTCCAGCTGCCTTGTTGGGAAGGATGGTAGTATCGGTTTCGGGCGACCGGCAGGAGATCGACGACTCGGGTGAGCAGGGCGTTCAGCTTTCCTGCCCGACGCGGGAATCGCTCGGCAAGTTCCCGGATGCGAGTGGTCTCGAATGCCGCGTTGTAGACGAAGATTGGACCATGGGTGCCGCAGGCTGAGATCAAGGTTTCTGCGAACGGGCCGGACGGATCACTCCCGCTGAGGTCGAGAAACGAGTGATGATTGATGCCCCGATCGGCGTTGACGATATGGAGGCTGAACTGAAACGGCACCTGCTGGTACGGTCTGGTGCCGGCCCAGATCGGTACGGCGAAACTGATCGTCTCGAAATCGAGGAAGTACGCCGGGAACCCGTATGAGGCCAAGTCATTGGCCGCCCCTGCCGCGTCGAAGTACACCGTTCCTTCCTCAGTGTGCTTCTTCACCCGGAGTTGGATGTCGTTGAGCAGGTGGTCGGGCACCTGCCGCAGGTCATCGATTCCCCGTTCGATGAGGTCTGCCTTCTTGTCCGCAGAGAACCGCGGCAGCCACCCGAGCGGGCATTCCGGCTGTTTCTGCTTACTTGTGCAGTAGGCGCAGAATCCGCATTCGAACGGCGTGGAGCATTGATCACCTGGTGCAATGTCGGACTCGTTCTCCTGTGTGGCGATCCGCTGAGCCTCGTCGATCCAGCCCTTCACCTCAGTATCGCGGGCCAAGGTTTCTTGGGTAAGGTCGGTCTCCGAGAGCAGGCCCCGATAGTCGTTGTTACCCGGGTAGACCCAGGAACTGTCGATGGTGGCGACCGCGACGGACTCGATCTCGATTCCGGAAGCGCGTGCGATGTGGGTCTGCACCGCCACGTCGTCGCGGTGGTAGTCTTTGACCGATGTCGAGGACTTCACCTCGACCATCTTCCATGCGGTGGATGTGGGCCGTGGCAGCATCACGTCGGCGAAGGCCAATGCCCCATCTGCCTTGAACCCCGCTTCGAAGACCGGGCGGTCGTGCGCGGCCAGTAGCTCCTTCGAGCGAGCGAATGCCTCGGAGTACTTGCCGGCGGCGACCTCGATCTCGACTCCGGTTTGGCTGGGGTCGTAGATGAGCCGGGCGATGGCCCCGACTTCGTGGCCGACTTGGAAGACGGCCTTGGTCTGAGCCGAGTCCTCCCGGAGATCGGGTCGGTTGACCTCCAGCCAGAGACGCTTGGGGCACTGCCGATAGGCGATGATCTTCGATTTGGAGAGGGTCGGCATCGGCTGATTGATTCAGGAGGTTCTGTCGCTGAGATGGAAGGACGAACTCTTCCAGTCCGGCACCGATGCGTGTCTAGTACGACGGGTCCGGACGAACAGGGCCGATGTTGGGCGAGACGGATGAATGACAGTGTGAATGGTTGCCGGCGCCGCCTCGATCAGCTGGCTCCGCTTCCCTCCCAGGTGTTGGTGAATAGCCAACTCTCGAAGAATCGAAGCCACAGGCTCGTCCATGGCACGGTCGTATCCGCCAATGCCATCGTCGGGTTCCATTCCGTTGGTCCGAGGAACAGACAGAGCGAGTCGCATGGATCCCCATTGATGTGGGGCGGGGTTCGCTGTGGCAGCTGGCTGGAGGCGATGAGCGCCCGGATCGGGGGTGAGAGAACCGTCACGGTGGGGCGGGTTCCGAGTTCGTAATGGAGTGCGACTCGGTATTGTCGGGAGAATGGCGTCGGCTGAATGGCTTCTCTCCATGTAAGGACGTTTCCGGCGACCACGCAGAAGGACGTTGGGTACGCTGCGAGGAGTCGCTCCTGCTGTTCACGAAGCGGTAGCCAGTCACGCACAGTGTGGTTGGCCATGGAAGGTTTGTGGCCTGATGGCGGTGACGGCGTGTGCAGCTGGCAGAATGAGCCCGGAGGCCCCGATCCCAATCTTCGCGGTCGCGGCCGCATGTTTCAGGACGCGACCCCGGGTCACTTCAAGCTGGGTGACGAGTTTTTTGCCGAAGCCATCGGACAGTTTGCAGAGGAGGACATCCTCACCTTGGTCCACCGAAGTCCGAAGCTGAACCAAGTACTCGACGAGTTGGTGTTGCCAGTCGAAGAACGCGGCCTGCCGTTCCGGCTTTTGAAGCCATTTGTCCGCGAAGTTCTCCTCCCGATTGGCTGGGTTGGGCACGGTGTGGATCAAGTGACCGTTGCTGATGGTACTTGGCCCAAGGCTGTTCGGAAGATCCTGTGCGATTGCGATGATCAGGTCGTAAAGACTCTCGTGCCCGGTTGTGGCGAGCCGTTGATAGGAATTGGCTGAGGTGGTAGTGATGATCGCACTGATCGGGGCGTTCTTCTCCTGGCCCTCGAATGCGATGTCCCGATGCCGTTTGAAGATCTGCACGATGCGATTGAGGATCGGGCGTGACGCCTTGGGGTCGCTTACGGGCTCCACCCCGGCACTGGCATTGAGGTACACCTCTGCTCGCCCGGCTTTCCGGGTAGCTTCACGGATCACGGGAGGAACTGCGGAGATCTGGGCAAACCAAGAGGCGAAGTCCTTCGGGTTGCTCGCCTTCATCGTGTCGGTCGGGCAGTCGGTGACCCGGATGTTCTCCGGGCCGAAGGCGAGATCCGCAACCGCCGGAGTGATGTCCATGTGGAAATCGTTCGCGTAGGTCAGCCGGACACAGCGATTCTTGACCGAAAGCAGCTTCGCATAGGTCCCATTTTGGGAGATCGCCTCTTTCAATGATGCGAAGAGTTCCCGGGCCGTCATCGGCCGGTCGACAGTCAGTTGGCAGACGAGATCAATGTCGAACTCGTCACCACTCGGTGGTTTTACGGTGGTCTCCGTGCGGGTCGATCCCTGGACGTAGATCTGGGGTTTCCACCGATGCAACGGGCAGCACGGGTCGCACAGGAGTTCCCCGATCTTCTCGTAGCGATCCTTGGCCAGTTTGAACATGTGCGGGGGGAGGTCGAGACTCTCGCAGATCTCGGCAAAGTGCCGGAGGAGGATCTCATCGATGGATTCTCCCGGGCGAGTCGGTATTGGTTCGAGTACGTTCATGGAAGTGCTGCAAACGGCTTGAATGCCGGAACCCGGCCGGGTTCGAAGAACTGGCCCCGGACACGGTCCGAGAAATCACGCGACAGTCCTGCGGCAAAGGTCCGGAGGGAGGTCGCGCTCAACCGGTCCATCTCGTAGAACCCAGGCGGGACGGCGCAGTTGATCCGCACCCAGTTGGCTTGGGGGAGCAGTAGCTGGCACTGGTTGTTGGCCGCAGCGCCCTGGGCCTCGATCAGGAGATCGGAGATGTTCGACGCCCACTGGATCTTGCCTCCGTTGTCCAGCGAGTCCGGCCAGATCTTCGTCTCGACGCTCGTGCCGATGCTGAGGATCGAAACCTTCTCACGGCTGGCGCCGAGCACCTCGACTGCTTCCACCAGTCCGACAAGTGAAGGGTTGTTGGCCCAGACGCCGCCGTCGACCAGACGCCCTAAACCGAAGTTGATGGCGGGAAAGTACGTCGGTGCCGCGCTTGTCGCTGCCCCAACCTGCCATGCGGGATACTGGCAGTCTCGCTTGAGGTTGTAGGCGTGTGCAGTCTTGAGCAGCACCGGCACGTTCCGCTGGAGATCGAAGGAGGGGAGGACCAGCCGGCAGCTGCTTGCACCAAGTTTTGTCTCTGGTCCGAACACTTCGCGGAGCGCGTCATAGAGCGGTGCCGGATCGAGCTTGTTGCGGGTGCATTGCCGAATGCTTCCGAGGCGACGCTTCAGCCGTTGCTGTGGGAAGATGATCGGGCCTTTGCCAACATAGAACTCAAGCATGTTGATCGGCGAGAGCCCAAGACCAAGCCCGAGTGCAATGAGGCCACCAGTCGACGTCCCGACGATCAGATCAAAGTAGTCTTGGATGCGAATCGAGTGGTCCTGTTCGAACGCCGCAAGAACTGCCGCGGAAAAAATCCCCTTCAGGCCACCGCCGTCTAGGGAGAGGACGCGGCACGACTCCAGTTGGCGCGGATAGTTGGTCTTTCCCGGATTCATGGCAGGCGTGGCATCTAGAAGGCGGCCCCCACAATTCCCATGCCCTTGCCTTTGGACAGGAGCAGGTCGGCCCCGAGATGGCAGGTGTACCCGAATGCTGCCGCCTTGAGGGCCTGTTTGAGGGTTTCGGGCAGCTCCCGTGTGTGATCTCCCGAAGCGCTCCACCAGACCAGGCCGGCGGCCGTGAGGCTGTGGAAGAATCCGCGATGGTTGGGATTCCCGAGCGACGGCTCGATCAGGTCGGGAAGTGCTCCCGCGGCGACCCCGACTCCGACGTTCTTCAGGAATCGCAGCCCGTCGAAGCGCTGCTCCGGGTTCTTCGCCATCTCGGAGAACTGGAGGAACGTTTCGGCGACGGATAGGCAGACGAGATTGATTTTTAGGTGTTGGTGGAAGCGTGGCATGTGCTTTTAAGTCGCCTACGACAATACTGCCTCCGGGCGAAGTGCGCCGGGGCAAAGTTTGTGCACAAACCCCGTACCGATGAGTGTCTCCCAGCTCCCGAAATGCTTCCCCGAAGCAGCCTCCTGCGAGAACGATCTCGAACGACTTCGCACGATGGCGTTCCGCCATGTGGACCGATGCGGCGAAGTAATCCGCGGTTTTCACGCGATGCGGCGGAAGGTGCTTTTGCATCCGGCCCAGCCCGGGATTGCTCGGGTGTACGAATGGTTGCTGTCCCCGTTGACCTTGTGGGCACTGGATTACGCGGGCATCGGCAAACATATTGTGCAGACGCTCCGGGCCGACGGGCAGCTCTCCGATGACTTCCTGCTCCTTCTCCGCCTGATTGCGCCGCCCCCGGGGGCCTTCACACGGGAACAGGTTGCGCAGTACGAGGAGACGGTCACCAAGGGACACTACGACTATCTGGTGAAGCAGCCGGAGAAGTTCCGCGAACGGGAAGCGGAGATCCTGGCGGATGGCGAGCTCCGCAGTTGCTGGCTCGAAGCGAAGAAACGATTCCGCCTCGACCCGCTCAGAAACGCCCGCGGGGTGATTCGCAGGACTCTTTCACAGGAGCGGAACTTCAATCCTTTCGTGCCCTTCGATTGGAGAGGCCGCCGAAAAGCCGAAATCGTCTTCGATGCCATCTGCTACCGCTGGGGATTGTACGGTTTCGAGAATGATAAGCCGCTTCTGTTGAAGATCAGCGTCAATCCCACGCCTCACGGTACGATGTTGGTGATCCCACGGCACTGGAGCTTCGACCAATCGCGTGACTTGGATTGGAACGCCATCAGCAAGGTGCACCGTGCGCATGGTGCAAGCCGCCAGGGCCCCAAGTTGAGTAGTGCTCGGATCGAGCGGAACGTTGAACGGGAGAAAGCGAAGGGCTTTCGCGACGAGGCGAAACGCAACGGGCTCCGCGGGGACGCTGTGTACGACTTCGTCACACTGAAAATGGGTTGGGATCCGCGCTCTGATCAGAGCAAGTTGAAACGGTTGCTGAGGCAGAAGCCGACGGTGGCGCCGGCCGGGTCCAATGGGAGCTGACCCAACGACGGGGCTCCTCCGCCACTCGCGACAAAGACAATTTGCCGGTCTTCCCAAAACGCCGCCCGTTTCAGCCTTTCCTGCCCGAGGCTCAAGTACGTACCATTCTGAGGAACCCGTCCCAGCCCCAAAGATGGAATCATCGCCACCCCCTCCGAGCGAAGCGCCCAAGGCCCCTGTGCCAAAGCAGATCGAAGGCATCCGGGTGTTCTCAGTTCCCGACCTCCTGCGGCTCCCGGCTACCGCGCACAGCTGGATCATCGAGGGATTGCTCCGGAACGGCAGCCAGATGCTCTTGGCCGCGCCACCGAAATGCGGCAAGAGCCTCATCGCCTCGGAGATCGCCCTCGCCTTGGCACAGCCTTTCGCCAAGCGGGAGGAACGTTGGTTATTTCACGCCGAGCCCGAGAAGGATTCCCTCCAGAAGGAGGCGTTTCCGGGACTTCGTGTGCTCCCTCCGCCCGATGGCAGGGCGCCCGATGTTGCTGAGCGGGACGGAGGCCGCGGCTGGCGGGTTCTCGTCCTTTCCCTTGAAATGAGGGAAGCTGAGGTCGCGGACCGGATACAGATGCAACTGAAACGATTCGGACTCCCTGCCAAGCGACTCACCGAAGACGACCCCGATCCCAAGGATCTGGCGTTTCAACTGGAACATGTCTTCGGCCTTCCGGGAAAGAAAAAGGGAGTCGAGGAGCTCAAGACGGATCTCGATATCGTTGTCTCAAAGGCAGAGAAGTTCGGCCAGCAGCCGAAGGTCGAGCCGGGGCCCGACTTCGCCAAACTCAGGAAGCTGATTGTCGAACTGAAACCGGAAATCGTCATCATCGACACCCTGATCCAGCTCCATTCCCTCAACGAGAACGACAACGTCCTCATGAAGGGCCTAATGCGCTCCCTTCGGAGGCTCATCGTGGCGGAGCGGACGGGGGAAGGCGGTAAGCGGTGGGAAGAACCGATTGCGCACATCGTGCTGCATCACACGCGGAAGGAGTCAGGCCAGCACTACGGCCCGCTGACACCGGAGATCATGCGTGGAGCGGGTTCGGTCCACGGCGTCGCGGATCTGGTGATGTTGGCGCGCAAATATGGGAAGCCGGGCCAGCTTGAGATCCACATCAGCTCACGAAGCAGCTTCGTCCCCAACTTCCTTCTGACTCGTCAGGACGACACACTGACGCATAAGGGAGCGCCGATGCCCAAGAAGGAGAAAGGTGAACACGGAGCGGCCGAGCGCACCAAGACAGCCATCCTCAATTTCCTGAAAGCTCATCCTCCAGAAGGGGACGAGCCGATCCGCTCAAAGGAGCTGATGGAACATCTGGAGCATGAGAATCTCCAGTTCTCGGAGCAAACCGTTGGGAAACGGATCAAGAATCTGCTGGATGACGGCTTGATCAAACAGACGGCGACCATCGCCATGATCAACAAAGACGGATCGGAGCGGAAGAAGGCGAAGGGGAAATGGACCAAGTGCCAGTATGAGGTCACCGAGGCTGCTTCGAAGAGCGCCAGCCTCCCCAAGTCTCGCAAGGCACCTCGAAAGAAAAAAAAGCGGGCACATACTAACTGAAGTTTTTCTTTTTCTTTCCCTCGGGGAGTCGACGAATGGTCATCAACGCCCAACGGGGGGAACGCCCAATCGCGTTTCTCCCCCGTGGTGCTGTTCAGTGAAGACAAACAGCATGTGATCCGGAAATCCGGTCCCTTGTTTGTCGCGCCATGCGCAACCCATTCGCCCGCCTGAGCGCGGCGCCCCGGGCATCATTGGGACAGCAACCGTCCCGCCGGTCTGACAGACGTCGACCGCATGCTCGGCGCAGCCGCCCGATTCGGACAGGTTCCAGCCGTCCCCCTTCGGGGTACGACTTCCACTGCTTCTCGCGGCATCGGAACACAGCATTTCGCGGGGACGACTCCGCCCCGTTTCTGTTTGCCGCATATGCGTCAACATCCGCCGAGGTTACTTCGGCCATCCGGTCCGCCGCGCTTAAGCGCGGCGCCCCGGTCATGCGGCTGAGTTGGAGTCGGTCCCACGTCCTCCTCCGGCGGGACATGAAGAGTCCACGTCGGCCACATTGACATCGGCCGCGGAATGTTTCGGCGCCGCCTGCCCAACGGTCATCACCTGGTGTGCCGGCAGCAGGGACAGGCCCGATCGAGTTCCTGTTTCCAATTCAAAAGCTCCTGTGCCCCGCGGGCTTCGCCCTTGGTCCCGGAGCTTCTTGGTGGATCGCGGAGATTCATGCACAGGGACCATTATGGACTCGATCGCGCATGCGACGGGTAGCGTCCGAAGTTCGGACGCCCCGGGTGGATCTCGCACCATGCTAACACCCGAAAACACACAAAATGCCGAAGCCCAGAAGAAGCGTGGCGCGGTCGTGGACATCCGACCAGCCATTGCCATCGCCATTCAGCAGCGGCTGCTTGACGAAGCTGAGGCGCTTCTCAAGGAGCGCCAGGCGAACGCACTGCACAACCAACGTGCTCTTGCCACCATCGGAGCCTGCCGGGCCGCCGCCGGAGTTCCTCCAGGGAGCTCTTCGGAATTTCCGGGATGCGGCAATTTCGCCCTCCCGGGAATCCGGTGCGCCGACATACAGCAGGCTGCTGCGGCCCTAGAGGTCGCGCAGCGGAATCTGGAAGCCGCGAAAGCAGCCAATGGGTCCGGAAGGGACAAGGCCTACGCCGTGCTGGATCGCCTTCTCGACACCGCCAACGGGAGAGGACAATGCCGCTGTATCGGTCCGGAGGTGACCCTTATGGAACTGGTCGCGTTCGCGATCCGGAAGCCGATGGCTGACTTCAGCAGAACCGGAGGTTCCGTCAGCGTAAAGTCATATAGGTACAGATACGCGACGACCGAGTTCTTCGCCCGCCGTGTCGCTCCCGGTCGATATAGCTGCACGGCGCAACGCTCGTCCTACTGGCCGGGCTGACCCGGCAGGCGATACATCGGGAGACAATGCAAAGCAGAGGCCCGCGGCCCCTTCGGGGTCGCGGGCCTCTGCTCTTTGTTTTTGCGACGGAGATCCAGTGCGACGGCACGGAGTGCTCCAATTTTTCACCACTTTGATGGGCTTATCCATCATTCCCCCGACAAGGGCTTTTGTCTGACGCTCCGGCGTACCCGCCGCTCGGAGCGTGACCATTCAGCGGGTCAAAAGAATGACAGATAAAACTAAGCACACCCACGAACACCAAGCGATCGACCAAGTCGTCGAACTGGCGGCCGAAATCACACGTCCGCATCTGCCAAGCATCCCCAGGGAGGAGCTCGAACTCCTCCTCAACTGCATGCTTGGACGCTTGGAGTTCAAGACGCCGCTCGCGGATATGCACAAGCTGCTTGTCCTGCGTTTGCGGGACATGACCGAGGACTGGGCCGTGGATGAAGGCGGCCTCACGGTTGATGAGCTTGTCACCAAGTTCATCAAGTCGGAGCCGATCGATACGGAGAAGATCCAGCAACCCGCCGGGCAACTGATGCTCCGGCTGTTGAAACTGAAGCCGATGGAGGCCGCCGCGTTGTACTTCGCCGCGCATGCGGCGCTCGGACTCCACGATGTGTCCGCTTCCGGCGAGTTCCCGCGCAAATGTGCGATCGAGGACTTCTTCATCGTTACCGACTGAACAACTGATCCACCGGATCATCAACCGACGCCGAAGCCCGGGACATCCAACGTCCCGGGCTTCGGCGTTTTGTTTCCCTATGAAACCAAATACATATCACCAAGTCCCGTCGGCATCTCCTGCTCCCGCGCTCCATTTCCTTGGGTTCACCCAGGATGGAAAGCGCGTGTTTGATCGCTTCCAATCTCATCACTCCCTGCCCGCGGATCTCCTCCGGGAATCCTTGGGACGAGTCACTCCCGGCGGTCGCCACTTCGTCGAAGCACTCGTGCGCTTTGATCGTGTCGTCGGGTCGACCCGATGTGTCACCACTGGTCCCAATGATCGGGTCATCTATGCCCGACGAAAGAACCGGAACGGCATGAGCCGGATCGTCCTCGGTCGGAATCCCGAACCGTGCTCGACGGTCTTTCTCGTGCTCAAGCAAAACATGGATGATCCTGAGTCCTACACCATGATCACGGGCTTCGTTGGTGATCGCCCCGCTCCCGAGCCGTGGGATCGCAATGCGACCCCGGCATCGCTGCCATTCTGGCGGAGCCACGCACTGATCGTGACTCCGGACGAGATCATTCAAGATGCCGAGATCGAGGAGGCATCGCTCGGCTCCGGCCGAACGTGGCCTTGTCTTCTAGCCGCAGGCCGTAACTTCGAAAGGTTCGACCGATGAAGAATTCCACCATCGCTTGGACCGACCACACGTTCAACCCGTGGGTCGGCTGTGAGAAGGTCTCGGCCGGCTGCGTCCACTGCTACGCCGAGACGATGATGTCCACCCGGTTCCAGCGAGTCCGCTGGGGCCGGGATGGCACCCGGGAGCGTACCTCGGCGGCCAACTGGAGGCAGCCGCTCAAGTGGAACAAGGAGGCGCAGGAACAGGGCCTTCGTCCTCGCGTCTTCTGTGCGTCACTGGCCGACGTATTCGAGGACTGGTACGATCTTGGCCCCTGGCGCGATGATCTCCATCGCATGATTGAGCAGACGCCTCACCTGGTTTGGCTGCTGCTCACCAAGCGTCCGGAGGTTGCCGCCCGGTACTACCGGAGCCGTGCCGTGCCGACGAACGTCTGGCTTGGGACGACCGTCGAGAATCGGGCCGCCATCAAGCGGATCCCGACTCTGGCAGCCATTCCCGCAGCGGTGCATTTCGTCAGCTGTGAACCGCTGCTGGAGGATCTCGGAGCCCTGCCTTTGCAGGGTATCGAGTGGCTGATCGCCGGCGGCGAGAGCGGCCGTGATCATCGGCCTGTCGAGGCAGCCTGGCTGCGCAGTCTGCGCGACCAGTGCCGGTCCGCCGGCCTCCCCTTCTTTTTCAAGCAATGGGGAGGCATTTATCCGAAGAAGAACGGCAACCTGCTGGACGACGAGGTTATCGAACAGGTGCCTGCAATGGATCGGCGGTAGTTGAGGTCCGCCAAACCAACGGGGAGGTCGGGATTATCCCGACCTCCCTTTCATTTCGCCCCGAGCTCTGGATCTGCCAGAAACCGCAGCGAGTTGCCGGACCGTGAGCCTTCGACGGGTTTCATGTTCCCGTTGCGGTTGTTTCACCCAATCCCATCTCCCTCATTTGGCCTGCACTTGGGAACGTCGAGACGAAGTACCTCGTGGGGAACATCCGGGTGTCGAGCATCTGCGCAGCCATCACCGCTTTGGCCGTTCCCCATGGTACTATCCCGAGGACCCTCTTGCCCTCGGGCCGGTCCAGATCGACGAGCGTGACGAAATCGGCTTCGGGGACCAGTGCGGAGACATCCTTGGTCCAGACGGTTGAGGAAAAGTACGTGCCGTCATCGCGCTGGTTGAGAGTGAACTTCGCCACGTGGTAGTCCTTGCCGACTTTCTCGTAGTAGCTCTCCAAGAGCTGCTGCTGGTCTTGGTAGTACATCAAAGCCGCCAACCCGTGGGCACGTTGTACCGCCTGGAAGATCGGCGAGTCGGCGCTAACGACGTAGTCCTCGATCTGCCCGTCGTGGAGGCGCAGGGGGGCCGGGTTGTGGGGCCGTGGCTCGCTTCGGACGATCTCTTCCGCACGGGCGAGCATCCTGCGGACTGACTCGGGCTTCGCCGAATCGGCTACCAGCAGGGTGAGGCGGTTGGGTAGGACGACAATCGGATCACCCTCGATCGGCAGATCATCGAAGAGCCCGGGCACCAGGATGCGGGATGAATCGTAGTCGTCCTTCCATGTTCCTGTGTAGACCCCGCCCTTCTCTGCAAAGGCCGGCGTGGTGCCCTGGCGAAGCCGTTCCAGACCGATGGCGAAGGCTTCATCAAAGGTCAGATTCCACCGTTTCAGCTGGTCGTTGGAGACCAGTGCCATGTGGCCGGGGTGGTCGATGATCAGTGTGCGCACGAACCACCGGCTGAGCGGCTCCCGAGCGGGCCCCGTCATCGCGGTCGGCTGGTCGGAGTTCACGAAGAAACCTGCCGAAGTGAGCATGGCCTCTTCGCGCACACCGGCGACGATCTGGTCGCGCACCTCTTCGAGCGGCACTCCCTCTGGAGACTCCGTGGCGACCATCGCGGCCAAATAGTTGTTCAGGATCGCGGGACGCAGCGCCCGGCTGGCGTGGCAGTAGGTGCTGTAGACGCCCGCCAGGCTCATCTTGGTGTTGCCACGGGTCAGCGACTGCTCGTTTGGGTCGTAGGCGTAGTTGGTGGGTTTCCCGGCCTTGGCGAGCTCATTGAAAAGGAGCTTAACGAAGCCGTCGAGCGAGGGCGGGCCGAAGGGGTTCCACATGCTGGATGAACGGTAGTGCCCGGGAGTCGGCGACGCCAAGAATGAACCGGTCCCGCCCGTAGCCTCGCCAGCCGCGGCTAATCGTCGTCCCGGTCCGGAACCTTGATCCGGAAGACCACCGGATTGTGATCGGAGTAATAGTACCGGAAGACGTTGGGCTGGTACGGATCTCCGGGGTAGGGGGCCGACGAAGTCCATCGACTGCGCATCTCCTCGATCAAGTTGACGACGCGGAAACCAAAGCCGCGGTCGATCTCGGTGGTGTAGGTCGGGCTGAAGAAGACCTGGTCGTAGGGCTTGGGGCTTTTCGGGCTCACGTTGGTGCCGACGCAGTCGGCGTTGAGTGAGACCATCCCGGCCGGGATGACGGCACGAAGCTCGGCTTGTCCTTGGATATTGGTGTCTCCGAGGACGATGAAGTCCTTCTCGGCTTGCCGAGCAGATTCGGCGGTGATCCAAGAACCGAGTGCCTTGAGCTCGTGTGCCCGGCGGGTGCGCGCCTTGTCGGGATTGAGATGGACGGACAGCAGCACGAAATCGAATCGCCTGTCGGTGGTGCGAAGCGGCAGGGCATAGGGCACGCGGTCGTAGTCGGGGTTTTTTGCCAGCGGCATCGAAACAAATCCCTGCGGGAGTCCGGCGGCGGGTTCGATTCTCTCGGGCCGGAAGAAGGTCACCCACCACTCGGTTCGCGAGGTCGAGGTTCCGAGCGGGCCGTTGGGTCCTGTATCGCTGGCAGCGAGATGGAAAGCGAAACCGCGTCGCCCCATCTCCCCGAAGAAGTCCGCAGTCCGCTGGCGTGTCCCGGAATCGCTTTCGTTGGTCGCCGGTGCCGCTATCAGCTCCTGGATCACGACGATGTCGTACGGAGCGAGAAGGTCAGCCAATGCGGTGTTGTCCCGTTTGGCCGACTGCCCGAGCCACTGGATGTTGAAGGAACAGACGGTGAGGTAGTTCGCATCGCGGTCCGAGCGGGTAGTGGAAGCTGGTGGCGTGCTTTGGGGTGGTGCGACACCAGCCGTGGCGGCCGCCGCGCTTTGTGACGACGGCGCGGACGTCGAGGTGCAACCGGTGAGCACGAGGGCGGTTGCCAGTCCGACCGCTAGGAAACAGCGCAAGGGTACTTTCATGGCGCATCAATCTACCTGTCACCGGAAGGCGTCCGGAACGCTGTGGGTATTCGGATCGATAGACCCTGATGTGCGGTGTATCAACGGGCAAACACGGCAGGGGCGATCTGCACTGATTGGTCTCGGACATGCAACCAGCCCCGTGTAGGAGGTGTGCCTGGTCCAGTTCCGCCTTGCCGGCGGCGGACTGGGGCAGCAAACGCGTGGGCCATCATGAGCGTCTGGTTCACCGCCGACACACATTTCGGCCATTCGCGCATCATCGAGCACTGCAAGCGCCCGTTCGCCTCGGTGGGCGAGATGGACGCGAAGCTCATTTCGAACTGGAACGCTCGCGTTCACCCAAACGACATCGTGTGGCATCTCGGGGACTTCATGCTGTTCGGGGGAGTCGAAGCTGTGCGCAAGTACCGTGAACGCCTGCACGGGGAGATCCATCTCGTGCGCGGGAATCACGACAAGCGGAACCAAGATTTCAGCTCGGTCTTTGCCAGTGTTGGCGACATGGCCGAGATCAGTGTCGGGATCGCCGGCGTGAGCCACCACGTCGTCCTGTGCCACTATGCCATGAGGGTCTGGCACAAGAGCCACCGGGGCGCGTGGCATCTCTTTGGCCACAGTCATGGCAATCTGGCCGATGATCCTAATGCGCTCAGTTTGGATGTCGGTGTTGATTGTTGGGATTTCGCCCCGGTCTCACCGCAGCAGGTCGCCGCTCGGATGGCCTCCAAGACCTGGAAGCCGGTCGATCATCACGGACGTGATGATGAGTCGTGATGCGGGGCGTGAGACGTGGGCCGTAATCCTTCCGGGCGGGGCCCCGCTCAGTCGTTCCAGCGGTTTACGTTTCCCTCCGCGTCTCTGTTGCGCAGGCTCCTTTGTCCGATGAGAGCCCTTTCCGTTCTTCGTGCAGGCCTCTTCAGCCTGCTCGTGGTGGTCGCTGCCCAAGCTGCCGATCTGCGGGTGGCGACCCTCAATTGCATGCTCCTCTTCGATCCGGCGGTGCAGCACTCCGGCAAGCTCGACGAGGAGAACGCCCTCACCGCCGAGGCGTACCAGCGGAAGATCGAGAACCTGGTTTCGCTCACGACTGGCTACGAGGTGATCGGACTCCAAGAGATCGGAGGACGGACGGAAATCGAAGCCTTGGCCAAGGCTGGCGGTTACGAGTGGGCCTTCGCGAAAGGCAAGGATACCTACACCGGGCAGGAGGTCGGCGCACTCTACAAACTCCCGGGCTGGAAGATCACCGGCATCGGCAGGGTGGGTGCCCTAGACAAAGTCCTCTCCAAGCACCTCGCTTTCACCGCCAGCAAGGGCAGCGAGACCATCCATTTCCTAGTCATCCATCTGATCCGGCCAATCGGCAAACAGGCTGAGAAACACCAGCGACAACTGACGGCCATCACCGAGTGGGCGCTGGAACTCCAGCGGCTGCACCCCAAGGATGCCATCGTGATCCTCGGCGACACCAACAGCGACCAGACGCCGTTGCTCGCGGTGGGAACGGAAGCCGGAGCCCTTAACCGGTGGGCGGCAACCCACCTCACAGGCAAAGCATTCGACCGGCTGGTCGCCATCAACGGCATCTGGTCCGCAGCCGAGGTGAAACGGCCTCCGTACGGCAAGAAGCCCAACGACCTGAACAAGCGGCTCTGGACCGATCACTTCCTCCTAGGGGCGACGCTGTCGACTCAGTGAGATTGGTACGGCCTTACCATTATTCTGGTAAAAACAGGTAGATACGAGAGAGGACAGGAGTGACATTCTGAGTACCCGAATTGGCGTCCTTGATCCGCTCCATCATGCTGCGACATTTCAAACCAGCCGTTGCGCGGAATGGGTGGGCAAGGACGCCCTTCAGCTTTTCCGGCATAGCCGGTACTCTCGGCCATGAGCTGTGGGGGCCGTGGTCGAGAGTCTCCTTGGGCTGTTCATCTGCGTTCAGCTCAACATCGGCACCCTGTTGGCTTTCCGACGGGCGCCGATGGTTTGTTGCCTTGGGTCGACTCGTTCGACGCATAGCCCGCGACCGCACGTCGGTTCCCGCCGGGTGACCTGTGGGTAACCTTAAGGGTGCGTGGCCCCGAGCATCCAGAACGTGCGGATCGGGGCGACCAAAGCCAACCGACGGATGGAGTGCTACTTGGACTGGCGAAGCATCCGCTCAACCTCTGCGACCAATTGTGCAGCAGGCACCCCGAGAGCTCGGCTGATCATCAGGACGGTTTGTAGATTGGGGATGCGTTGGTGCAGTTAACACTCGGCCTACCTCCGCCTCCGGCAGGTCAGACTGCCCTTGTCCGACCCTCCGTTCTACAATCCCGGCCATGCTCGAAAAACTGATCTCCGGAGGACAGACGGGCGCCGACCGGGCGGCCCTCGATACGGCCATCCACTTCGCCTTCCCACACGGCGGCTGGTGCCCCAAGGGACGCATCGCCTTGGACGGGGTGCTCGGATTGCAGTACCAGCTCCATGAAACGCCCAACGCGGATTACTCGCAGCGGACTCGGTGGAACATCCGCGACTCCGATGCCACCGTGGTGTTCACGATGAAGGCGAAGCCAGGGACGGGCTCGAAGCTGACCATCAAGCTGGCGGAGAAGCTGGGAAAACCCTGCATCCACATCGTGCTGATGGAGCGGACTGACTATCAGGATCCGGTGCTGATTTTGCAGCGGTTTGTGACCGAGCACCAGGTGAAGGTACTCAACGTCGCCGGCTCCCGGGCGAGCGAGAACGAAGCTGGAATCTACGAAGCGGTAACTGCGGTCCTCCGGCGGGCATTCTTCTTTTCGGCGGATCAGCCGGGGTTGCTCGCCGGAGCAGGGGAGGGATGATTGGTTACTCTCGCTGCGTTCCGAATGGCGGTACGCGGATTCGCGCATGGTACAGCGCTCCGGACGTACCCTGCCGGATGCCCCGAGAGCGGTGTCGGGAGCTGGCTCACACGTAACCATGGGATGGACCTAACGCAGCCGCGAATGCGTGTTCCCTTTGGTGACGTAGAATTCGTGGCCCTGTTTGGAAACAGTCGGACATTGGCTTGTAAAGAAACATCAGAGACAAGATGTAGGTAGCAATCGAAGCCGAGCTATTTCGGCGGATGAAAACCAGGAGGCACGCCGATGATCTATGTAGGTACTGATTTGCAACCGCAGCTCCTTCGGGAGCCGGAATACGGAATGGGGTTCCAAGCAGGGACCTTCACTCTCAACACCGGCTCCCGCGAAAGAGGATTCATCGTCAACGGGACTGTCCTTGTCACAGACGAGGAATTTCGTCAGATGGATCGGCGATTCTCTCAATACAATCTGCTTGTAGCGGAGGCTCTGAGGTCTCCGCTACGTGTGGTGCGCGCCGCGATTGAGCGCCGAGCTGCCGGGTCGCTTCACGGGGTACGTCACATCATCGTCGCAAACAGCGCGAGGGGCTATCGGACTTTTAGCGAGTCCTTCAGTGGGCCGGCAAAGGATGCGTCGGTTTCGCTAACTGAAGCCAATGAGATATTTAAGCGTTTTAGTGCTTTCGCCGACGATAAGCGTGTGACGAGAGGCAAGGGGCTTTTGCCGGGCACTTTTGCTACGACGGCCGAGGATGCAGCGAAAGTCCGCACAGGAATGGAGGCAGTCGCTCGGTATTCACTTCCCAGCAGTGACCCGGCGAACAAGGTCTTTTCGATCACCCCTCCGGAGCGCACCAACGTTCAGCGAGGAATTGTGGAGCCGGCGAATAGCCAACCCGGAGGTGGCGTTGAAGTGATTTTCGTTGATGGTAGCCCAGACGGAACCGTGACCGGTCCAGAAGTTATCCCCGAAAGATGAAGCACAAATATGACCTGCCTTCCGAGATCCAGGAGCAACTTCTCCGACTTCCCGAGACGGGGATGGGCTATCAGGTGGTTGAATTTACCCTTCGGGGCGGGCGAATTGTCAGCCCGGTAACCGTCCTCAACGGATCGATCGCCGAAAGTGCAGAACTGTTCGTCCCGGCAGAAATTGAAACTGTTCGGCCGGTGAAACAACCAAGCAGGTGAGGAGCATCTAGCAGGCTAGGGGGACGCCGGAGGCCTGAGTGAGAGAGTGGTGGAATAGCCACAGTTCTTCTGAAGCTTCGGAATAATCCTGAAGAATGCTGCTCCCTCCTCCGCAGACATTCTTCGCAGGTAGTTCCGTTTGATGATCGGCTCCGAGTTCCCGAATTGGTCAGCTGCGACGTCGTAGCTGTTGCCGTTCGCCATGAAGGCGCTGATAGCGGTGTGGCGCAGACCGTCGTGGGGGATCTGGAATTTCCGGCGGAGGGCGACGAAGTCCTCGTCCTTGTAGTCTCCGGGGCAGACGTTCTTGGGGGTGAGCGGGTAACGCTCGAACCAGGTGGCAACGTTGGCGGGGACCGAGACTTCTCGCGCCATTCCTTCCTTGGTGATCTCTGCTGAAAGATGCAGGACTCCGTTGGAGTAGTATGGGGCAAGTCCGTCTCGTTTGATGCAGCGGGCAAGTTCGTGGATTTCACCGGTGCGCATGTCGGGGCGGATCCCGAGGAAAAGTGTGAGCGCGAAGTAGGTGCACCACTTCGAATGGTGGGCTTCAACATGGGCCATCAGCTCTGCGCAGACGGGGACTTCCAGACGAAGACGCTGCTTGGCGCCAATGGACTT
The DNA here is from genome assembly GCA_023457035.1 of Verrucomicrobiota bacterium. GTDB lineage: Bacteria > Verrucomicrobiota > Verrucomicrobiia > Opitutales > Opitutaceae > CAJCBL01. The sequence goes on from JAEWNN010000202.1 coordinate 25,004, forward strand.
CTGGGCGAACCTCTTGATGTCGCCGAAGGGGTTGGTTGTGCACCATTTCTCGCTCAGGAAGTAGACGAACATGGTGCTGAGGTCGGTGACGAGTTTGTTCCAAGTGCTCTTTGAGGTCAGTTCGCCCTCCTTGAGGGTTCGCGACTCGACCCACGCCTTGGCATCTTGGGAGGTGATCTCGTGGAGCTTCTTTGCTCCGATGAATTTTCCGAAACTCCGGGCCCGTTGTCCGACCCGTTGCAGGTGGGACTCGGATATGTGCGCTTTCTTGGCCTTCAGGTAGTCTTCTACCGCGCTATCGAACAGGACTTCGCTCGTGCTCGTCGTGTGCAACCCCTGTGCGATGGCGTGTTTGACTGCATCGGCGACGGAGAAGGGTTCGCCGTTTGCCAACTGCTGGGCTTTGATGCCATCTTTGACCTTTGCGGCACCCCCGAACTCGATCACGATCTGGACAGCTTCAAGGGGCGTTATTCCGGCGGACTGCGCCAATGTGACGGCAGTCTCCTCCTCCTTGAGCTGCTCATAGCTCAGCCAGGTAAGCTTGGGTCTGGATGCGGCCATGCCCCGCACCCGAATTGCTTCCCATTCCTGCTGCTTTTGGAGGGCATCTTCCCAATTCTGGAAACTGGTTCGGCTCTGTTTGGCGCCTGGACGAAGTGTTCCGGCCACGTGGTACACCGGTTGCCCCGACTTTGGGTCGGGGTAGGTGTAAATTTGGACGGATTGTGAGCGACCGGGCACAATCCCGGTATGTGCAAGCCCGCAATCACACAAGGGGCCGGCCGAAGATTTTTTGGGGTCGGAGCCACTTTTTTCGCCCGCTCTGGAATAATTGAGGTATTCCTGAGCGCCCGGAAAAGAAGAAGGGGATAGGCCTTTGTCAGGCCTATCCCCTTCAATCTGAGCCGCTTGCGCGGCTTGTATTGTTGGCGTCCCCACGGGGATTCGAACCCCGGTTCTCACCGTGAAAGGGTGGTGTCCTAACCGGGCTAGACGATGGGGACCCAGTAGAAGCGCGCGGACCCTAGGTGGGTGACGGGGGTGCGCAAGCGCGAAGTTGCGAACCGGGCGCCGGATCTTCCGGAACCGGAGTGGGGGCGAGCGCTTGGCGGATCGCGCGGGCGAGGTCGTCGCCGTTGAAGGGCTTCGTGAGCAGGATGGTGCGACCAAGGCTTTGGATGCCGCCCTCGGTGAGCCCGTCACCACAGAAACCCGACATGAGCACGGCGGGAGTGGGGAGGCCGTCGCTGCGGAGGGCACGGAGCAGGTCGTGCCCGGTCAGGTGGGGCATGGTGAGGTCGGTCACGATGAGGTCGAAGCGGCGGGGTTCGGCGCGGAGGGCGGCGAGGGCCTCGCGGGGATCGTTGAAGACCGCGGTGCGGTAGTTGAGTTGCTCGAGACGTGCGCCGACGAAGGCGGCGACGGATTTCTCGTCGTCGACGACGGCGACCTGCTCCCCGTTGCCTTGGGCGATGATGGTGGTGGGCTCGCTCCTGGGCTCGGTGTCGGTGCAGGCGGGCAGGAAGATGTCGAAGGTGGTGCCGACGCCGGGCTGGCTGGCGATGCGGAGGGCGCCGTTGTGGGCGTTGACGATACCGCGGACGAGAGCAAGGCCGAGCCCGGTGCCTTCGCCGACCTTCTTGGTGGTGAAAAACGGTTCGAAGAGGCGGTTGCGCGTCTTCTCGTCCATCCCGTGGCCGGTGTCACGGACGCTCAGGCAAAGATAACTGCCGGGTTTGAGCTTCGGGGTGGTGTCGGAGCGCGGTTCGGTGGTGGTGAAGGGGGCGATGCGTAGGGAGAGTCTTCCGACTTGGCCGCGCATGGCGTGGACGGCGTTGGTGCAGAGGTTGAGGACGACCTGGTGGATGGCGGTGGGATCGGCACGGACGCGGCCGGGCTGGAAGTCCCGCTCGATCTCGATGGTGGCGGGCGTGGAGGCGCGGACGAGCTTGAGGGCCTCGTCGACGGAGTGCGCGAGTTCGAGCGGGACCTGCTGGGAGTCCTTCTGGCGGGCAAAGGTGAGGATCTGGGCGACGAGATCCTTGGCGCGCATGCCGGCCTTGCGCACTTCGGCGAGGTCGTTGTGGGCGGGGTGGTCCTCGGGGAGGGCGAGGCTGGCGATCTCGGTGAAGCCGAGGATGCCGGTGAGGATGTTGTTGAAGTCGTGGGCGATGCCGCCGGCGAGGGTGCCGATTGTCTCCAGTTTTTGGGCCTGGAAGAGCTGGGCCTCGAGCTGGCGGCGGTGGTCCTGCTCTTGGCGGACGGCGGTCACGTCCTCATGGACGGCGAGGTAGTTGCGCACGCGTCCGTCCGTGTCGAGGATGGGCGCGATGGTGGCGTGGACGGTGTAGTCCCCGGCATCCTTGCGGCGGCAGACGAAGTCGCCTTGCCAAGTGTGGCCGGAGTGGATGCGTCGCCAGATTTCGTCGCCGAGGACGGGGGGATTGTCCGGGGCGAGCAAGTGTCCGGGGTCCTTGCCGAGGAGTTCGGCGGCCGCATAACCCGACATGGCCGGGATGCGGGCGTTGACGAAGAGGATCCGGTTCCGGGCGTCGGTGACGATGATGCCGACGGGGCTTTGCTCGATGGCCTCGGAGAGCAGGTGGATCTGGTCCTCGGAGCGTTTGCGGTCGGAGATATCGCGGGCGATCCCCTCGACGGCGACGAGCTGGCCGAGATCGTCGCGGACGGGGACGAAGCGTTGTTCGGTGACGATGGTGCGGCCGTCGCGGGCGATCCAGCGGATCTCGCGGATGCCGAGGGGGACCACGCGGCTGCGGGCGATGGCGCGGAGCTCGTCGCGGTCGCCCGGCGGGACCAGCCGGCCGGCAAGTTCGGGCTCGGCGTAGAACTCCTCGGGGCGGTAGCCGATCATCTGCTCGATGGCGGGGCTGATGTATTCGTAGCCCGGGGAGGGGGCGAGGCGGTAACGGAAGATGGCGTCGGGGGCGTTGGCGGTGAGGCGGCGGAACCGTTCCTCGCTGATACGCAGAGATTGCTCGGCGCGGAGGCGCTCGCGGTGTTCGCGCGATTCGGCGAGGGCGCGGCGGACGGCGGAGGCGAGGCGGGCGAGAGACCCCTTGAGCACGAAGTCGGTGGCACCGTTGCGGAGGGTCTCGACGGCGGTCTCCTCGCCGAGCGCGCCGGTGACGAAGATGAACGGGACACCGGGACAGAGCTCGCCTTTGAGGGCGAGGGCGGCGTGGCCGTCCATGCCGGGGAGGTTGAAGTCGGAAAGGATGAGATCGGGGGGATTGGGCGCGAGCGCGCGGCGGTAGGCCTCCGGCTCATCGACGTGCTCGAAGGCGGCGTCGATGCCGTCGGCGGCGAGCAGCGCGCGCACGAGTTCGTGCGCGCCCAAGTCGTCCTCGAGGTGGACGATGCGCAAGGGGGGGGACGCGGGTGCGGGCATGGTGCTACGACTGGCCGGCGGGGGTGTGCTGTTGCCACTGGGCCGAGAGGCGCCCGAGTTGGTCGATGAGTTCGACGATGCTGGTGGGTTTGACGAGATAGGCGTCGCTGCCGAGCTCGCGGCTGCGGGTGATGTCGGCCTCCTGGTCGGAGGAGGTGAGGACGACGACGCGCGCGCGGTGTAGGCGAGGATCGGCGCGGATCTGGCGGAGGACCTCGTGGCCGTCGACCTTGGGCATTTTCAGGTCGAGCAGGATGAGGGATGGCGGGGTCTCGGGGCCAGCCGCGTAGGGGCCGCGGCGGAAGAGGAAGTCGAGAGCTTCCTCGCCGTCGCTGGCGATGCTGATGTTGTCGCCGAGGCCGATCTCATGAAGGGCGGCGGCGGTGAGCTCGGCACCGGCGGGATCGTCGTCGACGAGAAGGATGCGCGTGGGCTGAGGCATGATGGTGGTGGTGGCTGCTACGAGCAGGAGTGAAGCGGAAAAGTGCCGCAGGGCGACAGACGGGCAAGGAAGGGATGGCAGCGGGTGCCAGTTCAGGGGGCCGCGGGGCGGAGGGAGAAGTGGAAGGTGGCGCCTTGACCGGGGGTGCCCTCGGCCCAGACGCGGCCGCCGTGGCGCTCGACGATGCGGCGGACGTTGGCCAGTCCGATGCCGGTGCCCTCGAAGTCGCGGGGATTGTGGAGGCGCTGGAAGACGCCGAAGAGTTTGGCGGTGTACTTGGGGTCGAAACCGGCGCCGTTGTCGCGGACGAAAAAGGCGACGAGTTCGGAATCGGCTCCGGCGGGTTCGGCGCCGATCTCGATGACGGCTTCGGGGCGCTTGCGGGTGAACTTGACGGCGTTGGAGAGAAGGTTGGCCACGACCTGGCGCAGGAGGGTGCGGTCGCCCAGGACCGGCGGCAGCGGCTGCAGCCGCCACTCGATGTCGCGGCCGGTGAGGTCGGACTGGAGCTCGGCCTGCACCTCGGCGACAAGCGTGGCGAGCTGGACGGGGGCGAAGTGGAGTTCGGCGCGGCCGATACGGGAGAAGGTGAGGAGATCGTCGATGAGGGCGGCCATGCGGACGGCTTCGGTGCCAACGATACCGAAGTAGCGGTCGGCCTCGGCGTCGAGGTGCCCGGCGGTGCGCTTGCGCAGGAGTTCGATGAAGCCGGCGATGTTACGCAGGGGGGCCCGGAGGTCGTGGGAGACGGAGTAGGAGAAGGACTCGAGCTCCTGGTTGGCGGCGAGGAGGTTGGAGTTGGCCTCCTGCAGATTGGCGGCGGCACGGGCGAGGCTATCCTGGCTGGCGTGCAGATCGGCGTTGAGGTGCTCGACCTCGGTGATACGGCGGTCGAGCTCGGCGGTGCGGTCCTGCACACGCTGCTCGAGTTCGATGTTGAGCTGCCGAACGGCCGCGGCGGCCTCGGCCTCCGCGGTGATGTCGGCGATCGAGGCGAAAACCTGCCTCGGCCGGTCTCCGGCTCCGGCCACGGCGGTGAGGTTGGCGAGCAGGTGCACCCACCGGCCGTCGCGGTGGTGGAACCGGTAGGACATGCGGGCCTGGCCGCCTTCACGGCCGATGCGCAGGAATTCCTCGCCCGCCGAGGCCCGGTCGTCGGGGTGGACCTGTTCATCCCACCAGTCGAACCGGGTGCGGTTGAGAAAGTCGACGCTGTAGCCGGTGAGCGCTTCGGCGGCACCGGCCCATCGGGGCTGCTGGCGCACCAAATCATGGGAGAAGAACAGCTGGCCGCTTTGCTCGATGGTGAGCCGGAGCTGTTCCGTGCCCGCCCGCACCGCCTCCTCCGCCGCACGGCGGGCGGTTTCGTCGGCGATGGTGCCGAGCAGACGGAGCGGTTGCCCGGAGTCGCCGGATACAGCGGTGACACTTTCCGCGAGGTAGATCCACTGCTCGTCGCGCCGGCGGAAATGGTAGCCGAACCGCCGTGTGCCGCCGTGGTGCCGGAGATGCTCGACCTGCGCGAGGAACCCCGCCTGGTCGTCGGCGTGCACCCGGGCGGTCCACCAACCCGGCGGGGTGCAGCCGAGTTCCGCGTGGGAGAACCCGACGATGGTGGCCGTGGCGCCGGCCCAGACGCGGGTCCCCGTCAGCAGATTCTGGTCGAAGATCATCTGGCCGGTCTGCTCCGCCACGATGCGGAAACGCTCCTCGCTGGCGTGTACGGCTGCCTCGGAGGCTTTGCGCTCGGTGATGTCAGTGAAGGCGACGAGGAGCAGCCCGGAGAACTGTTGGCAGCGGAACTCGATGAGGCGGCGGCGGCCATCCCGGCAGGTGACCTCGGCCTCCATCGGTTGCATCTCGCCACCGCGCGCGGCGGCCTCCGCGAGGCGTTGTTGCCAGCGTTGCCGGTGGCGTTCGCGGGCCTCGGCATCGGGATAGGCGAGGGAGTACCAGGCCTCGACGGTGGGAACATCGTGAGCGGTGTATCCGAACCAATCGATAAACTTGCGGTTGAGGTAGAGGAGCTCTCCGGCGGCGTTGTTGAGCGCGAGCGCGATGGGGGAGGCCTCGAAGGACTGGCGCATCCGTTCCTCGCTGGCGCGCACGGCGGCCTCGGCGGCCTTGCGCTCCGACAAGTCGGTGCCGATGGCGCACAGCCCGAGGTGGCGGCCATCGGGGGCGAGCAGGGTCGACAGGACGACGGAGACGGGCAAGCGCGTGCCATCTTTCCTGATGTGGGTCCACTCCTGCGTGCAGGGGGCGTCGCGCACGAGCTCGACGAAGAAACCGAAGCCGGGTTGGGTCGTGCGGCCGCGGCGGCGGCCGAACTCGGCGGCGCGCTCGGCTACCTCGGCGGGGTCGAGGTAGCGCATGGCGGTCTCCCTCCCGATGATCTCCTCTCGCCGGTAGCCAAGCATGCGTTCGGCGGCGGCGTTGAAGGAACGGATGATGCCCGCGGTGTCGGTGTTGATGATGGACACTCCGGCGTTCTCGAGCACGGCCTGCTGGAAGGCGGTTTGTTCGGCGAGCTGGCGGTCGCGTTGCTCGATGCCGGCGAGCATGAGGTTGAAGCCCTCGGCCAGCCGCCCGACCTCGTCGCGTGTGGTGATCGTGGCACGCGCGGAGTAGTCGCCGTGGGTGCGGACGTGAGCGACGGCGGCGGCAAGTTCCAGCAGGGGGCGGGTGAGGGCGCGGTGGAACAGCCGGGTGAACCAGAGGCTGGCGGCACCGACGAGCAGGATGACGAAGCCGAGGAGACCGAGCGACTCGTGCAGGCTGCGGCGAAACGGACCCACATCGGCCTCGAGCTGGAGCAGGGCGACGGGGCGACCCTCGGCGCGCAGGCTGTGGTTGAGCAGGGCGCGGTCGCCTTGTCGGGCGAAACCGGTTGCGCCGGCCCGCGGGGCATGGATGGGCAGATGCCCGGGCCGCAGATAGGTCGCGAAGGGCTGTGGCGCGGTGCCGCCCGGGGCGGTCCGGAAGACGCAGGCGGCGATCACGATGCCGCCGGATTCAAGCCGCTGGAGGCTCTCGGTGGCGACCGCCGGAGTGTCGAAGTCGAGCGAGGCGATCAGGCCGGGGGCTATCGTCTCGGCGAGCGACTCGAGCGTGGCGCGGGCGCGGAGGTCGGCGGCGCGATACTCGAAGATCCACAACGCCGCGGCGACGGCGGCCATGGCCAAACCGGTGACGCCGAACAGGGCGAGGGCGACCTTGCGGCGAATGGAGAGGGCGGGGTTCATGGCATGGGCCCTCCGCTGCGGCGCAGGGCGTTCTCAAGCAGCCCCGGGGTGGGCTGGAGCCCTTGTGCGCGGAGGGCGGTGGAGTTGAGCAGGTAGCGGATGTTGCTGCGGACCCGCACCAGTTCGATGACGGCGCCGGAGGGGGGCGCCGCGGCCAGCTCGCCGCGATAGAGGACGGTGAGCACGGGTTTGCCGTCGAGCGCGGCGAGGGAGGAGGCGATCCGTTCGGCGTCGGTGAAGCTGATGAAGACGACGTGGCAGTCGACAAGTTGCTTGAGGTCCGTGGCGTAGGCGGCGGTGAGCGGGCGCCCGCGCAGAACCTTGCCGGCGAGAACCGTCTCGAGGGTCTGGCCGAAGGGGTTCGGCCCGAGCACGCCGATGCGCAGGGGGGCTTCGGCCGGAGTGGCGGCAGGGGGCTCCGGCCAGGTGACGTAGCGGCAGAAGACGGCGAGATAGTTGGCGGCGACGGCATAGTCCGTGGGGCGTTGCTGGACCGCGGAGGGCTCGGGGGCGGCGTGTCCGGCCGGTGGAACGGCAAGGAGGGCTGCGAGCGTGGCGCCGAGGAGGCGTGCGAGGCGGAGGCGCATCGTCGTCGGCATCAGTGGCTCCACGGCAACTGCGCCGGGATGGTGTGGGCGGCGGGCCGGCGGCTCCGGTTGGGGTCGGGACCGGCGTTGCCCCGTTGCGCTGTCCCTCCCGGCATTGTGGCGGGTGCGGCAACCCAGCCGCCTGGAAGGAGTCGCGCTTGGCCGGCGCAACGGCATGGGGGGCGGGGGCGGTTCGGGATATGCCGCAGTGGTCGGCTAGGGCTTGCCATGGGGTGCCGCAGCGTAGTCAGGTGCAGGGAAAACTCCAGTGGTGGCGGTTATGGAGCGACCGGTGACGGGTGGTCGAGCCGACACCTCTGGTTTTGCGCACTGGAGGGATGCCGGGAGGGGAGCGTCGCGGGGATCGTAAGGCATGCGCGGTGCGGGGTCGGTCTTTCGGCTCGCGTGGGGCGCGCGGCTCGTCTCTATGCTCCGCCCGATGACCGCCGACCAAATCGCTTCCGCACTCCCGGCCCGCGCCGTCACCTCGATCGAGGGCCTGCCGTATCCCAAAATCGCCTCGGGCAAAGTCCGCGAGCTCTTCGACTGCGGCGACGCCATCCTCATGGTGGCCACCGACCGGCTTTCGGCCTTCGACGTTGTCCTGCCCGACGGCATCCCGGGCAAGGGCATCCTGCTCACGCAGATCAGCAACCACTGGTTCAAGCTGACCGAGCAGATCCTCCCGAACCACCTTTTCCCCGACCAGATCGGCGAGATGACCCGTCGCGGCATCACCGACCGCGACCTGCAACTGCGCTCGATGATCGTGCGCAAGCTCAAGCCGCTCACCATCGAGTGTGTCGTGCGCGGCTACCTCGTCGGCAGCGGCTGGTCCTCGTACCAGAAAACCGGTGAGATCTGCGGGATCAAGCTGCCCGCCGGCCTGCGGCAGGCGCAGCAGCTGCCCGAACCGTTGTTCACGCCCACCACCAAGGCCCCGAAGGGGCAGCACGACGAGCCGATCGACGACGCCCAGGGCGAGGCGGCCATCGGCGCCGCGCTGTATCAGAAGGTCAAAGCCGTGAGCCTCGAGTTGTACAAGTTCGGCCGCGATCGCGCCGCGAAGGCCGGCATCGTGCTGGCGGATACCAAGTTCGAGTTCGGCACCGACGCGCAGGGCAACCTCTTCCTCATCGACGAGGTCCTCACGCCCGACTCCTCGCGCTACTGGCCGCAGGCCGAGTACCGGCTCGATTGCTCGCCGCCGAGCTACGACAAGCAGTTCGTGCGCGACCACCTGCTGGCCATCAAGTGGAACCAGCAGCCGCCGGCGCCGCAGTTGCCCGCGGATGTGATCAAGGGCACGCAGGACAAGTACCTCGCCGCCTGCCGCGAACTGCTCGCGCTCTGAGCGCAACCGGGCGGTCGCACGGCGAACGCTCGCGCCTTGCGCGCCGGAAAACCGGGAGCCCCCGGAGGGACGTACCGCCGTCGGACAGGCCGACGGCGGTTGGTGTTCGCCCCTCGCCGCGCGGGTGCCGTGGCACGGCAGCGGTTCCGCGCCCGGTGGGCGGGTCGTCCCGCCTGTCCCCGCGATGTGGTGCACTTGTCTTGGCTGGGGTGGCGCGCCCCGTCAGGTGGTGTTCGCGTGCGGGCGCAGCCGGGGCAGGGGGGGCGTCGCGGTGCGGTTTGCCCGGAAGGAATGATTTGGGGCGGTGTCCAAAGGTCTGATGCGGCGAGCGGCCGCGGGCGATCGCGGCCGGAGCCCGGGGACGCGATGGGCCCCATTCGGGCGGGTCGTTTCCGGAGAAATTTGCCGGAACACCGGTGCGGCTCGGGAGACCGCATCCGGCGTGCCTTCGGCGCGGGAATTTTCCACTTTCCTGACCAGAAACCGGTTGACGGGTTTTTCGACCAAACCCATATGTTGTGCCTTCGCTTTTGGCCACCCACAACCCGTAGTGGTGAGCAACCGGTAAATAACTCGAAACAACTTAGTGTGGCCAAACCTCCCGGATCGTCGTTTTTCGGCGTCTTTCGTCTCCTCTCCCCTGTCCAGCCTGCGTCGCCTCCCATGACTTGCCTCCCTGCCATCGCCCAACGCCCGAACCCCCGCGGTTCGGCCGCGGCTTTGGCCTGTGCGCAGGCTGGTGATGCGTTCTGGGCCGCTGCCGTTTTCCGCACCCCCGGCAGTGTCCGAACTTGATTTTTCTGCGTGAGCACCCGGCGCCACGCGGCGTCGGGTGTGTCGCGTTTTGCACCCCCTCAACCTGCCATCGATCGACTGCGTTTCCTTGGGATGACACCGCACTCCAGTCTCGAGCATGATCTCGCGCTCAAGCGTTTCGCCTCCGCCCCCAAGGACCGGAAGCCGAACTACCCGTGGCGCGATGCGGTGCGCGAGCAGTGTCCGACGTTGCCCGACGTGCAGGTGCTCTGTCCCCAGGGATTGGAGCCGTTCGACCTGGGCGAGATCGCCGACACCGTGGGCAAGTCGCTCACCACGCTGCTGCTTGCCCGCGGCGAGACGGCCATCTTCACCGAGGAGCACAAACGCTTCGTCGCCCGCATCGCCGGCGAGGTCGCCGGCAACCTGACCGCGCTCGCGCTGCGCCAGCGCCCGCTGCGCCTCGACCTGCAGGAGTTGTACGTCCTGATCGAGCAGACGCTCGTCGACAACAACGCCTACGACGTCGCCCAAAGCCTGCTCTACAGCCGCGGCGCCAAGCTCGGCACCGACCGCGTCTCCTGCGCCACGCCCGTCCGCCTCATCCGGCGCAACGGCCACGTCGTTCCGTGGAACGAGGCCAAGATCGAGATCGCGATCCGCAAGGCCTTCCTCGCCCTCCGGCTCAGCCCCGCCCCTTCCGCCGAGATCGCGCGGGCGGTCACCGCCCGCGCCCTCGCCACCCACGAGACGTTCCTCCACATCGAGGAGGTCCAGGATGTTGTCCAGGAAGAGTTGATGCGCGCCGGCCACTTCAAGGTCGCCGAGGCGTTCATCATCTACCGTTCGATGCGCGCCGCCACCCGCGGCCACGAGGCCGCCCCGGCGCCTGCCGCGGCCCAGCCCTCGATGGTGGTGGTCGTGCGCGCCGCCGGCGACACCTACCTCTGGGATGGCCACGACCTGCGCCTGCGCATCGCCTTCGCCGCCGCCGGCCTCGCGCTGCCGCTGACGCCCGAGGAACTCGAGCACGAACTGCGTCGCTCGATCTACGACAACATCTCCGGGGCCGACCTCGCCGCCGCCGTCGCCCGCAATGCCCGCGCCCTCATCGAGCGCGATAGCGACTTCGCCCTGTTCGCCGGACGTCTCCAGCTCACCTATCTCTACGAGGAGGCGCTCGGATGGGACATTGTCCGCGACGGCGTCGATCGCCTGCGCGATTTCCACCGGCGCGGTTTCGCCGAGTATCTTCTCGAGGCCGCCGGCCTCGGTCTGCTCCAGCCGCGCCTGCTCGAGCGCTTCGACCTCGAGAAGCTTGCTGCGGCGCTCGATCCCACGGCCGACCTTGCGCTCGACCTTCCCGCGGTGCAGGCGCTTGCCGAGCGTTTCCTCGTCACCGCGCGGCGCGACGGCGCCAAAGTCCGGCACCTCGAAGTGCCGCAGTTCCTCTGGATGCGGGTGGCGATGGGCCTGTGCATCGAGGAGCGGAGCGGCCGCGACAACCACTGCCTCGACCTCCACGCCCTGCTCCAGTCCCGCCGCTTCCTGCCCGCCGCGCCGGTGCTCGCCCACGCCGGCACCCCCGGTGGCCAGCTCATCGCGCAGTACACGTACCATGTCGCCGACAGCCTCAAAGGCGTGATGCAGCAGGGCATCGCCGACAACGCCTACCTCGCGGTGCGCGGCGGCACGCTCGCCGGATCCTGGACCGCCGTCGGCTCCGCCGA
>JAEWNN010000203.1 GCA_023457035.1 Verrucomicrobiota bacterium
GGCCGCGGTGGCGCTGGCGACGGCGGATGCGCCGGCCGCGCCGCCGGAGGGCGTGCGCCGCGTGGCGCTGCTGGCGGTGGCGGATCCGCTGCCGGCGGTGTTGCGCGTGCTCGAGAAATGGAGCCAATCGGTGGATGTCGAGGTGCTCGTGTTCGGGCCGGCGGAGTGTGCCGGGGGGAGGAGCCTGCTGGCGGGCGATTCTGCGGCCAATTCGCCTGCAAGCAGGCTCCTCCCTTCGGAGACGGACGGGCGGAGCGACCAAGGTCGCACCCTACGGGCGCCCGAGGGTGCGGCGTTGTTCGACGAGTGGGGGCGGCCGCGACCCGAGGCGTGGAGTGTGCGGACGCTGGAGCTGGAGCCGTTCGAGCAGCGTGTGCGGTTGTGCGCCGATCCGACGGCGCAGGCGGTGGCGATCGCGATGGAACTGGTGGCGGCGAGAGATCGGCCCGGGCTGTGCGCGGTGGGCGCGGCGGACCCGGAAGTGCTGCCGTTGCTGGCCGGCGAACTGCGCGCGGCCGGCGTCGCGAGCCATCTGCCCGAGGGGCGGCCGTTGGTGCGCGAAGCCTTGGCTGGTCTGCTCGCGGCGCTGCAGGCGGCGGTGCGCGCCGACGAGTGGGCGAGCGCGTCTGCGCTGGCGCGGCGCTCGGAGGTGGTGGAGTTTCTGGCACGCGAGAGCGGGTGCCCACCGGAGCGCTTGTTGGCGGGGCTCGACGCACTGCACGCCGAGCACTTGCCGCCGACGCTGGCCGAGGCGCGGCGGCACACGGCGGAGCTGGAGGCGAAGCAGCCCGGTTTCGGCACTGCGCTCGCGCGGCTGGCGGCGTTGCTGGACGAACTGCGCGGTGGGGCGTTTCCCGAGGCCTGGAGCGGTGTGCTCGCGCGATTGTACGCGGGGCGCGAGCTGGATCTGGCGCGCGCGGCGGATCGGGCGTTTGCCGAGGCGGCGGAGGCCTGGCGCGTGGCGGCGGCCGAGGTGGCCGCGGCGGCCGGGGGCACGGGTCGGGAGACCCGTGCCACGAAGGAGGCGGCCGATGGAAACGTGGCGCGCGCCGCGGCGTCGCCTCCCACGGTGCGGCGCGACCAAGGTCGCACCCTACGGGCGGAAGAGGCATGCGGGCTGGCGCTGCAACTTTTCGGTGCCGGGCGGCTCTTCGACGACAAGCCGGCCGGCGCGGTCGAACTCGACGGCTGGCTGGAGTTGGCCTTTCGCGACGAGCCGGTGCTCTTCGTGGCCGGGCTCAACGACGGCAGCGCGCCGGAGGCGGTGGCGGGGCATGCGTTCCTGCCGGAGTCGCTGCGCGAGCGGCTGGGGCTCAAGACGAACGCCCAGCGCTTCGCCCGCGACGCGTGGCAACTGGCGGCGTTGGCGGCGTGCCGCGCGCAGGACGGGCGACTGGAGGTTTTCCTCGGGAAGACATCGGCCGCGGGCGACCCGCTGCGGCCGTCGCGGCTGCTGTTCCAGTGCGCGGAGACGGAGCTGCCGGCGCGGGTGCGTTTCCTCTTCCGCGAGCTGCCGCCGGCGGGCGGCAACGTGGCGTGGCGGCGCGCGTGGCGCTGGCGCGTGCCGTGGGTCGGCGCGCAGGAGAAGCTGCGCGTGACCGGCTTCCGTGACTATCTGGCGTGTCCGTTCCGCTTCTACCTCAAGCACCGGCTGAAGATGGAGCCGGTCGACGCCGCGAAACGGGAGCTCGACGCGCGCGACTTCGGCACGCTCGTGCACCGCGTGCTCGAACGGCTGGGGCAGGATACCGCGTGGCGCGACTGCACCGACGGCGAGGAGCTGGCGCGCGAGTTCGAGGCGACGCTCGACGCGGTGGTCGCGGCGCGTTTCGGTCCGGAGCTCTCGCTGCCGTTGCGCGTGCAGGCGGAGTCGGCGCGGCAACGGCTGGCGGCGGTGGCGCGGCTGCAGGCGGCGGAGCGCGCGGCCGGCTGGGTGATCCAGCACACCGAATGGAAACTGCCGGCGGGGAAGCTCGCCATCGGCGGCATCGAGCTTTCGGGCACGATCGACCGGATCGAGCGCCATGAGGCGACCGGCGCCTGGCGCGTGCTCGACTACAAGACCTCGGAGAGCGCGAAGACGCCGCGGGAGGCGCACCTGCAGGGCGACCGCGCCGGCCGCGCGTGGCTGGCGGAGGCGCGCTGCGAGCTCGCGGGGAAGCCGTTCCGTTGGACCGACCTGCAGCTGCCGCTCTACCGCTGGGCGCTCGGCGAGCTGTTCGGCGCGCGCGCGGCGAGCGTCGGCTACTTCAACCTGCCCAAGGCGGTGACGGAGACGCGGATCGACGTGTGGGAGGACTTCGGCGACGAATTGCAGACGGCGGCGCTGCGGTGTGCGACGGCGGTCGGCGCCGGCGTGAAGGCCGGGCGGCATTGGCCGCCGGTCGAGGAAGTCGACAACGACGACTTCGCGGCGCTCATCCATGACGGCACGGCGGCGAGTTTCGACGTCGCCGACTGGCCGGCGGCGGCGAGGATCGAAACGCTCACGCGCATCGCTACGGGGGAGGGCGGCGAATGAGTGCGCTGCGGAACGAAACGCTCACTCGCCTCGCTACGGGGGAGGATGGCACCGTAGCGGCGTTCGTGAGAACGCCGACAGATCGATGCGCTCACGCGCATCGCGACGAGGAGGGGGCGCGGCCGGAGTCGCGAGGGGAGGGCGGCCCATGAACACGGTCGGCCACGAGATGATCTTCGCGTCGGCGGGGTCGGGGAAGACCTTCGCGCTGACGACACGCTTCATCCGGTTGCTCGCGCTCGGCGTGGCGCCGGAGCGGATCGTGGCGCTCACGTTCACGCGCAAGGCGGCCGGCGAGTTCTTTGGCGAGATCGTGAATCGGCTGGCGGCGGCCGGCACGGAGGAATCCGCGGCGCGGACACTCGCGAAGGCGCTGGAGCGGCCGGAGCTCGCCGCGGCGGATTTTCGGCGACTGCTGCGCGGGATGGTCGGTGCGATGCACCGGCTCAACCTCGGCACGCTCGACGGGTTTTTTGCGAAGATCGTGCGCGCGTTTCCGCTCGAGCTCGGGCTGGGCGGCGAGCCGGGCCTGCTCGACGAGCACGCGGCCGCGGAGGAGCGGCGGCGCGTGCTCGCGCGGTTGTTCGCCGGCAGCGAAGCGCTCACGCCGGAGCAGAAGGCGCTCGTGGAGGCGTTCCGGCTCGCGACGTTCGGCACCGAGGGCAAGAGCGTGGCGGCGAGCCTGGACCGCTTTGTCGAGGCGCATCTGGCGCTCTACCGCGCGGCGCCGCAGGCGGCGAAGTGGGGCGTGGCGCGGCGGATCTGGCCGGAGGGGTTCCCGTGGGCGGTGGCCGACGACGCCGCGGTGGCGCGCGCGGCCGACGAGATCGACACGTGGGCGGCGCGGTCGCCGGAGCTCAAGGACAAGCCGCGGGCGCGCTGGCGGGCGTTCGCCCGGGAGGCGCTGGCGTGGACGCCGGGCCAACCGCGGCCCGAGAACCTCGAGTTCGTGCTGAAGAAGGCGCTGGCCGACTGGCCGGCGGTGGCCGCCGGCACGGCGACGCTCACGATCGACCGGCAGAAGTGCGCGCTCGGACCGGAAGTGTGCGGGCCGTTGGCGGTGCTGGCGCGGCGGATCGTCGGATTGGAGCTCGGTCGCCGGATGGCGGTGACGCAGGGCATCGCGGCGGTGCTGAAGCTGTTCGACCGGTTGTACGACGCCGAGGTGCGGCGCGCGGGGCGGCTCACGTTCGCGGATTTGCAGCAGTTGCTCTCGCCCGACCGGGCGGCGGCGGACACGGGTCTGGAGACCCGTGCCACGGCGGAGCAGGGGGCCGCGGGCGGCTGGGGCGGCGAGGCGCTCGACTACCGGATCGACGCGCGGCTCGATCACTGGCTCTTCGACGAGTTTCAGGACACCAGCTACCAGCAGTGGCGGATTCTGGAGAAGTTCGTCGACGAGGTGGTGCAGGACCCGGAGGGGCGGCGGAGCCTGTTCTATGTGGGCGACGT
Organism: Verrucomicrobiota bacterium; assembly: GCA_023457035.1. GTDB lineage: Bacteria > Verrucomicrobiota > Verrucomicrobiia > Opitutales > Opitutaceae > CAJCBL01. The sequence goes on from JAEWNN010000203.1 coordinate 3,974, forward strand.
GAAGCAGGCGATCTACACTTGGCGCGAGGGCGATCCGCGACTGTTCCGGCACGTGGCCGCGCGGTACCGCGGCGCGATCGCGGAGGGCGAGCTCAACGACTCATGGCGCTCCGGGCCGGCGTTGATCGAGATGGTCAACCGCGTGTGCGGCGACGGCGCGGCGATCGCGGAGCTGTTTCCCGAGGCGGCCGCGGAATGGAACGGCCACTGGCGCGAGCACCGCAGCGCGCGGCCGGAGCGGAGCGGGCAGGCGGCGCTTCTGCTCGCCGACGACGAGGCCGGGCGCTGGGAGACGACGCTGCGGCTGCTCCAGGAACTGCGGCCGACGGAGCGCGGGCTCACGTGCGCGGTGCTGGTGCGGCGCAACGAGATCGGCGCGCAGCTCGCGGACTATCTGCGGCGCGAGGGCGGCATCGCTGCGGTGGCGGAGGCGGATCTGAAGATCGGCACCGACAACCCGGCGGCGACGGCGCTGGCGGCGCTGCTGCAGCTCGCGGTGCATCCAGACGATGGGTTCGCGCGGCGGCAGGTGGCGATGTCGCCGCTGGCGGCGCTGCTGGGCTTCGAGGGCCACGGGTCTGGAGACCCGTGCCACGGCGCGGGCGCAGGTGGCACGGTCGGCGACGTAGCGGCGTTCGTGAGAACGCCGGCCGGAGTTTGGCCAACTCCAGGAAAAGAAGGTGCGGCGTTCATGAGAACGCCGGGGGATCGATGTGCTCACGCACATCGCTACAAGGAGGCGGATTTCTCGGCGGTGGGCGCGGCGGTGCGCGGTGCGATCGAGGCGGAGGGCTTCGAGCTGTGGCTGGCCGGGTGGGCGCGGCGGTTGGAGCCGGTGCTGGCGGCGGACGATGCGTTCACGCGGCTGCGGTTGCGCCAGTTGGTCGCGGCGGGGCGGATTTTCGACGAGCGCGGTACCCGGGACGTGGACGCGTTTCGGCGTTTCCTCGACGAATACTCGGTGCGCGAGCCGGAGGGCGCCGGAGTGGTGCGCGTGATGACGGTGCACAAGGCGAAGGGGCTCGGTTTCGACGTGGTCATCCTGCCGGATCTCGAGGGGCAGAAGCTTGCGCAGCGGCGCGACGGACCGGCGGTGTGCAAGGCGGCGGATCGCTCGGTGGCGTGGGTGCTGAACTATCCGGAGTCGTGGCTGGCCGACGCCGATCCGGTGTTGCGCGAGTACGCGGCCGCGGCGGTGGCGGAGAACTGCTACGAGCAGCTCTCGCTCCTGTACGTGGCGCTGACGCGCGCCAAGCGGGCGCTCTATGCGGTGATCGAACCGCCGGGCAAATCGGCGTCGCTGAACTTCCCGCGGCTGCTCACCGCCACGCTCGGCGCGGAGGAGCGCACGGTGCGGGTAGGGGAGGCGGGCTTCCGCGGGGTCTGGGCGGCCGGCGAAGTGGAATGGATGATGGAGGATGGCCGAAGGACGTTGGCCGATGGCCGGGGTGCGACGGACAAGGGGCGGGCGCAGGCGGATGCGGCCGAGCCGGAGGTTGCTCCGGGCTTGGACTGCGGTGGGTCCGCCGGCGGTGCCGCGGCGAATATGGCGCGGCCGGACCCGGTGGGGGCGGTGCGGCTGGCGCGACGCGCGCCGCTGGTGGCCCTGCGCCCCTCGGGTTTGAAGCCCGGACGGGTGCAGGCGGGACGGCTCCTGGCGGGCGGCGGGGCGGCGGCGACGGAGTTCGGCGTCCAGGTGCACCGGTTGTTCGCCACGGTCGAGTGGTTTGGTGGCCCGGATACGGCGGAATGCTGGGCCGCGGACGCCCGTGGCGAGGGACGCCCGGAGGCGGCCGTGCGGGAGGTCGCGACTTGTCTCCAAACACCGGAGTTGCGGACCGTTTTTGCGCGGGAGAATCCCGGCGACGAGGTGTGGCGCGAGCGGGCGTTCGAGGCCGTGGTCGCGGGCGCGTGGGTGTCGGGCGCGCTCGACCGGGTGGTGGTGCGGCGGACGGCCGAGGGAGGCCGCACGGTGGCGATCTACGATTTCAAGACGGAGCGCGGGGCGGACGAGGCGGGGCTGCGCGAGCGGCACGCCGCGCAGCTGAACCTCTACCGCGCGGTCGTGGCGAAGCTGGCCGGGGTGGAGGAGGGGACGATCCGGGCGTTCGTGGTCGCGACCGAGACCGGGCGGTTGATCGAGATCGGCAAGCGGTGAGCCGGTTGCCGGTGAGCCGGTTGCCGGTGGTCGGTGATCGGTTTGGCCGTAGCGATGCGCGTGAGCGCACCGATGGCCGGTTGCCGGTTGCCGGTGGACGGTGGACGGTGAGCGGTGAGCGGTGGACGTTCTGCCGTTCGGCATTCGTGCCCTCGGCAGAACCTGCGGGAATCTACGGCGCGGTGCGCCTCCGAGTGGGTTGCCGGTGAGCGGTTGCCGGTGGCCGGTGAGCGGTTTGGCCATGGCGATGCGCGTGAGCGCACCGATGGCCGGAGTCTCCAATCCATGGCCACGAAGAGGCCGCAGCAGGCCCAAGCGGGAGAGCCGTTTTCGTGGGTTTTCGTGCCTCGGCGTGGCGAATCGTTCCGTTTGTCGTCTCCGGGGCCCTGGTGCCCGCGCGCGGGACGGTTTTCGCCGCGGGTGCGAGTTTCCGCGGATAATGGGCTTTACTCGCGTGCAGCGAGTCCGCACAACCGACGTTTTCAACCAACACCGACACCCATGGGAAACCTTAAGAAGAAGCGCCGTCTGAAGATGGCGAAGCACAAACGCCGCAAGCGCCTGAAGGCGAATCGCCACAAGAAGCGTACCTGGCAGAAGTAGCCCCCATCGGTGGGTCGCGGGCGTCGTGCACAACGGCGCCCTTTTGTTTTTGCGGGGGCGGTGCGCGGGAAGCAATGCCGCGCAAAAAACGCTGTCAAAACCCCGCGGGTGATGATGGTTTTGGTTTTAGGCCTTGAGAGTTGGGCCGATTTTTACGAAATAGGGTGAACGTTCCAGCCATGCTTTCGCGCTGACCGTGGTCGACGCCCTCGCTCCCATCCCATGCTTTTCTCCGGAAAATCCAGCGGTTACTTCGTCGAGATCAATGAGTATTCGAGCCTTGTGGCGCGGACCAGTTCGCTGACCGCCCCCCTGGTGATCGAAAAAGTGGAGGAGGTGCCCGGGGAGGGCTTGCCCGCCATCGGCGCGCTGTTCGACAAGGTCGCCGGCCCGCGGCGCAGCGGCACCTACCGGCATGCCGTGTGCGGCATCTCGCCGGAGCGACGCTTCATCCGCCGGGCGTCGGTCGATCCAAAACGCGCAAAGGAGACGGCCTACCTCGAGGAGATCCTCACCACCCAGTTCCGCGCCGAGCCGGAGAAGATGATCTTCGCGATCGTGTCCGCCGCGGATGGGAGCCTTATCGATCCGAACTCCTCCGCGGTGAAGGAAGTGGTTTTTTGCGGCAGCTACACCGAGGATTTTGCCCAGGCGCAGGACACCTTGCTCGCCGCGGGCATCTATCCGGAGCGGCTCGAGATCGGCTCGGCTGCCATCCTCGGTGCGATGCAGGGCGTGTTGACGACGCAGGATATCAAGACGCCGACCTTGGTCTTGGAGATCGGTCGCGAGACGACCAACTGCTACATCGTGACCGGCACCGGCGTCGACCTGGCCCGCCCGATGCCGCATGGCATCAACTCGATGATCCCGATCGCCCAGAAGGAGATGGGCCTGCGCGACGAGGAGGCTGCCGCCAAGCTTCTCTTCTCGAACACCTTCGATTTCACCGGCATGGGGCCGAACCTCGTCAAACGGGTCCTCAAGGAGCTCCAGTCCTCGATCGGCTTTTTCGAAGTTCAGACCGGCCAGTCGATCGGCCAGCTCTACTGCTCGGTCCAGCCGTCGGGATTCACTTGGCTGAGCGGCACGTTGGCCAGCGCCCTCGGGGTGTCGCAGCTTTCGCTCGACCTCAAGCCGTGGCTGAGCAAGCAGGGGATCAAGTTCGCCCCCGGCGTGTGCCCCGAGGTGATTCCGAGCTCCTGGCTCGGCCTGCTCAGCCTGATGGCCAACAACCAACCTTCGCCCGCCTCCCATGAAGCCCAGTAAACGGCCGGCCGGCCCCGTGCTCTATTGGCACCCGAACTTCCGGGTGGCCGAAACGTTGCCCGACACCAAGGTCATCCGCACCTCGTTCCTGATCAACGCCGCGGCCGTGGTCGTGGCGCTCGGGGTGGGGGCGCTGGTGATCCGCCAGGAGGGCGAATTGCGCGCGGTGCGCGAACAGAACGCCGAGTGGGTCGCCACGGCGGAGCGCCACCGGGAGCGCGCCACGCAGGCGAGCGCCTTGCAGGCCCAGTTCGCCGACGGGGAGAAGAAGCTGCGCCAGATCGAGGGTTTCCTTGCGCCGCGACTGGTGGCCTCGGATTTTCTCCGGCTCATCGCCGAGACGCTGCCGCGCCTGATCGTGATTGACCTGGTCGAGTTGTACGACGAGGGCGTGCGGCTGCGCGGCACAGCCTATGGGTCCTCGGCATCGGTCCCGAAAACCTACAGCGACCAGTTGGCGGCGACCCCCGCGATCATGGAGCTGATGGAGAGCGTGCGCCTGAGCTCGCAGAACCGCGACCAGGCGGGCAACCGTTTCACCTTCGCGATCGAGCTCAAGCTCAAGGGCGGCAAACCCGCCGCCCCGGCGCCGAAACGCGCGCCCACCCCGAAACCGGAGGCTCTCAATGAGTAAGGCACCCACCAAAGCGAATTTCCTCCGGCGGTACCCGTTGGCGCTGGCCTGCGGTGGCCTCGCGCTGGTCCTGGTCGCACTTTATTTCCTGCGCAGTGGCACCCTTGGCGAGGAACGTACCCGACTCGAGCAACTGGAGGCGGACGGGAAGAAGATCGAGCGCAATGTCCGCAACTCCGCCGCGCTCGAGGAGCACCTCGCCGCCCTGAAGGCGGGCGTCGCCGGCCTCGAGGAGAAACTCACGCGCATCGACGATGTCTCGGGCAACCAGGAGTATTTCTACGGGCTCGAGTCCGCCAGCGGCGTGCGCATGTCGGTGCTGCGTCCCTTGGGCGCGCCGAAGACGGCCGCCGCCGGACAGAACTACCAGCCGGCCGGCTTCAGCGTCGTCGTCGAGGGCGAGTACGCGCAGCTCATCGCGTTTCTCCACGCCTTGGAGACGGGGTCGCGCCTCTATCGTCTCGTCGACTTCAGTGTGCAGCGGGCCTCGGCCGGGGTCGTGGTGGAGGCCGCCGCCGGGTCCGCGCAGAAAGAGGCGCTCACGATCAACCTCCAGCTCCTAGCCGCCAAGTGATGAAAGCCCGTCTCCTCGTCGTGTCGTTGTCGTTGCTGGCCACCCCGGCGCTGTGGGCGCAGGGCGCGGCGATCTCCACCCCGGAGTCCCGCGAGAAGGTGCTGGCCACCCTTGCGAAGATCACCGACGGCCGGGCGTCCGCCCTGGCCGCCGCCCCGGCCAAGGACCCCTTCAACCCGCCCGTCGCCGACCTGCGCGACCTCGCGCCCAGCACCAACGGCGACGGCCCGCGCCGCAGCGACGAGGAGCTGGTGCCGCAGCTGGCCGCCCTGCTCCAGCCCACCGGCAGCATGACCCTCGGCGGCGAGCCCGTGCTGCTGTTCACCGAGCGGCGGCAAAAAATCGGTGATAAAGTCGCCGTGACGCTCGATGGTGTTGAATACGTCGTGGAGATCGTCAGCATCGCCAACAACCGCTTCCGGATCCGCTACAACGACAGAGAGGCCGAGCGAACCATCAAATGATTCTCCGTATGAAACGAACCAAACTGCTTGTCTTAGCTGCCGCGTCCGCCCTTGCGCTACCCCTACAGGCGCAGAGCGACACGCCCGCCCCTGCCGCGCCCGCCGCGACGCCTTCCACCGTCTCGCTGGGCGAGAAGAAGGACCTCATCTCCGTCGACTTCCCGAACGAGGAGATTCGCACCATCCTGCGCAACGTGGCCGACATGTTCGAGCTCAACCTCGTCGTGCCGGAAACGCTCCAGGGCCGCACCTCCATCAAGCTGCGCAACGTCACCTGGCGGCAGATCTTCCGCGAGGTGCTCGAGCCGGTCGGCTACACCTACATGGAGGATGAGAACATCATCCGCGTGGTCAGCCGCGACCAGCTCGCGCAGGAGCCCACCGTCACCGAGGTCTACATCCTCAACTACGCCGAGGCCTCCAAGATCCTCCCCACCGTCTCCTCGATGGTCGAAACCGGGGAGCCCGTGAAGGGCAAGATCCAGATCGACCAGCGCAACAACGCCCTCGTCATCACCGAGCGGCCGTCGCGCCTGGAGAAGATCAAGCCGATCATCGCCAAGCTCGATGTCGCGACCGCCCAGGTCATGATCGAGTCGAAGTTCATCGAGGTGACCAACAACGATGGCAGCGACATCGGCGTGAACTGGTCCTCGCTGAAGAACCTCAAGGTCGCCCAGAGCGAGACCAAGTGGCAGACGGCGACGTTGTCGGATATCGGCAAGAGCGAACCGACGAAGTACCAGATGACCACCCCGACCACCGCCAACCCGACCCGGAGCGACTACGTCCTGGATTCGTTTGGCAATCGTATTGTCGATACTGCCGGCACAGTTACCCCGGACAAGTACGAGGCCCCGGGGATCAACACGCGCGACTGGAAGAACAACCTGCAGTCGCTGTTCAACTCGCCGTCGCTCATCACCTCCACGTTCTCGATCTCGGAGTTCGGCGCGGTGCTCTCGCTCTACGAGTCCCAGAACAACGTGCGGCTCGTCTCGAACCCGACGGTGGTCACGCTCAACAACATCGAGGCGTCGATCAACATCGGTGAGGAATACCCGATCCCGAACTACACGTACAATCAGGAGCAGGGCAGTTTCGAGATCAGCGGCTTCACCTACAAGCCGATCGGCATCAACCTGAAGGTCACCCCGCAGATCAACAACGCCGGGTTCATCAAGATGAACATCCTGCCCGAGGTCAGCAGCCGGGCCGGCGAAGTCGCCTTCGGTGGCGCCTCCGGTGCCGCGATTCCGATCATCGCCACTCGCAAGGCGGTCACGCAGGTCTCGCTCAAAAACGGCCACACGCTGGGCATCGGCGGTCTGATCGAGAACCAGAAGAGCAAGGGCAACAGCAAGGTTCCGGTGATCGGCGAGATCCCGGTGCTCGGTTCGCTCTTCAAGTCCAAGAGCGAGCAGTTGAAGACCCGCAATCTGGTCATCTTCATCACGGCCAAGACGCTCGACAACGCCGAGCCGAAGGTCGACGAGGTGTTCAGCGCGGATCTCATCAAGGGTGCCGAGGTCGAGAAGTCGGACCTCCCGGGCGCGCGTGAGTCCATCCCGGCGCTCAGCAACTGAGCCGCTCCGGCCCAAGAACAACGCTCAATCCGTTTCCAAAGCCCCGGCCCGCGCCGGGGCTTTTTTGTGCCCGCGTAAAGGGCTTCGCGCCGCGCGGCTCGACCGTAGCGAAGCGCGTGAGCGCTTCGATCCGTGCAGAAACGGAGAGGTTAACCACAGATGCACACAGATGAACGCCGATCCGGATGGCAGTGGACGGTGGGCAGTGGACGGTAGTCGGTGGTCGGTGATCGGTTTGGCCGTAGCGATGCGCGTGAGCGCATCGCTGGCCGGGTCCTCCAATCCATGGCCACAAAAAGGCCCGAGAAGGCACAAAGATGGAGCATTGTTTTCGTGGGGCTTCGTGTCTCTTGCAGGCGCTTCCTTCTCCGTTGTCCGCTCTCCGCGCGCTCTGCGTCTCCGCGTGAGAAGCCGGTTGCCGGTGAGCAGCGGCTGGTTGCCGGTGTGCCGGAGTAACCTCGCGCCCGCTCTTTGGCCGCGCTGAGCGACAGCCAAAGAGCTCACGCCGCCACGCTCGCTACGTTTCGATCCGACGGAAACTCGATGGAGGGCGGGGCTCTTGACGGGGCGGGGCGTGCCACTACGATGTAGTGCATGAGCACACGGACGACGAAGACCATGCAGCCGACCTCGTTTCGGTTGCCCGTGAAGGTTCTGGCGAAGGCGAAAAAACGCGCCCGCGTGTCCGGCGCCAGCTTGGCGGAGGTCGTCACGGCCTCGCTCGAGAAATACTCCAGCGGCGGTTTCCGGCTCGGGGCCTGCGATCACCTGAAGCTGAAAACCAGCCCGTTCCCGGCCGGACATTCCCCGATTCCTCTGCAGGAGTGGGGGCTGGGCGAGTGAAGTATCTGGCCGACACCCACATCTGGCACCGGGCGATCTTCTCGGCCGAGTTGGCGCGCCGCCCGCTGTCGGAGGCCGTTTTGGCCGTCTGGCGGGACGAGCCGGACGAAATTGCGCTTTGCGACATCTCGCTCCTCGAACTGTCGAGGCACCTTCGCGACGATGGGAACCCGGCGGATGTCTGCATGGCGGCGCTCAGTCAGGCGGTGCGTGGGCTGGAGGTGTTGGCGATCGACCCACAGACCGCGGTGCGCTCGGTCGCGCTGGATTGGCCCAGAAAGAAGGGGGAACGCCAACATCTCGATCCGGCGGATCGGTTGATCGTCGCGACGGCCTTGGCCCACGGGCTCGCGCTGCTGAGCGAGGATGAAGAGATCATTCACTGTGCGCCGAAGTGGGGCCTCACGGTGATCTCGTGATGCCCTGCTCGCTTCTTCGCCACGTTTCGATCCGACAATCGGCGGACGACAGAAGATAACGAGGGGAACCAAGGTCGACCCGGATGGCGGAGTGACAGGTGCCCCACCTGCGGTTCCGCTCCTCCGCGCTCTCTGCGTCTCCGCGTGAGGAATCGGTTGCCGGTGGACCGTGGACGGTAGACGGTTGCCTGTAGCTGGTGACCGAAACCCCGAACCTCATGCTCGCCACGGTTCGAACCGGGCAGGCTCCGCATCAGCGTCCATCAGCGTTCATCAGCGGTTCCACTCCTCTGCATCTCCTCGTGAGAACGGATCGATCGCCGTGGCGGAAACCCGCCACGGGTTTCGAGACTACGCCTCCCAGTTCTCGACTCGCAGACCTGCCACACGCGTGAACTCGTCCATGTTGCGGCTGACGACGATCGCATCGAGGCAGAGCGCGTGGGCTGCAATGATCGTGTCGCGGTCGCCGATCTTGACTCCCTGCGCCTCGAGCGTGTCACGCACCAAGGCGTAGGCTTCCGGGAAACCGGGGCCGATGGGGTCGATCTCGAAGAGAGACTTGAGGAGGCCGACCTTCTCGACGAAGCGGGTGGTGCCAAGTGTACGCTGTGCTTTGCGCGCCCCGAATTCCAGTTCGGCGAGTACCATGGCCGAGAGCCGCAATTCGCCCACCGACATGGCGGCCTTCATCTTCGAGGTCAGACCGGCGTGCTGGCCGCGGAGAAAGCCCGAGAAGGCGTTCGTGTCGGGCAGGTAGGTCCTCATCCAAGGTCCCGGGCCGCGTTGGGGGCTTCGTTGGCAGCGAGGGAGGGAAAGTCGGGGCAGGAACCCGCCAACTCGGCGAATAGACCGGTTCGCCGGGCGAGATCATCCGGATCGGAGATCAGCAAGCCTTGCGGGACACGCTCGATCTTGACGGTTTTCGAGCGGAGCCGAAACGGCCTGGGGAGGCGCACGGCTTGGGAGTTGCCGGACTGGAAGACCTGCGTGTGCATGCGGCGTATCTACGGTAGTTACTGCAAGAGTCAACTTGCGGACTACGAGCGGGTAGCGGTGGGCAGTTGCCGGTTGCCTGTAGCTGGTGACCGAAACCCCGAATCTCGCGCCTCCCTGGTTCGAACCGGGATGGCTTCGTATCGGCGTCCATCGGCGTTCATCAGCCGAAGGTTCTTCCGGAGGGGAGAACGGATCTTCCGCTCCGCGTCTCTGCGTCTCCGCGTGAGGAAGGATCGGGAATTGGTCCGATCCCGGAAGCTCTGGAACTCACGAACTCAAGAAACCGAGCCACGGAGAGGTTAACCACAGATGCTCACAGATGAACACCGATCCGGTGGGGGCCGTGGACAGTGGACGGAGGGCAGCGACTGAGACCTGAACCTCGCGCCGTTGCGTGAGGATGGCTCGGGCTTCCTTCCCTTTGTTGCCTTCTGTGGGCTCTTCTGCGCTCGGCCGGTTTTACGAAAGACTGCCGGCCCGTGGTTTGCCAGCCCGGGGCGGTTGCGCCACACTCCCCCCTGTTTCGTTCTCTTCCCCAAACCTCCTCATACCCGCATATTATGAATTATCCTACAGGATCCAGGGGGGGATTCACGCTCGTCGAGATCATGGTCGTGGTCACAATCATCGGATTGTTGGCGGCGCTCGCGATCCCCTCGTGGCTGGAGACCCGTCGATCCACAATCCGCAGTACGATGGACAACGACGCGCGGCAGCTCGCCAGCGCCGCGCAACAGTACTTCATGGAACACGGTGCTACGTCCGTGGCCGTTGCTTACTCCGCCGGTGTGGTCAGCGGCCCCTTGTCGGAACGGGTCCGGCTGATCGGGGTGCAGTACACGGCGTTTTCGATCAATCTCACCACCACCGGCACCTTCAGTTTGGAGCACGCCTTCTTGTCCGCACCGCGTGTTTACGATGCGGAGGGGCACTACATCCCGTAGGCCGCGAAGGGCGCTTCTTGCCCACTCTGCCGCGCCACGAATCCCCCAGGTGCCGCTCCGAAATTCCTCAATCGCACGGCCGCGGCTCAAGCTCGATTGCCACCGGCACGATGAGGAAGGCACCTCGGGAATCGGCCCGGGTTTTACATTTTTGTGAAACCGGGACCGTTGACCCGGCCGCTTCTGCGGATTCCATGGTCACAGTTCGCAGAAGTTTTCCAACCCCAACGACCACTAAAAAGGATATCATATGAATAATCGTTCCCAGAAGGGCTTCACCCTCGTTGAAATCATGATCGTCGTCGTCATCATCGGTCTCTTGGCCGCCATGGCGATTCCCGCCTTCCAGAAGGTCCGCCAGTCCTCGCTCGAGAAGACCGTTCTCAACGACGCCCGTCAGATCGGCTCTGCCGCGCAGCAGTACATGATGGAGAATGGTGTCACCACCTTCACGATCACGGTGAACACCACCACCGGCACCGTTTCGGGCATTCTCACTCCTTGGCTCAAGCAGGTTTCGGCGAAGATGACTGTCGCTGGCACCGGCCAATCGAATTCGGACACCGCGATCATCCTCACGAAGGCGGGCACATTCCCGGCTACCGCGGGTGTGGCGAACTTCAACGACGAAGGCAAGAAGACCAACTAAGGTTTTCCTTCGACATTACTCCAAGCCACATTCCTCGTGAATGTGGCTTTATTGTTTATGGCTCCCACTGCGATGAAGTCGGTATTGGCGGCAGTTCTGCTCGCCGCTGGTGTGCTCATCTGGCGTTTCGGTTTCCTCACGAGAGACCAAGCTGCTTGGTTGGAATCGTACCTCGGCTATTACTGGGTGCTGGCGGCCTTGGTGGCGTTCTTCTGGGCTGCGTGGAACGAGGGGCGGTGCGCAGTCATCGATCTCCGGGGCCTAATCCGTCGCCATGCTGCGGGACTCGCATTGGTCATCGCAGGTGCTGCATATCTGCATTTGCACGAGCCTCATTGCCTAAAGGTGCTCTACGACGAGCCCAGCCACATCGCCGGTTCGCTCATGATGCATACCGAGCGGATGGCGGTAATGCCTGGCCGCGCTCATCTCGTGCACGGCCATCTTCAGTGTTTTGACCTCTTCCCCTCTTTCCGCCTCTATCTTTTCCAAGTCCTGCTCTCACTGGTTCATGACGTTTCGGGATTTCGGGCGAGCAATGTCTTCCTGTTGAACGGGGCCCTCTCTATCGCGTTTCTGGGCCTGATGTACTGGATCGGCGTGCGGATGCATTCGCGGCGTGCGGGCGTGCTGGCGGTGTTGCTGTTTGCCGGCCTTCCGCTGTTGGCCCAGGTCGCGACGAGTGGTAGCTACGACCTGTTGAACCTGGTGTTGCTGGCCGCGTTGTTTCTCTCAGCGAGGCACTATTCGCGATCGGTTGGCACCTGTGGGTTGGATCTGATGGTCTCGACCGGGGTACTGCTCGCGCTCTGCCGCTATGAGTCGATCGTCTATCTGGTGGTGCCGATTGTCATTGTACTCGAGAAGTGGAAGCGCGAACGGACCATCGCCCTCACCCCTTTCGCTGTCCTGTCTCCGGTGCTGATCCTTCCGAACTTGGTCGCAAACAAGATCATGGTGTCAACCGATGCCTACCTGTTGGGGCAACTGCGGGACAAACTGAAGGTTGATTTCTTCAACATCGACTATATCGGCGATCACCTGCGCGAAGCGGTATTCTATCTCTTCCAGTTCGACAATACCGGGACAAACAGCGTCCTGTTCTCCGTGTTGGGGGCGCTGGGGTTGGTTGCGGTCGCGGTTGCGCTGGTCGGCAGGTGGACGCTGAAATGGAGACTCCCGAATGCGAACGACGCACTGGTGGTTGTCTTTCTGGGCGTCACGATCGGCCTTTTCCTGATGACGTTGGCCAATTTCTGGGGCAGCCCAACGGCGATCGAGGCCACCCGTTTCACTTTGCCGCTCCACTTTGCGGGAGCGTTGGCCGCGCTTTGGGCGCTGCATGATCTCCTCGGGGCCCGGGCGATCCCGCGGTGGTTTCTGCTATTGCTGGCCGCGTTCGTCGGACTGTTCACGACCTCGGCGAACAACAAGCATGTCTCGACTAACATGATGTTGGCATCGAACAGCTATCGGTGGTTCGTCAATTACGCCAAGGAACATGATCGCGGGCGCACCTTGTACGCCTCAAGCAGCCAGATTCCCCTGCTCATCGAGGGATTTCCGGTCGTGCAGATCGAGCATCTCAATCGCGACCCCAACAGAGTGTTGCAGGTGATGCAGGCGAGAATCTACGACGAGGTGCTCGTGCATGAGCTGATCCCGATCGGCTATAGCGCAGAGTTCGCGCCGCCGCCCAATCAGATCTACTTGGGCAGGGGGTTCGCTGCGGAGGTCGTGGCCACCAACAAGTTCTCCACCGATTCCTACTCACGCATTTTGAGGATCCGCGCCTGCAAGAACGCGGACGGGAAGTATGTAACCCCGGAGGAGGCGCCGCCGTTGAAGGATCGTTTCGAGAGCCTGATCGAGTTCGAACGATACTATCGGAGTCTTTTGCCATGAGCTCCGGCCACCTTCGGCTGGTGGCTATCCGCGTGGCGCGCAGGTCGCCAGGATGTTGATGCTGCCATTGTGCGGGATGACCTCCTGCTCGAGGGTGGTCGCATCGGTCGGGAGCGGGGCCAGCGAGGGCAGGCGATGGAAGCGGTAGCCGAGGCCGGCGAGCAGCGCGACCAAGTCGGCGAAACCGGTCGGGGTCTCGGCGTAGCAGTACGGCGCGAGCTCCATGAAGATCCCGGGACGGTCGCGGGCGAGAAGGGCGTGGGCGCCACGCAGCACGGAGAGTTCATGGCCGTCGACGTCGAGCTTGATCCAATCGACTCGGCGCGTGGGCAGGTCGCGCAGCACCGTGTCGAGGGCGGCATGGCGGGCGGCGCCGACCGCCTTGGCCGCGCCGCAGAGGGGGTCGGCGGCGTCCGGTGCGGTGTGTAGTGGCCAACTGGAGGCAATGTCAGTCTCGGCGGGTGCATCGTCGGTCTCGGTGAGCAGGCAGTGGAGCACGTGGACGCGGGATGCGAGGGCCGGATTGAGCGCGAGGTTGGCCTGCAGTTTCCCGACCGCGTAGGCCGTGGCCTCGATGGCGATCACGTGGCCGTTCGGTCCGACATGGTCCGCGAGCGGTAGCGTGTGGGCTCCGATGTTGGCCCCGATGTCGAGCACAGTGGCGCCGGGCCGAATCGCGCGGCGGTAGGCGCGGATGAGGTCCCACTCGAAGGCGCCGAGCAGGTAGATCGCGAAGTCGATGCCCTCGTCGAGGTCGAGCGCCCAGTTGAGGCCATTGCGCCGGAACTGGCCCTGCATGCGCTTGCCGAGCAGACGGCGCCCGAGGCGTACCGTGCGATTCAGGCCGCGGGCGATGGCGATCTTGTGGCGGGTGGAGAGGCGGATCATGGGACGAGTGGGTTGAAGGGGCCTAGACGACTTGCCTCAGAGAGGCGCGAAGAGCCCGGAAGACGAGTCTCCGTTTTTGTGCATTCTCGTGCCTTCTCGTGGCTCGGTTTCCTGAGTTCGTTAGGTCCAGATATTTCAGGATTGGGCCGATTCCCGATCTTTCCTCACGCGGAGGCGCAGAGACGCGGAGCGAAGCCGTGAACCGTGGCGCCGTGGCGTCGTGAGTCCTTCGCCCACCGCTCGGGACGGGGGAGGGCCGGGCGCGAGGTCTCTCCGGTCGTCGTCCCTCTGCTTCCATGCGGATCAGGCGCAGATCGATGCGCTCACGCGCATCGCTACGGACAGCGTCGCGTTGGGCGAAGCCCTTTACGGGGTCTACCGGCAACCGGTTACCGGGAACCGATTCCTCGCGCAACGGCGCTACGGCGCGACGTTCAGACCTCGAAGTTCTCACGAACTTCGCTACACCCAGCGGCAACCGACGACCGTCCACCGCCCACCGGCAACCGGCTACCGTCAACCGGCAACGGCCTCCCGCCCCATCCGGATCAGTGTTCATCTGCCGAAGGTTCTTCCGCACGGGAGAACGTGCATCTGTGGTTAACCACTCCGAGTGCATCGGGGCCTCAGACGAAGCGCAGCTTGCGCGCGGCGAAGAGCACCATGCGCACGAGCAGCAGGCCGTGGCGCCAGCGGTGGATGTTCGTGGACCCGTAGGTGCGGTCCCGGTACCGGATCGGGATGTCGACGATCTCGAGGTTGAGCTTGTCGGCCCCGAAGAGCAGATCGAAGTCCCCGAAGGGGTCGAAGTCGCCGAAGTAGGCGCGGTTGGCCGCGATGCGCTCGTAATGCTCGCGCCGCAGGACCTTGGTGCCGCAGAGCGTGTCCTTGAGGTGCTGGCCGAGCAGCCACGAGAAGGCGTGCCCGAAGCAGTGGTTGGCGATCATGTTGAGGAACTGCATCGCCTGCCGCCCCATCGGGTAGACGAGGCGGGACCCGTTGGCGAACTCGGCATGGCCGGACGCGACGGCATCGTAGAACTTCGGCAGCTCCTCGGGGGGCATGGTGAGGTCGGCGTCAAGGATCATGAGGAGGTCTCCCTCGGCGACCGCGAAGCCCTCCCGCACCGCGTTGCCCTTGCCGCGGCCGGACTGCTGGAGCACCTTGATGCGACGGTCCGGATACGCCTGCTGTACGCGCTGGATCTCGGCCCAGGTGTGATCCGTGGAGTTGCCCTCGACGAAGATCAGCTCGGTCCAAGTGCCCATGGCGGGGGTGCGTTGCACGGCCGCCTCGATGTTGCCGGCCTCGTTGCGCGCCGGGATGACGACCGAGACGCTCAGCGGCGTCTCGACCGGCACTGCGCGGGGCCGGGCGATGGTGAAGACCGAGCAGCAGGCCCACGGGAGCAGCGGGGCGAGCCAGCGGTTGAACAGGGGGGCGAGCAGCGGAGTCCGGACCGGCCAGAGGAGCCGGGACTGAGTCTTGATGGTTGACCAGTCCGCGAGCGTGAGCAGCCCGGCGACATCGTGCCGGGAGAGCCAGGAACTTTGGGGTTGGCGGGACTGCAGCCCGAGCCAAGCTGCGAGCTTGACCATCGGATACCACAGATTGCTGTGGAAGTTGACGAGCAGGCGGGTCCGCGGCGTAGACACCGCATGGATGCGCCGGAGGGCCTGCTGCACATCGGCCAGGTAGTTGAGCGTGTCGGAGACGATCACGTAGTCGAAAGTCCGTCCCGGTAGGTCGAGTTGCTCGGCCGCATGCTGATGGAAGGTCGCGCCCGGCACGCGGGCCTTGGCGCGCTCCAACTGGACGGCCGAGATGTCGATGCCGGTCTTTTCGCGGGCATTCAGGTGGGCGAGCAGTTCCCCGTCGCCGCAACCGATCTCGAGCACGGAGGCATCGGCCGGGATCAACAGATTGTAGTAGTGCGCCAGCAGTCGCCGATAGGAGCGAGCGGCGCGGGACGACTTGGCCTCCGGGGCATCGAACACGGTGGCGACCGCACGGATGTGTTCTTCGGCCAGGGTGGCGAGCGGAGCGGCGGGCGGGGGCGGCATGCGTGGGTGTCGGGACGGTGGACCTGATGGGCACTGGCGGGCTTTTCGTCGGGGGGCGTGGGCGGCCCGGGATACGGAATGGCCGGATAGTGGTACCGGATGATCCGAGGTCGAAGCCCAAAATACGCAGGCGGGGGCGGGCGGCATGGCAGCATGAGCTGCACACGGAGGAGTTGGCCACAGATGCACACCGATGAACACCGATCCGGAGGGGGCGGAGTAACAAGTGGCAGGTGACTTCGGGGTCTGAACGTCGCGCCGTGGCGTCGTTGCGCGATGACGGATAGTGACTCCTGGCAGGCTTATTGTGCCTCTAGGTGACTGCTGTCTGGATTCGGTGAAGACGACAGATTGGGGCGGTGGTGCTGGAGCGCGGCGCCGATGCCGGCGCAGAGGTGACGCATCTTGGTGGCAGAGTCTGGTTCGAGCAGTGCGGCGTCGAAGCAGAGCTTGGCGAACAGGCAGGCCTCGTAGAGAGCCCAATGCGGAAAACGCCAGCCATGGCGGCCGATCAAGCGGAGTTGCTGGCACACCAAGTGTCCGAGCCGGGCGGGCGGTATATGAGCGGGCCACCAGGTGCGGCCGAAACGGTGGACCGGGCGCTTGTTGCCACGGCAGTGTGCGAGATGCGCACCGGCGGCGATACCGACGCGGGCGCCGAGTCGGCGGGCGCGGAGGCAGAAGTCGATGTCGACGTAGTCCAGCGGGAACGTCGGATCGAAGCCGCCGAGGTCACGCCAGAGTCCCAGCTCGAAGAGGCAGCCGGAGGTGATGGCGAAGGTGGCGGAGTCGAGGCCGCTTGGCGGGGCCGCTCGGCGGCGGAAGAGCAGCGGCAGCCAAGGCATTGACTGGAGGTGCCGGGCGTGGCGGGCGGGGTTGGCTTGGTCGTACCAGTCCGCCCCCACCACGCGACAGCCGGAGGTGGTGGCGTGGTGTTGCAGGGCGGCCGCGAAACCGGCCTGGGGGATACTGTCCTGATCGAAGGCGATGGCCCACTTGTGCCCCGCGGCGTGGAGGCGTGCGAAGGCAGCATTGAGGCCGCTCGCTACACCGCCGTTCTCGGGCAGGCCGAGGTATGTGGCGCCTGTGGCCACGGCGGCAGCTTCGACCGCCGTGCGGGCGGCGGGATCGGTCGTGTTGTCGGCAACCAGCAACGGGGCGACCTCGCGACCGATTGCGCGCAACCGGTCGACCAGGCCGGTGTCCGGGAAATAGGTGACGACTGCGCCGGGGATTGGGTCAGGCATGGTCGCGGCCGAAACATTCCCGGATCTCCGCCATAAAGGCGAGGCGTTGCGCCTCCTTCACAGAGACATCGAGGTGCGCGAGGGCGGTGCGGGGGACCCGGCGCCCGCGCCAGTGCTCGATGAACGCGGCGATCCGGTCCCGCCACGGAGCGAGCGACTCCGCATTGTTGGGCAGGCGGAGGAAATAGTCCGCGTCGTCGGGGATGTCGGTGTCGCGGTACGCTCCGATGACGGGGAGGCCGAGGGCAAGGTACTCGCGGACCTTGAGCGGGCACGCTTCGTCCATGTGCTTTCGGTACAGCCCCAGCGTTCCGAAGGCTGCCGTCGCATCGCGGAGTAGCGGGAGATAGTCCCGTTGGGGCAACATACCGAGAAGCTGCAGGTTGTCGGGTTGTTGGCGGGTCGGGTCACCTGCAAGGAAGTCGGCCGCGGTGCAGCCGATGACGACAAAATCCAGCTCGGGGAGCAACCGCGCGAGCTCGCCCAGCCGGTCGAGCCCGTGCCACGGGCTGCCGGTGTTGCCGATAAGTGCCACTTTTGTGCGATCCATGGTGCTCGCGGGCGGAAGCGCGGGCAGGTCCGCAAGATCGGCGCTGTTGCCGATCACCGCCGCCGGCACCGGGAAGCCGGCGAACCGCCCGGCCAGTTCATTGGTGACCGCAACGAAGCCGCGGACCCGGCGCAGCACCCGTCGCCGAGTGAAGCGATGATATAGCTGTTTGGTCGCCGAGAGCGTGAGTCCATACTCCCGCCTGTCGTCCGAATTGATCTCGGCGATGGTGGGAATGTCGCGGAACAGGAACGGCAGTCCGGGGCTGTGATAAGCGTAGCGGAAGTAGATGAGGTCGGGGCGCCAAGCGCGGATTCGGCGGCACAGGGCGAGCGAACTCGCGAATCGGGCGAAGCCGCGGCCGCGGTCGACGAGTTCGGTCTCCAACGGCGAAAGGCCGGACCACGGCGTAGGTGTCGGGACGGCGGCGAAATAACGGACGACATGGCCGGCGTGGGTCCAAGCTGCGGCCTGCTGCCGGATCTTCTTCGAGATGCCGTTCTCGGTCGCAATGTCGGCCATCTGGCCAAGATAGGCGATTCTCATGGTGCCGCCTTTCGGGCGACGGCCCCGAGGTGGATCGGCGCGAAACGCTCCACTGCCAGCGGTTCCCATCCCGCCTCGCGAAGCACAGTGGGGACGAGAGCCTCATCGAAGACATGATGGTGGATACAGCGCGTGCGGGCGTTGGCAGCGACACGGTCGGCGAAATCCGCCCGGGTGCCGGCCCCCGGGTCGAACCGCAGATCGTGAAGGGCGAGCACCTCGGCGAAGTGGGTGGTGTCGCTTTCTGGTGTGCCCGCGGCTCGATCGGCGCGCAGATGATCGAGCGAGGTTGTTGGGCGGCGGTGGTCGAAGGTCCGGACCGGGTCGGGGAGCACGAGCAGCAGGTGTCCGCCGGGCCTGGTCACCCGCGCCCATTCCGCGAGAGCGGCGAGGGGATTGGCGACGTGTTCGAGGCAATGGGCGGAAACGACGCAATCGAAGCTCGAATCGGCCAACCCACGGAGGTCGGTGGCTTCCCGCAGGTATTGGCGCCCGGGCGGCTTCGCCGGATGAAATAGAAACGGTCCATCGTCGCTCAACGCGTGTTCCCACGCGGTCTCGGTCGCGAAGTTCACGTTGTCGAGGTTGTTGGCCCAGGCATATACCGGCAGGCCTCCTCCCGAGCCGAAGAGCCGGCTCGGCCCGCCGATCTCCAGCCCGGTCCTGTGAAGAAACGCTTCCCGTGCGAGCGGGAGAAACCGCGGATGCACGGGGGCGACGCGGTCACGGAGCGCGTACCAGAGCCAGCGCAACCCGCCGTGGCGCAGGCGGAGGAGCAGTCGACGGGATGGGGAAACGCGGTTCATCCTATACAGGGCAACTGAACGCGGGCAGGAGGAAGTTTCGCCACAGATGGACACCGATGGACTCCGATTGGGATGGGGCCCTCCGTGGTCGGCCTTTTCCGACACACTCGTTGTCCTCTACGACTTGTCCGGACTTGTTCATGCAAGGGGTGAGTCGCCTACAACCCGGGCGTGTGGGTGGCGCGCCGGAAATAGAGCTGGGTGGTGAAGCGGCTGCGCAGATAGAAGGGACGCAAGATCGTCTTGGTTTTGGCCCTCGCCCCGCGAGGCCACACCAACCCCCGCAACAACACCGCCCAGGCTGGTACCACACGCTGCAATCCGCAAGAGGCAGCGAGGCGGACCAGCGGTCGCGTTGTGAAGCAGTTGAGGTGTTCGAGTGGCGCGACGGGATTCAGTCGGCCCAGCCGAGGTTTGGTCAGTTCACGGTCGAACCGCTTAAGGGCGCGGGTTACCCCGAAACCGTTAGGGACACCGATACGCAAGACCCCGCCCGGGTGAAGCTTGACGGCCAACAAGGCGAGCGTTTCGCGTGGCTGCGGCACGTGCTCCAGCACTTGGTCGAGGTTGATCAGGCCGAACGAGGCATTAGGTAACAAATCATCGGAGACAACGCGGACGCCGGCTTCCTCGGCGTGGCGCCGGCGGGTGATTGAGAGTTCCGTGCCCCAGGGAGCGAAACCATGTCGTTGGGTGGCGGCGGACCACTCGCCCCAGCCGCAGCCGTAGTCCAAGGCCAGCGGTGGGGTCGACGGTGCCATTAGGCTGGTTGCCACCTTCACCTCCCACGCCAACTCGGCTTGTCGATGTGGCGGCGGGCTTTGATGAAAACGCTCGAAGGCTTTTTGCGGGTCGATCCATTCCTCGTAAAGGCGGCCGAGAAGCGTGTCGTTCGGCACGTAGACCTGGAAAACGAGTCCGCAGGCATCGCAGCGCGCAACGGAGTAATCGGCTCCGAGCAAGGCCGGGTAGTCGAGTCCGCCGACCTCCGCATAGAAGGAGGTGAGCGCAGCACGCAGGTGCGGCTCGGTGTAGGGTCGGGCGAAGATTGCCGCGATGTTTGCGGAATCACAGACGGGGCAAGTGGAACGGGTCTGAAAGGCGTTCATTGAAGTCGCCCGGAGGTAGCCAACCGGGCCAACTCTTCCCGAGAGGGGTAGGAGATTAGCACGGCCCTCAGTTTGCCTTGGAACACAAAGAGGCTGCCAGCGGCGACTCCGGCGGCACCGACGCGGATCGCCGCGGTGAAGTCGTTCAGTGAGCCGGCTCCGCCGCAAGCAACAACAGGAGTGCGGACGCGAGCGGCCACGTCGGCGAGCATGGGAAGGTCGTAACCCTTCATTGTCCCATCACGATCAACCGACTGGAGGATTAATTCACCGGCTCCGGCATCCTCCATTGCGCAGGCGAAATCTGCGGGTGCTTGGGCCTGCTCGTGCCGGCCCCGTTGAGTCACGACCTTGGGGCCACCGAAGAGCTTGTGTTTGTGATCGATGCACACGACCACGCTTTGGGATCCGAAGATCCTCGCGGCGTCTGTCACCAAGCCCCGCTGGGTTGCGGCCGCGCTGCCCAACGACACTTTCTCAACCCCCAGCTTGAACAAGCGTTCCATCTGGGCGACCGAGGTGACACCACCGCCGTAGCAGACTGGCATGAACGCCTCGGATACAATCTCCTGGATGAAATCGAACTGAGGTTCCCGGCCATCTGTCGTGGCGGTGATGTCCACCAAGATCAGTTCGTCGACCTCTTTGCGGTTGAAAATGCGAACCGCGTTGATCGGGTCGCCGACATAGCGGGCATCACCGAAGCGCACAGTTTTCACCAGCCGGCGCCGGTCGATTTGCAGAACAGGGATGACGCGAGGGGCCAACATCGGATCAATGTTGCCGCATGAAACTCTCCAACAGCGCCATCCCGTACCGATGGCTTTTCTCGGGATGGAATTGTACGCCGAAGATGTTCCCGTGGCGGACTGCGGAGGCGAACGGCGCTCCGTAGTGAGTGACGCCTGAGACATCGGCTGGATCGTCGCAAACCACATGGTAGGAGTGGACGAAGTAGAACCTGCGCGGAGCGGGCACGGGTTCGAGCAACGACCCCGGGCCGACCGGTTCACATTCGTTCCACCCCATGTGCGGAACTCGCAGGGCGGGCGGTTCCTGCGCGAAAGGGAACCGAACAGAGCGCATGGGTATCAGATTCAGTCCGCGGCTTGTCCCCTCCTCACTTGAGATACCGAGTAGCTGCATCCCGAGGCAGATTCCGAGCATTGGCACGCGGTCTTCAAGCACACGATGCCGGAGAAAAGGTGCGACGCCGCTCTGCTCCATGCATCGCATCCCATGATCGAATGAACCCACGCCTGGAACCAGGATCCTCGTAGCGGTCGCTAGATCGGCTTCCGAGGCGCCCGCACGGGCCTCAATCCCCAAATACCTAAGCATATTGAGCAGCGAGCCGATGTTGCCTAGCCCGATGTCGAGAACGAGGTTCATCACGTGGCGCCGGGAGGCGGCTCTTGGTTTAGTATGATCGAGCGCACTGTTGCGTCAGTACGTTCGGAATTGAGCACTGCAGCGGCTCGATGGGCGTGTTGTTTGAAACGCATGATCTCCTCGACGGAAAGGCGGGACAACGCCGCAGCGAGCGTTGCTGGAGCGAAGTCGTCTGCGACCACTCCGAGGTCGTGTTCCTTGACGAGGTGAGCCATTTCCGGAGACGGGCCAATGGCGACCATAAGGCGAGCCTGTACGAACTCGAAGAACTTGTTGGGCAGAGCGAAGCGGAGGTTGAAGCTTACGGGTGGCACTAGAAACACCCCGATGTCATACTGGTTGGTGACGGAGACCAGGTCTTTGAACGGAACCGCAGGCAAGATGCGTACGCGCGGCCGGGTGGCGCAAAGTGCTCGAAGGCTGGCGAGGTAGCGGGCGTCTGATGCCATGAGAATTAGGTCCAGAGTGAAGCGCTCCGGCAGGTGGTCCGTCATCTCGATCATGCGCTCAATGCGGCGCGAACGGCTCGCAAGCCCGTGGTGAACGAGGCGGATGTGGGCGGGGTCCACTGGACGAGGATCACAGGCGACAGGTGTGGGCATGCTTGGCAAGACGGCGCAGGCCACGCCGAACTCACGGCTATATTCATCTGCTAGCCCGGCCGATACGGTGACGAGATGGTCGACGCGCGGCAGGTAGCGGCGGCACAAGTCGCGGTTGAACTGCTGATATAGCAACCGCCACCACCACACGTCTTCATAGTGCCGGGGATAATACTCGCGCGCATCGAACAGGACGCGGCCGCGCCGGCGGATCGCGAGTGCGACGGGCAGTAGTCGCAGGTCGTGAACCACTATGACGGCGTGATCGAGTTGCCGGTGTGCAGTAGCGAGTGGCCGCAATCCAGGTGTCCAGACCATGTGGCGGTAATGGCCGCGGTAGAGTCGGAGGGCGTTTGCGGCGCGGTGCAGGATGGTGCGATACGGCAGCGCCGGGATGCGCTGGCAAAAGACCCCCGGCACGGCGACCTGGCCACGCGCGAGCACGTGTACGACAAAATCGCGCGCGAGGCACCGAATCATTCGGTTGGGCCGAGGATCGGCGGCAGGGTCGGCGGCACAAAGGACGAGCGCACTCGACATGACGGTGAGCTCAGAAGCGGTTCACTCGGTCGCGCACCGCGCGCTTGGGCAGGCGCAGCCACAAGGCGCGGATCCACCGGCGGTAACTCTCCTGCGTGGGATAATCTTCGTGCGCGTGCAGTGGTGCGACTCGGAGGGCCTCGAGTTCGTCCTCAGTCAGCCCAAGCTTCTTGGCGACGAATGTGCGATCGCGCCGGAGTTCCTCCGGGGAATAGGCCGGCTCGGCTAGCTCGGCGAGAGCGGCGGCACGCGTGATCTGGCCGGAGACCACTAGGCTCGAGACGTGGGCGCGGCGCTTATCGAAGCCGAAACGAGAAGGCAGCCAGTAACCTTGGAAGAACTTGGTCCAGACCGACTCGTAGTGCTTGGCGCCGTAATTACGCCAGCCGAAGCCGGCCGCTAGTTCCGCCATCGCCGCCGTCTTTTCGTAGGGCATGAAGTCGAGCGGGCGGAGCACGTTCATGCGAAGCAGGAGGGGGAATCGCACGTAGAGGTCGAAGAATGAGACGGTTGGGAAAGTGCGCAGCGGGATACGGCCGAAGCGGCGGTGGATCGCCCGGAGATGCCGGGCGTCCATAGCGTTGTAGCCCCAGGCCTGCGGCAAGATAGCTTCGGTGGCGTAGTTGCCGCCGCTGAGCACCCAGCGGATCTTCTCGCGGCGGGCGAAACGGTAAAGGCCGGCGAAGAAGGCGTGGTCTTGCGGGATGTCCTGGTTGGGTACGCCAGCGCGCAGGAACGCGACTTGGAGATCGCGCATCTCCTCCCAGTCGATCACCACGGTGAACAAGTCGAAACCCAGAGCCTGTACGAGGTTCTCGATGTTGTTCACTGCCAGTTCCGAGTTCCAGCCGGCGTCGACATGCACCACCAGCGGCCGCAGGCCGAGTCGCTTGACCTGAATGGCGAGATACGAGCTGTCGACGCCGCCGCTCAGGCCGATTATGCAGTCGTAGTTCTTCCCTCGACCGTCGGCCTTGATGCGATCGACTTGGTTGGCGAGACGGCGCGCCCCTTCATCGTTTGGAAGCCAGTTCGGCCGCTGTACCTTCTCAAAACGTTGGCAATGTGAACATATCCCGGCTTCGTCGAACGTTATATGCGGATCGGAAGTGTCCATCACGCATCTCGTGCATTGACGGTAGGGTGAGTGCGAACGTTCGGACATTTGCGATACCGAGAAGGTGTGGTTGGCGTCCAGAGTGGAGGACCTAATGATACCTGATGGTCGCGTGCGAAGTGGTTTCCGGCGTGTGGTAACGGCTCATCTCGGGATCGGCTGGGCGAGGCGAAAAGCGGTATGCATGTAGCAGACGTAAATCAACGAAAGGCCAAGGGACCAAGCCAGAAGGATGGCGGGCGGGTCACCACCGGCCCATCCGGCGAGAAACGAAAAAGCCGCGCCCGAAAACAAGGCGGCATTGTAGATGAAGCCAAGTCGCTGCCTACGGCGGAGGAGCAGCATGCCGGTCAATGGGCTGATTGTGAGGTGACAGAAGAATACGGCGGCCGTGGTTGCTGCGTAGGTTCCGGCAGTGTGCCAGTTCGGGCCGAAGATCATCGCGAAAAGCGCCGGACCGAATGCAGCCAGGACAATCGTGCCGGGGGCCGCGATCAATAGGAGTTCCTTTGCTTGGGTGCGGATGGTGCTTTCGCAGGTGCCATGAAGGCGGAGTTCGGCGCTGGCGCGTTGGCGAAAAACATCACTGACTGACGAACCGATCAGGCTCGATGGCGTACTTGTGATTCGCTGGGCGAGCACCCAAGTGCCTGCGGCGGCGCTTCCATGGAACCAAGAGAGTGCCCAAAGCGGCATCTGCGAGGTGAGCGTGCTGACCCAAGTGGAGGGCATGGTCCACCGGGCGTAGTTGAGCTCGGGCTGAAGCGTCCGCCACAGCGGGGCCGGAGTCACACCACGAGGCCGATCTTTACGAAGCCAGAGCCACCAGACCAGCAGTCCAGCAACGTTTGCCCAGAGAAGGCCGTGCGTTGCGTCGATGGTCGATCCTAGTGTGATTCCAGTGGCTGCGACCGCAATTGATTGGGCAATACGACCCAAGGCGATTGTCGAATAACGGGCTTGTCGGTTGGCCCAAAAATAGACGGGAACGCATTGGGCGTTCAGCAGCAGTGCGGATGGAACGTAAGCCGCGAGCGCCGAAGGAATGAGATCTCCGAGTGCCAAAGCCACCGCGACAATGCCCACTGCGAATGAGACCCTTAACGCTAATCCTTGGATGGCGAGAACCAGTTGGGCGGCGTGCTGCTCGTCCTCGGCCGCAATGATGCCCTGTTCCAATGTGCCTGTCGCCAACGGAACGAGTAGGGCGCAGGCCGCGGTTCCCCAGCCCAGCCACCCGAAGGATTCGGGCGAGAAAAGCCGGGTGAGCAAAGGAGCGACAAGCAGGCTGATTACTACGGCCAGACCAGAGCCGGAAAGGAGCTTGAGGATGGCCTTCCAGCGCGTGGCATTACCTGCTTGGGAGAGGGGGGCCTGCCGGGCTTTCATGCAGGGATGGTCGGATGGGGGGCGCGTAGAGGGGGATCCGTCGTTCGCTTGCGGGGTGGCGGTTCACCCGAGCCAGCGGAGGGCATCTTGCTCGACTGCCCGGAGTTCTTCCTCCTGCAACTCCGGGAAGACCGGAATACTCAGGACTTCGCCGGCAAGTCGTTCCGCGACGGGGAGTGAGACCGTGGGCAGGTGGGCGAAGCACTCTTGGCGGTGCAATGGGAGCGGGTAGTAGATCTCGGTGCCAATACCGGCGGCGGCGAGGTGCTGCTTGAGCGCATCGCGGCGGCCGGCGCCGGGTACGCGGAGCGTGAACTGGTTCCAGATGTGTGTGCAGGGGTGCTGCTCGACGGGGAGGACGAGGCGCGCTGTGGCGGCTGCGGGCGTGCCGGCTCGGGCGACGCCGGGCAGAGCGGCTAGCTGCTCGGTGTAGGCCGCGGCGTTGCGTTGCCGAGCGGCGATGTAGGCGCGGAGATGGGGCAACTTCACCCGGAGCAATGCGCACTGGAGCGCATCGAGCCGGAAGTTCCCGCCGACGACCTTGTGATAGTACTTTGGTTTCGCCCCGTGGGTGCGCAGCAAGCGGACCTTCTCGGCGAGATCATCGCGATTGGTCGCGACGAGGCCGCCGTCGCCGAAGCCCCCGAGGTTCTTCGAGGGGAAGAAGCTGAACGTGCCGACATCGCCGATCGTGCCGCAGCAGCGCTCGCGGTAGCGCGCGCCGAGCGACTGGGCGGCATCCTCGATCACGGCGAGCCGGTTCTCGTGCGCGAGCACCATCAGCTTGGCCATCTCGGCGGATTGGCCGAAGAGGTGGACGGGAATGATGGCCTTGGTGCGCGGGGTGATGCGGGTGGCGGCGTCGGCCGGGTCGAGGTTGAAGGTGACCGGATCGACGTCGGCGAAAACTGGTGTCGCACCGACGCGGGCGATGCAGCCGGCGGTGGCAAAGAAGGTGAAGGCGGGGCAGATGACCTCGTCGCC
>JAEWNN010000204.1 GCA_023457035.1 Verrucomicrobiota bacterium
GGCCTCAAGCCCGACCTTCGCTTTGAAATCGGGGGTGAATGTACGACGTTTCTTGGACATGACGCGGGATCGTTGGCGGTTTTGCTCTTAACGATCCCCCCTGTCCACTTTTCGGGGTCCACCTCACTCACCCGTAACCCGGGCGCAGCGCGGAGTTCCGCGCCGCCGCCCTCGCCCGCCCTTTCGCCACCCACCGTCAAGTCCACCCGCCGAGCCGCCGTCCACCCCGTAGGTCCGGTCTCCGACCGGACGTGTTCGGCGCTCGCCATCCCCTGCGGCCCAAGCCCAAGGCGACCGGTCGGAGACCGGTCCTACTTGGTTCTCGCAACGGATCGTATCTACACTTTTCACCACGCCCGCAACCGCGTTGGGCGCAACGCAATCCACCCGCCGCCAACCTTCCCCTATTCAGGAGGCGATGACCAGCACCTGCTCGTAGGCTGGGACATAGCAGGTCTCGATGCGACCGAAGCTCTTGTACTCGCAGCGGACCGTGTCGCCCTCGGTCTCGACGACGGTGAGGTCCTCCGGACCGGCGTAGCCGGCGCGCAACACCACGGTGCCATTATCGACGGACGAGATGGGAACGATGCTTTGGTTTTCCATGGGATTCGGATGGAGGTTGGGTGGCCAAGCAACCAGTGGAGCGGCATCCCCACGGCAGCCCGACACTGTGCAGAGGAAAACCGCAGAGGCAAAACGGTGGAGGGCAATTTCCCGCGTGCCCCTCACCCAACTCGACACCAACGGTTGCGAACGCGAGCGATATCCTACCCGAAAATAGCCAGACGCCGACCCACAACGCACCCATCGCGACGCGCCCAGAAGCGACGATGAGCGCGGCCGACTTAGCGGACGTCAGCGTGGTAAACGGCCCGAAAAACCTACGACGCCAGATCGGCCAAAACGTCGACGCCAATTAGGCCCGGCACAGGGAGCTGCCGCGAGACGCTCCGCTGGATCCTTCGGGGACCTCAGCGCGAGCGAACGACTCACTCACAAAACGTGGATATCATCGAGTTCGACCCGGAAAGCGTCACCATCTTCGATTACGGTCAATTCAACCGACAGATCTGAGCGACCTTCCTCCTTGGTCCAAACTGGCACGGTAATCGACCAGCGTGGTGGAACCGTGGACTTCACTTCGACAACATCCATCAACTGGAACGCCTCATAGGGAGGCGCGATGATCGTGCGTCCGTAATCGGCGACGGCGGTCGAGATGTCGTCGGCTTTCATACGAACGCCACAAGTGAGGCTTTCTAGCTCTGGGTATCGTTTCTCGGCCAAGAGCGCGAGGACCTCGCGCACCGGCGTCTCAAGTCGATTAGGCATAGCGGTTCAGTTTCGATTTCCGGGAATACGTGTCGTCGTCGTCTTGTTGACCCCAATGCTTTGGAACCAAGCATCGCTCTCCGCGATGATCTGCCGAGCTTGTACTTCAGAGTATCCAGCACGGCGGAGCGCTTTGTAGCCGATCCAACGCTCGGCAGCATACGTTCCGCCACCTGCTTCGCGCTGGACCTGTGTTGCTATGTAATGCGGCGTGCCCTGTGCCGTTGACGGGCCAGGCAGTTGCACGCCGGGTGCGGCACGCGTGCTATAGCCTGCGAGACCACGAACAGCGGCATCCTGGATGACGTGGTGCGCGTCCTTTAGCCCGGCTGCCCGTAAATCACCGATCGACTGCGTTAATCGCGCCGTTGTTGTTTCTGCGGCCGCGGTGGCCCGCAGCGCACGGGCGGGAGTTCCGAGGAGGCCGAAGAGGCGATGAGTGACGAGCATGATCCCGACCTCGAGCACCGCATCTTTGAGTGCCGCGTTCACGTACTCGCGACGCAGGTGTTGGTCGAGTGTCACGTACCCGGTACCATCAAACCGCATGCATTCTCCGTCCGAGGCGCCGAAGTATGGCGCCATGACGAACTCCGAACCCAATCGTTCGTTCATCCGGTCCGCCGCGCCGTCGAAGCTCGCGGCAAGATAGGAGAGCTCGCTCGCCCGCGAACTGTCGAGTCCGCTGGGATCGGAAAGAGCGACCGGATTCCCGCTGGCGTAGGCATACCAGTTTAGGCCCCCGGCGAAGCCGCTGGGGTCGGCGTTGAGGAAGCGGGCGAGCTTGGGGTGGTAGAAGCGGGCGCGCATATGCACCAGCCCGTTGGAATCGGTGGCGCAGCCGAGCAGGCCGCCGAAAAGGTACGGGGTATCGGTAGTGCCGGTGCGAGCGACGAGGCGGCCGTACGGCGTGTAGGCGATGCGGTCGGTGATCGCGCCGGCCGCATCGGAGAGGGCGATGGTGTTGCCGACCTGGTCGCCGTGGTAGTACCGCGGCGCGTCGGTGGCGGCCTCGACCTCGTAGAGCAGCATTCCGCCGGCGTGGACGTACAGAACCTGACTGCCGTCGGGGCGCTCGCGCACGAGGACCCGGGGCAGAGGGCCGCCGTGCGGTTCGATCATGTATTGCGTGGTGCCGTCGGCGCTCGTTTGGGCGATACGGTTGCCTTCTGCGTCGTAGGCGGAGGTGACGCCATCGGCGGAGACGAGTCGGCTGCGGGCGTCGTAGAGGAAATCGCCGAGCACGCCGGAGGTGAGCGGGCCGCGGGTCATGTTGCCGTCGTCGTCGTGGCTGACCTCCTGATCGTTCCAAGTCGCCAGCCGGTTATCCTCATCGTACGTCATCGGCGCGAGCGGCTCGGCGGGGGAGGCGGTCGGCCGGGGCAGTTCGCTCCGCCAGGCGATGCGCCCGCCGGCGTCGAACCCGAAGTGGAGGAATGTATGGATCTCACCGGAGGGCTTGCGCTCCTCGATGCGCAAGAGTTGTCCGGCCAAGTCGTAGGTGAGCTCGCGGGTGCTGCCGTTGGGGCGCCGGAGTTGGGTCAGGAGCCCATCGGCGCGGTAGGTGAAGACCGTGGTGCGGCCGCTCCAATCGACGACGGTGGCGAGCCGGTTCTGCTCGTCGTAGGCGTACTCGACCGCCCGAGCGGGAGTACCCGGATAGGTGATGCGCCGGAGGAGTCCGTTGGCGTAGAAGTTGTAGCCGACGGTTTGTCCCCGGCCGTCGGTGCAGGTCTTGACGCGCCCGTTCGGGTCGTACGTCCGGGTGATCGAGCTGTTCCCTTCCGTGACGGTGAGCGTCTGCCCGGAGGCGTTGTAGGTGAAGGCGACCGGGCCGAGGGAATCGGTCGCGGTTTCGATCCGGTCGGCGGCATCGTACACGAAGGTCGTGGTGCGGCCGCTCGGCGTCTGCACGGTCTCGGGAAGATTCCGGTCATTGTAGGTGCGGGTGAGCGTTTTGCCCAGCGGGGTGGTGAGGCCTTGGGGTAGCCCGTTCTCGCAATAGGTGAAACTGAAGGTCTTGCCGCGACGGTTCGTCAGGGAGAGTCGTTCGCCCCACGCATTGAAGGAGGTCGTGCTTTCCTGCCCTCGCGCATCCGTGGCGAGCGACGGCTGGCCGCGTTCGTTGTACTGCTGGCGGGTGGTGCGGGTGGCGGACTCGACGAGCGGGCTGGTGACGGTCTCGGGTTGCCCGTCGGCGTTGTAGGTGGTGAGCACGGTGCGGCGGAGCGCATCGGTGACGCTTTCGAGCCGGCCGGCGGCCGTATAGGTGAAATCCGAACTCTGCCCGGCCAGCGGGCCATCGGTCTTCACCAGTTGGTCGAGCGAGTTGTAGTGATTGACAGCGACAACGGCGCGGCCGGCCTCGAGAAGGCCGGGGGCGGTGGGATCGCCGTTGTAGAGGCCCTGCTCGACCTGGAGCACCTTGCCGGTAGTGGAAAAGGTGGACTTTGTCGCGCGATCGGTGGCGTCGACCGAGAGGACCGGGTTGCCGCAGGAGTCGTAGAACGAGCGGGCCACGGATGCGGTGTAGTCCGGAGCGTCGCCCGGTCCGGTCGCGGTGAGCACTTGGCCGCGCGCGTTGTAGGTGAACGTGGTGGTGAAACCGCGGGCGTCGGTGGTCGACTCCAGTTGGCCGCGCCAATCATGGACCACCGAGGAGGTTTCGACGCCACCGCCACGCGCGGGTGTTTCGACGCGCTGCGGCATTCCGCGGGTGTCGTAGAAGTAGCGAGTGGTGCGGTCACCGTGCGCGCTTTTGCGAACGCTGGCCGTGGGCTTGCCGGCGGCGGCACTGCTGGCCGGTTCGTAGGTGAACTCGGTGCGTACGCCGCGCGGATCGACGGTGGCATCCGGGCGAGGCGACAGATTGCCCCCGGCGAATTCGAACAACGTGGTGCGATCGATGGTGTCGGGGTCGGGATTTTCGGGGTCCGGATAGGCGGGGTCGATCTGCTCAATCTTCCAGAGGCGCTGCAGCGTGTCGTAATGATTGACGGTCTTGGCTCCGAGCGGATCGGTCACGGAGACGAGGTTGAAATGGCGGTCGTAGGCGAAGCTAGTGGTGTAGCCGCGGGCGGAGGTGCGGGTGACGACCTGGTCCTGGCCATCATAGGTTTGGGCGGTGCGGTTGCCGTCGGGATCGCGGACTCCCACGGTGCGCCCGCGACTGTCGTAGAAGTAGGTGGTGACGGCGCCAGTGGGGCCGGTCTCGGTGTTCGCGAAGCCGGTGTAGCGCAGGGTATACTCGCGGTCCGCCAGCCCCTGGTTTCGTTGTTTGGAAACTCGCCCATCGGCACCGTAGTCGTTCTCAACGATGGTGCGGTCCAGCGGATCGCGTGTTCGCACGATGCGCCGTTCCGCGTCGGTGCCGGTCTCGCCATAGTCGTAACGCCAGCTCTGGCCGCCGACATCGGTGACTGCGGTGAGCAGCGCGTCGGCACCGACCGTGAACGACACACTTCGCGCAGGCGTCCCATTGTCGCTCACCGAACTCAGGCGACCGTCCGTGTACTGCAGGGTCAGCGCGCGCCCGACATGGTCGGTGACCGAAGTGAGCTGGCCGGCTGAGTACGTCAGCGTCGATGCTTTGCCGTCGAAATCGGTAACCCGAGTGCACCGATACGACTCGGCCGCCGCGAAACGAAACGTCGCGCCGAGACGCTCCTGCATCAGGTAGTCGCCGGTGCCGGGCTCCTTGGTGAGGGTGAGCGTGGACTTTGCCGGGGCTTGGAAGTGGCCTTCGGGGAGACGGAGAAACTGCAGCGCATTCGTCCCGAGCACGATGGCGACGGCGTTGTCCTTGATCTGGTCGATCGCCCAACCGGCGGAAAGGGCGGCGACAGCCCATTCGCGGGCTGACGAGCCTTCGAACAGATCGGCCACGATCCGCGTGGTGACCAACATCGGGGAGGCATCGAAGGCCGTGGTTTCACCGAGCGAGGCCTCCGGGGCGGAGCGTACCGCGGCCATCATATTCAGATTATGGTTCCAACCCCAACCCAGCCCGACCGGGTCGGCATCGCGGTTTGCCGAGCTGTAGGATCGTTCGAAAGCGACCCCGCGGGTGCCACTTTCGCCCAAGGCGATGTCGCGGGACGCAAGGAGGAAGGCCCCGGAGTTCATGTCCACAGGATCCCAGGAGGTGACGATCGAGGTGTTGAAATTGGGGGAATAGGAAATTCCTCCGACCAGACCGTCCCCGCCGACGTAGTAGCCCGGCACGGTTGTGATCGTGTCGGTGTAGGAACTGTTGACCGGCGCCGAAGTGGAACTGAATCCACCGTTGAGGCCGCCGGAGATGATCATCCCGATGCCGTTGGGTTTGCACACCGCGTAGCCAAAGCCCGTCCACGCGTCCAAGGTGGTCGATGCGTTCTCGGGCAAGAGATAGGTCGCCTCGTTCGAGGCGACGTCCGTCTGCATGGTGTCGAGGAACGCCGTGGTGTATCCGCGGAGGAGCGGACGAACGGTGGCGACGTTGCTCGCATCCACCCTGAATATCTCGTCGCGGGAGGTGTCGCCTGTCGCACGGTTGGCCAGCGCAAGGATCTTCACGGTCGACACCGCTTTGGTGCCGCTCTGCATCTGCTCGATCTCGGCGTGCTCCAAGGCCGACAGGAAGAAAGCGCCCGCCTTCATCAAGAGGTCCTTGGGCGCAGACCGGCCATCCCGGGAGAACAGGCTCGAGCAGTTCTGGGCGAGGTCCACGTAGCAGCCGGCCGCCACACCGTTCTTCTGCTCCTGCGCTGCCCGTCCGAACAAGTGGCAGCGGACCGGATCGACACCGTGCTGTTCGGCCATCATCCGAGCGGCGAGCTCGGAGTGGTAGGCCCAGCCGAGGCCGAGCACATTCAGACTCTCGGTAACCAGGTGGCGGCGCAGCGTCGCGTCGGGAGTGCTGTTGAGAATGAGATTTCCCGCGGTGTCGAAGGTGACGCCAGGCAGCGCTTTGGCTTTGCGCAGGTAGCCATCGAGAAGGTGTTGGCGCTGCCGAAGGTGCAGCCCGTTGGGACTAAAGGCGTAGATCAGTGCATAGGCGGAGTCGTCGCCCTTGGCGTAAGCCAGAGTGCGGTCACTGTTGCCGTAGGAATTTGGGTAGGAGATGGAGGTGCGCAGATTCACCGTCGAACCGGTGACCGTGGCGGTCGTAAGGACGGCATCACCGAGATGCAGCGTGGCGGTGTTGCCGGAGAAGGTCAGGGACAGGCATTCGCCGCCGAGGGTCGAGAAGGCGCGGGTGACGGCGGAGCCGCCACCGAGCTGAACGGTGAGCTTCACCTGGGCGCTACTTGCGATCGAAGCAGCCGAGGATGTCCCGGTGGCCGGATACAACGTGGCGGTGGGCAGAGCCACGGAATCGACCGGCACCAACCGGGGGCGGCCGAGCAACTCGTCGATGGAGCGGTGTGGTTGCGCGCTGTCGCGCACGCTGGTCCGAAGTTGCGCGGCTCTGGCGGCGAGATGGGCGCCGAGCGCGCTCTCGTCGATGCCGCGGACCGAAGTGCCCGAGCCGTTCGAAGTCCCTCCCGCAGCAGCGAGCAAGTCCGCCCGGGAGTAGCCGGACGAGGCTGCGACATCCAAGGGCGCGCTGGAGGTGGTCAGCTTGAATGAAGGGTCGAGGACCGCGGCGACCGTTCCGACGGGAACGGACACCCAGGTACGGCGCAGCGCGAGGCGACCATCCTCGGTCACGGCCGCCGTGCCGTCGGCCCATCCGCGGTTCGTGCAGAACAGGACCGCAGCGAAAAGTCGCTTCTTCTGTGTGTCGTCGAAGTCTTGAGCGGCAAACGGATCGGAACTGTAACCCCAACTCGAATAGGCCTGCGTCCAGGTCAGATTGGGAAAGGCGTCGGGAGAAAGGCCGAGCCACGAGGCCGCATCGTCATAGGGGATGAGTTGAGTGCCTGTGACATATCTGGGGCTCAAGCCGGCGGCTTTCAGCAGAGCCACCAGAAGCGCGCATTGGTCAAGATCGTTGCCGCTGCGCTCGAGCAGGGTCAGCACGGCGCCTTTCTTCGAACCGTAGTAGTGTTCGTACGCGATAGTGTTGCGGACGAAGTTGAAGATCTGCAGGGCGTCGTCGGATAGCGCGTGCGCCAAGGCGACCAGCTCGGGCACCGTGGAGTCGTCGGGGGCGGACGGAAGGGCAACCGCCTCAGCCGCGCAGGTGTCCGGAGATGGCTCGTCCGGCACCGCCAAGATCGTTGCTGCGTTCACTGGGCGCAGAGCTTCCAGCGAGGGGCGGCGGCAGACATCACGCCAGTTCTCGTCCTGTGCGTGCGCGAGCACCGCGAGAACCAGCGCGACCAGAGCCATGGAGAAGTATTTCATCGGCGAGGCGGCTCAGGGTTGCAGGTTGCCTTCGGCGTCCGGGTTGTAGGCGGTCGCGCCGCCCGACCACGGTTGGTAGGTGCTCAGCTCGTCGTTCGCGGTGTACGTGTAGACGCTGCGTGCCCCGGAGGTGGTGCTTGCGTCGGCGATCCGTGGATCGAGGCCGAAGGTGATTTCGTCTTTGGCGCGCAATCCGTCTCCATCGGAGTCGGAGTCGGCGTCGGTCGGATCGCCTGGATTCAGGCCGTGCGCAAGCTCCCAGTCGTCGGGCATGCCATCGCCATCGGTGTCGCTGTCGGCGACCATCGGATTCATGCCACGCTGGATCTCGACCCAGTTGCCGACTCCGTCGTGGTCAAAATCGGCCGCATATCGGTCCCCTGCGGGTTGGTCGGTATATCGCAACCTGATGAAAAAGGCGGGCGAGGTTGAGGTGAAGTGGTACTCAATCGCTCCTGCCCTTCCCGCCTCGATCGTCGGGACGTACGACCAGTGGACGAGATCTTCGGAGTACTGGATGAAATACGTCCGACCAGTCATCCCCTGCCAGGTCAGCAGAAGCGCCCCAGGTTCCGACTCCGGGATGAGACAGGGCATTTCGGGCGAATCGGCAGTGGTCTGCGCGGATGGCGAAATCGCACCGCAGGCCACTGCGAACAATACAAGACGCATCGCAGAGATGTTGGCATTCATCGGAGGTCTTGAGCCGAGACTGCCGGGCACGAAAGAGCGGCGTGTCTACATCACGCCCCCAACAAGCACCCGGAACCTCCCCACAAGAATGGCTGCAACACGCTCCAGCGCGGACGTGCATCGGACCTTGTCCTGTGTCGAAGTTTCCAGGTCTCGTCGTGGACAGCAGCCGAAGCTACGCAGGAGGGATGGTTGGGGTTGAGTGTGCCGGGTTTGAGGAATGCCTGTGGGTGGAATTCGGCTCGCCGTCGTGGCGAGAAGTTCGTGACACACGCAAAAGAGCGCGTGGATCCGCCGATGGCAAGGCTTGTTTCAATACGCGCGACCATCCGCGGATGGAGTCAAGCGCGGGCCGGAGGCACGCCGCCCCCACCCTTTCGGTGCCGATCGCCGCGGGTGCGGAGGAGCTCCGGACTCCCGGTCAAGGGCCACACTCACCACCGCCGCAAACCGCCGCGCAGACTGCGGGCGGCGAGGAAACCGTGGCGCTCGCGCAGGTAACGCACGGCACGCAGGCTGCGCACGCCACCGGCGCACACGACCACCAGCGGCGCGCTTGGCGTCAGCTCCGCGGGCAACGCCGCAGCGCCTTCGCGCTCCAGCTGGCCGAGCGACACTGTCACCGCGCCCGCGATCAAGCCCGTCGCCCACTCAGCCGGCTCGCGCACATCGAGCACGCGCGGCGGCTTCGGACCGGCGAGCAACGCGCGCAGCTCCTCCGGTGAAATCTCCTCCTCGGCCGCGGCGGGCAGGCCGCAGCTTGTCGGCGACTCCGGCGGCAACTCGCGGATCTCCCGCGCCCGCGGATCGGCCGCGAACGCCACCGTCTGCATCCGCATCGTGAGCGCGTCCCACAGCAACAGCCGGCCGCTGAGCGGTTCGCCGATCCCGGCAAGCACCTTCACCGCCTCGGTCGCCTGCGCGGTGCCGATCAGACCGGGCAACACACCGAGCACGCCGGCTTCGCCGCACGCCGGAGCCTCACCCGGCTCGGGCGGCTCGGGAAAGAGGCAGCGGTACGTCGGACCGCTGCGCCAATTGAAGACGCTGAGCTGGCCCGTGAACCCCAGGATCGCGCCGTACACGAACGGTTTTCCGGACAGCATGCACGCGTCGTTTACGAGGTAGCGGGTCGCGAAGTTGTCGGAGCCGTCGACGACCACGTCGCAGCCGCCGATGAGCGCGAGGGCGTTGGTCCGATCCAGGCGCGCGACGAGCGGCACGATCTCGATCAGATCGTTGAGCGCGCGCAGCCGGCGCGCAGCCACCTCGGCCTTGGGTTGGCCGGCGTCCGCGGTGGTGTAGAGAATCTGGCGTTGGAGATTGGAGACATCGACACGGTCCGGATCGACAATCGTGATCCGCCCCACCCCGGCGGCGGCGAGATAGAGCAACGCCGGGCAGCCCAGCCCGCCGGCACCCACGACGAGCAAGTGTGAAGCCTTCAGCCGCGCCTGCGCCTCCGGTCCGAAGCCGGCGAGTGAAAGGTGCCGCGCGTAGCGCGCTTGGTCTGCGGTCGTGAGGTTCATCTCAGGAGGCCGCCGGCACCTGCCCGTCGTAGGCCGGATCCCAGTCCTTCCATACCGGCTCGTAGCCCTCGCTGCGCAGGTGGGCGGCGACTTCGTCGCAGCTGCGGTCGTCGTTGATGGCGAACTGCTCCAGCGAGTCGTCGGCCGCGGCGTAACCGCCGGGGTTGGTGCGCGCGCCGGCACTCATCGACGTCACGCCGAGGCGGATCGCGTGGTTGCGGAAGCGGGGGCTCTCGCGCGTGGAGAGCGTGAGCTCGACCTCGCGGCTGAACAGCCGGTACGCGCAGAACGCCTGCACGAGGTCGCGCTCGCTCGTGGGCACGATCTCGATCTCGGCGCCGGCGTGCGGCCGCAGCCGCGGGAACGAGATGCTGTAGCGCGTGCGCCAGTAGCGGCGTTCGAGGTACCGCAAGTGCAGGCCGAGGAACCAGGCGTCGGTGCGCCAGTCGCTCAGCCCGTAGAGCGCGCCCAACCCGATCTTCTTCAGCCCGGCGCGGCCGAGCCGGTCGGGCGTCTCCAGCCGCCAGGCCATGTCGGCCTTCGGGCCCTTGAGGTGGAAACGCGGGTACGCCGCCGCGTCGTAGGTCTCCTGGAACACGGTCACGCCGCTCAACCCCGCGGCGGCGAGCGCCGCGTAGTCTTCCTCCGCGATCGGCTGCACCTCCATCGAAAGGTTGGAGAAGTCGGGCCGCAGCAGCCGCAGCGCCTCGAGGAAGTAGTCGCGCCCGGCACGGGTCGACTCGCCGGTGACGAAGAGCACGTGGCGGATTCCCCGGGCGTGCAGCACCGCCGCCTCGGCGCGGATCTCGTCGGCGTTGAGGATGCGCCGGGGGATGCGGTTCTGCGCGCTGAACCCGCAGTAGGTGCAGACGTTGGCGCAGACGTTGGTCAGGTACA
Source organism: Verrucomicrobiota bacterium (assembly GCA_023457035.1). Classification (GTDB taxonomy): domain Bacteria; phylum Verrucomicrobiota; class Verrucomicrobiia; order Opitutales; family Opitutaceae; genus CAJCBL01. The sequence goes on from JAEWNN010000204.1 coordinate 10,788, forward strand.
GCGGCGCAAAGATCTGGATCGTGCGCCCGTAGCGCTCGACCGTGCGCCGGTGGCTGAGCTGCGCCATCTCCTCGAGGAACGGCGTGGCCGCCGGCGAGAGCAGCGCCTGCAGGTCGTCGAGGTCGAGCCCGGCCTCCACCCGGCCGAGCGCACGGCGCACGTCGGCCGCCGTCTTCGCCTGGATCGCGCGGCTCGTCGCCGCGAAATCGTGTTGTCGCCAGACTTCGGTGAAGCTCATGCGCCCGCCTCCGTGAGAAACGCCGTGAGCGGCGAGGTCGCGCTCGCGGTCGGTTGCGCGGCCGAGGCGGCCAGGCCCGCCTCGTAGGCCAGCCGCCCGGCCTCCACGCCGAGCCGGAACGCGCGGCCCATCGCCGTGGGATCGGCGGCAGCCGCGATGGCGGTGTTGACCAGCACGGCGTCGGCGCCCAGTTCGAGCGCCGCGGTGGCGTGCGCGGGCGAGCCGAGGCCGGCGTCGACCACGACCGGCACCGCGCTCTGCGCGATGATGATCTCCAAGAAGGCGCGCGATTCGAGGCCGCGGTTGCTGCCGATCGGCGCGCCCAGCGGCATCACCGCCGCGACGCCAACCTCCTCGAGCCGTTTGCACAGCACCGGGTCGGCGTGGATGTACGGGAGCACCACGAAGCCGCGTTTCACCAACTCCTCGGCCGCCGCGAGCGTCTCGACCGGGTCGGGCATGAGGTATTTCGGGTCGGGATGGATCTCGAGTTTCACCCAGTTGGTCTCGAGCGCCTCGCGCGCCAGCTCGGCGGCGAGCACCGCCTCCTTCGCGTCGCGCACGCCGGAGGTGTTCGGCATGAGCCGGTAGCGGGTGCGGTCGAGGTGCGCGAGGATGTCGTCGCCCGCGCTCCCTCGGCCGGCTCGGGACCCTGAGCTTGTCGAATGGGCGTCGGTGCGCACGCGTCGCAG
>JAEWNN010000205.1 GCA_023457035.1 Verrucomicrobiota bacterium
GAGACCCAGGACGTGCGCGTCCTCGAGGACGTCGACTTGTTCGAGGTGTCGCCCGTGGCGTCGCCCGCGTATCCGGGAACGGATCTTTCGGCCCGCGGCGCCTCGCTCTATGTCCGCAACGGCGGGAACGCGGCGGACGAGATTCGCGCCCTCGCTGCGGAGCGAGACGAGTTCCTCCGGAGCGAGGAGCCGGGCATCATCCTTCGCGACGTGCTCGCCATGCGACTCCGCCTTCTGTAACCGCGAAACATCGACAAAGGACACAACATGGCACTCAAGACTTGGACTCAGATTCTGGCCCTCTACGAGGGCGACACCGTGCGGCAGAACATCGCCTTGCAGGTTTACGATGAAACCCCGGACGGATTCAGCGACTCCGGCCGAATCGAGCTTTTCGAGGAGGCGCGCGTGCGGGCGTTTGTTGAGGCCCACATGCCGCCGCCGAAGCCGCTCCCGAGCATCCTGATTCCCGCCGCTACCGCCACCGGCGACAAGGCCGGGTTGAACACCGCGGGCGCCGCAAAGATCGCGGCACGCCGGGGCATCGCCGAAAACGCCGTCGTGGCCGAGCTTGGCGAGTACACCGACCCGACCGCCGAGGGCACCGGCAACTGGTGGCACGTCTCGCGCGCCTGTCGGATGTTCGGCGCCGACATCCCGGCGGACTCCTACGTCTTCACCCGGTCCTTCGTCGCGATGCGCGAGGCAGGGCACACGCACCTTTCCTGACAGTGTGGTGATAACCCCGCCCCGGCTGCGCCGCTTCCTCGCAGCACGGGGCGGGCTCAACCTCCCGAACACCATGTTCCACGACCGCCAACCGCTCCGCCGCGTCGCCGTGCGCGGAGTCATTCACGATGGCGCCGCCCACCTCCACGCCGAGGTGCCGCTTCCCGTCGCTCGCCGCTGGCGAGACGAGGCCCGGCGCCAAGGGCTTTCGGTCCGCGATGCCCTCAAGCAACACCTGATCGAGAAAGACCGCACTCGGCCCGCCGCCGAGGTGGAAGAGATCGCCCGCGCGCTGGCCGAGGGTGCCGAGCGTGCACTGGCCGCCGCCCGGTGATGCCTCGCGAGCATCACCACCGCGCTTGACCGCCGCCGTCGCCGCGCCAGCATCACGACCGCAACCCACGAGACGCTCGCGCTGAATCGCCCCCGGCCCACACCGGGGGCTTTTTCGTGCCCGGATCCGCCGGCCGCGGTCTTCACCCGCGGGAGGCGACGGAGGGGGCGCGGTGGGGCTGGGATTGGCGGGAATCCTGCGCCGCACCAACGCCGACAAGCGCCGCGCCGTCGAGATCGCACTCAAGGAGTTTCCGAAGCTGAGCAGCCGGGAGATCGCCAAGGTCTGCGCGGTTGGAGATCAACTCGTGAACCAACTGCGTGATTCCCGCAGTTCGGAAACCGCAACCCGCATCGGTGCCGACGGCAAGGAGCGCAAGATGCCGACGCCAGCCAAGCGCGCCGAGCCGGCCGAAGAAGCCGACGCCGAACCGAGCAAGCCCGATCCGCGCGAGATCGCCGTGCCGTTCGTTGTGCCGCCGCAGCCAGAAACGAGAAGCGCCACACAGCGGCCGATTTTGTGTGGCATCTGTGTGGCGCTTTCGCCTTCAGAGGTGAGATGGTGCCCAGAGTGGGGGTCGAACCCACACTCCCTTGCGGGAACAGGATTTTGAGTCCAGCGCGTCTGCCAATTCCGCCATCCGGGCGTCTCGGAGGCGCGGAAACAAAGCGATGCCGCGGGCGAAGTCCACCGGATTTTCCGCGGCCGACGAAGGGCTGATGTGATTGCCGAAAAGATGCGGAGAAAGGTCTTGCGTCGGGTCGGGGAGTCCGTTGCCTTTGCGCCCTTTCCAAGGTCCGGGCCGTAGCGCAGACTGGTAGCGCACTTGCATGGGGTGCAAGGGGTCGTGAGTTCAAATCTCACCGGCCCGACCATTTGGAAACTTCCGACCGGTTGCGACCGGTGGAGCGATCGGGTGCGGCGGACTCGCCGCTGTGTCCATCCCGCGCCGAGTGGAGAACCGCATCCGGCGATCACGATCCGCTGCCTTCGGCCGACGCCGATCCCGGGGCGCTCATGCCGCCGGCGGGGGGCGGTGGCGACGATGGCGCCAAGCTCAGAAGACGTACTTGATGGCGACGAAGCCGAGCACGCCGAGGCCGAAGAGGCCGAGCGCGGCCCACTCGAGATACTTGTCGAGCAGACGCTTCACTGGAGGCCCGAACAGGAAGATCGTGCCGGCGACCAGCACGAAGCGCCCGGTGCGGCCGATCGCGGAGGCGGCGACGAGCGTGAGCAGGGGCACCTGCTCATGGAAGACCCCGGCGGCGATCGTGAAGACCTTGTAGGGGATCGGGGTGAAGGCGGCGGCGAGGATCGCGAGGAACGCGTTGCCGCCGTAGAGTGCGGCCACCTTGTCCCACGCCGCTCCGTAGTGGAGCAGATCGAAGATGATCCAGTGGCCCACCGGCTCGGCGAGGTAGCCGATGTAGTAGCCACCGATGCCGCCAAGCACCGAACCGACGGCGCACCAGCCGGCGAACTTGAACGACTTCTTCGGCGCGCCCATGCACAGGGCGATCAGGAGCACGTCGGGCGGGATCGGGAAGAACGACGATTCGACGAACGCGAGCGCGAAGAGCGCGGGCACGCCGTATGGAGTCTCCGCCCAGTGCAGCACCCAGTTGTAGAGACGCTTGATCGGCCCGGGGCGGTCTGCCGGGGCCGTGACAGGTACGGGGGCGCTGGAACCGGTGCTCATGGGCAAAAAGAAAGGGCAGCCCGTGGAGATGGCGCTGCCCTTGGGATCGGGAATGGACTCGGCGCGGCTCAGACGTCGGGCTTGGTCTTGCGCAGACCCATCACGCGCTCGCCTTCCTTCCACTGGCCGCGTTTCTTGAGGACCTCGACGCGCTCGAAGCGCTTGAGGACATTGCGTTTGGCGCCGGTGGTGGCGGCGGAGCGGAAGCTGTTGTGCTGGGACATGGCCGGACTGCGTTTAGACGTTGGTGTCGTTGGAAAAGTCGCCGAGTGAAGAGCCCTCGAATGCCCAGTTCAAGTATTTTTCCCCCACATGTTCGGCGCGCACCGCAATCCACTCGGGGGTCGCATAGGGATGTTCGGCGTGAACGCGGGCTTCCAGCAGGCTGAGTTGCTCCGGGGAACACTTGAACGTGAGCCGCCATTCCTCGGTCTGCTCGGTCTTGCCCTGCCAGCGGTAGACCGAGGTGATCGGCCCGTCGATCTGGACGCAGGCTGCCAAGCGGTGCTCGACCGCCGTGCGGGCGAGGCGCTCCGCGGCCTCGCGGGAATCGACCGTTGTCCATGCGATCCACATGGCCGCCATGGTGACGGGAAGCGGAGGGGCGGCAAGCCGGCGGATGGTTTTCGCCCGGGCCGGGAGGGTACCGGGCGGGCCGCCCGCGGCCGAAACCGACCGAACTTCACTCTTGACCGAGGGCGGGCACGGCCGCCTTGTCTTCCTCTTCACTTTTCCAAGGAGGAACTCCGTGCGAGACGAATATCTAAAAGACGCCCAGAAGGTCATCACCGACGCGAACTTGCTCATCAACGTGGTTTCGCGCCGCGTGAAACAGCTTCGTCGCGGCAGCCGTCCGCTCGTGGAGTCCCTCGAGAAGCTCAACCTCGAGGACATCGCCCTGCGCGAGATCATCGAGGGCAAGATCCAGTACGAGTTCGCCGAGTAACTCTGCCGGCGGTCGCGCGGTGTCGGTGGTGGGCTGAAGCCCGTCCCGGGCCGGGTTCCGCGGGCGCCCAAACGCCGTGGCCGCAGCGAAAAAGAAAGAACGCTACTCCGAGGTCCGCAACCCGAAGGCGTTGCGCGACTACTTCATCGACGAACGCTTCGAGGCGGGAATCGCCCTGCGCGGCGCCGAGGTGAAGTCGATCCGGGCTGGCCGTGCGCAGCTTGCGGATGCCTTCGCGCGGATCGAGCGCGGCGAGGCCTGGCTCTACGGCCTGCACATCGAGGAGTACGAACACTCCGGCTACGCCAAGTGCGATCCGCGGCGCGTGCGCAAGCTGCTCCTGCATCGCAACGAGCTGCGCAAGATCACCCAGGCGCTGGAGACGGCCGGCAAGGCGCTGGTGGCGCTGCGCCTCTACTTCAAGGAGGCGCTGGTGAAGGTCGAGATCGGCCTGGCCACGGGCAAGAAGCAGTACGACAAGCGCGACGACATCAAGAAGCGCGAGAACGACCGCGACATCGCCCGTGTGCTGCGGGCCCGGCGCTGAACACGGGTCTGGAGACCCGTGCCACAGGGCGAGCGGGGTGGAACGGTCCGCCGGCGGCGGGCGCGCGCTCGGCGGTCACGGGCGGGTGATCTGCAGGCGCAGGAAGAGGCGGGTGCCCGAGGTCAGCGGGACCGAGGCCTCGCGCGTCTCCACCGAGCCGTTGCTCGAGAGCAGCGCGTCGGCGAACCCCGTCGGCGCCCCGGCGGCTCCGACGGCGTACCACATCTTGAGATCGATCGAAGCCTGCGGGGTGACGGTCGCGTCGGTGCGGGTGAGATCGCGTTGGTAGCTCAACCGGAGCCGGCCGTCGGCGACCGTGGGGGCCGGCAGTACCGCCGGCGCGACCGCGCTGAGCCCGAGCCCATAGGCGGCGAGGTTTGGGATGCCGTCGTTGTTGTAGTCCTCGGTCGGGTGGTTGGCGATGGTGCCGGCGGGCAGCGAGGCGGCGGTCTCCTGCTGCGTCGCCCAAGCGGTGAAGGGCGGGACGGCGGTGGCATTGACCTCCAGATACGGACCGAACGGCCAGGTGCGGCCGGGGGTGAGCGGTCGCACGGCGAGCAGATAGGTGCCGGCGCTCGCGGGCGTGAAGGCGAACGAGCGGCCGGAGGGGACGGTCGATGTCACGGTGGCACCGAGAGCGAAGAGGTTCGTGAAGGTGATCTCGTCGATGTACCAGCCGATGCCGGCACTGGTGCCGGAGTAGTAGCTGCCGGTGGCGAAGCGGTAGGCGAAACGCAGCCGGACCGACTTGCCGGCATAGGCGGCGAGCGAGACGGAGCGTGCCTGGAAGGATGCTTCGCCGGCGCTGTTGGTGCCGGTTTGGTTGTAGAGCGCGGTCCAGGTGGTGCCGCCATCCTGCGAAAGTTCGAGGCTGGCGGTCTCGCCGTTGCCCGAGTAGCCGAGCCGGCTGCGGAAGCTGATCGCGGCCGACGAGCCGACGAGGATCGTGTCGGGGTAGGTCAGGAGCTGGTCGGCGAGAGTCTGGTGCGCGAGGTGGTAGGCGCCGGTGCCGGAGTAGCGCACGTCCGTCGCCAGCGGCGAGTAGGTCCCGGTGGTCGTTGCGGTGATGCGCGCGAGGGAATCGGCGGCGTCGTTGGCGAAGGCGCTCCTGCTCGCCCGTTGCCACTCGTAGCCGGTCGCGCCGGGCAGGGCGGTGAACGAATACGTGGTGGCGACTGCCGTCGGCGGCGTGAGGCTGCCGGTCACCACGGGTGCGGCGTAGGCGGCGGCGCAGTCGGCTTTGGCGTTCTGGTTCAACGTGAGCGAAACGTTGAGCGTGCGGGCGAGCTCCGGCCCGGTGAAGGTGACGGTGCGGGTTGTCGTGGCGGACGGCACCGGCACGGCGTAGCCGCCGGAGGCGGAGGTCACGGCGTAGTAGTTGGAACCCGACACCTCGACGGTGAGACCGCCGAGACCCTCGCCGGGATCGTAGAAGCTGTCGCCGTCGATGTCGTAGTAGGCGACGCCGGTGACGAAGTACTGGCTCGAGTTGCCGAAATCCTGCGTGACCAGTTGCGGCCCGACGGTGGTGGCTCCGACGGTGTTGGTGCCGTTGATCACGCCGATGCCGACCTCGCGGAAGTCGCCATGGATGTTGGCGCGATGGCCGCGCCCCGGCTGCATACCGCCGGTGCCGCCCTCGCCCCAGTCCACCTGAAACCCCGCGTGGCCCTGCCAAACGTAGTCCGCGAAGCTGTAGACGTTCTCGCCGAGGCTGTACCAAACGTAGCCGGTGGCGGTGACGCGTTGGCCGAGTGTGCGGCCGTCGGTGCCGTCGTGTCCTTGGAAGGCGTTGGTGTAGAGATCGGCGGTGTGCCCGCGGGCGGCTTGGGTGAGCAGGGCGTTGAGCGCGAGGGGCGGGCGCGCCGGCAGGGCGGCGAACTCGGCCTGCATCATCGCGAGGTCGACCGAGAAGTAGGAGTAGGCGCTGAGGACGCTGGGATCGGTGGTCGTGGCGAGGCGGACGCCCTCGGCGGTCGGATTGGCCCGGGCCCGGTTGATCAACTCGAGATAGTACTGCTCCTCGTCGGTGGGTTCGCCGATCGAATACAGAGTGCCCTGGGCGGCCGGCGCGACGGGCTCGGCGGCCGCGCGCAGCTTCGTTGGGGTGCCGATCAGCACTGGCGGCGGGGTGGGCGCGGCGATGGGGCGCACCGTGACGAGGGTCGGCTCGGTGGCGGTGGCGAACGGGAGCAGCACCAACGTGGAGACGGCGAGGAGGGAGATTTTCACGGTGGAGATGGGGCGGGGAAAGAGGAACGAGAACGGGCGGAGGAGACGAGTGCGGAGGCGGGTGGGGCGGCGGAATCACCGGCGCTTTACCGAGCCGGTTGGGTGGCCGCGAAGGAGAGGTGCTGGTAACGGTGGAAACCGAGCAACGCCGGCTCCCAGCCGCGCACCGCCGGGTCGACGAGGTAGGAGCGCGCGCCGTGGTAGAGCGGGGCGACGGGGGCGGCGGCGAGCAGGCGCTCCTCGGCCGCGCGGAAGAGCGCGTTGCGGCGGGCTGGATCGGCCTCCGCGGCGGCGGCGCGCAGAAGGCGGTCGTACTCGGGATCGGCCCAGCCGGTGGCGTTGTTGCCGCCGCCGGCGAGGAAGAGTTCGAGGAAGGCGACCGGATCGGCGTAGTCGGCGATCCACCGGGCGAGGGAAAGGTCGTAGACGAGCCGGCGCTCGTCGGCGATCCAGACGTTCTTCTCCTTCGGCGCGAGCGTGACGGTGACGCCGAGTTCGCGGCTCCACATCTGCTGGAGTGCCTCGAGCACCTTCTGGTTCTGGTCGGCGGAGAAGGTGATCGCCTCGACCGCGGGGAAGTTGCGGCCCTCGGGGAAACCGGCCTCGGCGAGCAGGCGGCGCGCGGCGGCGGGATCGTGGCCGAGCCCGGCGGGCGGTGTATAACCGGGCAGACCTGACGGAGTGAGCGCGAAGCCGGGCGCCTGGCCTCCGCGGGTGACGGCGCCGACGAGCGCCGGGCGATCGATCGCGAGGGAGAAGGCACGGCGCACGAGGGGATCGGCGAACGGCGGCCGGGTGGTGTTGAACCGGATGAAGTTCGCCTCGAGCACGGGTTCGGTGCGGAGGAGCTGTGGCTGCTGGGCGCGGTAGTGGTCGATGCGCGTGGCCGGCAGATCGGCGGTGAGGTGGAGTTGGCCGGTACGGAAGGCGGCCTCCTGGGCGGCGGCCGCGTCGTAGGGGCGGAAGACGAGGGCGGCGAGCTTCGCGGGCTCGTGGAAGTGCGGGTTGCGGGTGGTGACGAGGCGGCGGTTGGGCGACCATTCGGTGAGCACGAACGGGCCGTTGCCCACGAGGAACTCCGGGCGGGGCCAGCGGCGCTCGTCGCCGGCGGCCGCGGCGCGGGCAAGCGCCTGGCGCGGGACCGGGAAGGCCACGGGCAGACTGAGGATCGCGGGCAGCAGCGGGGTGGGCCGCGCGAGTGTGAGTTCGAGTGTCGTGGAATCGAGGGCACGCAGGCCGAGTGCGGCGGGATCGGCGGTGCGGCCGGCATTGAAATCCTCGGCGCCGCGGATCGGGTAGAGCACGTAGGCGTACTCGGAGGCCAAGGTCGGCGAGAGGGCGCGGCGCAGCGACCAGACAAAATCCTCGGCGGTGAGCGGGGCGCCGTCGGACCAGCGGAGGCCCGGGCGAAGGTGAAAGGTCCAGACGAGGTCGTCGTCCGAGGTTTCCCAGCGTTCGGCGGCGGCGGGCACGGGCCGCGAGGTGCGTTCGTCGAGCGCGGTGAGCCCCTCGAAGAGCGCCAGCGAGACGCTCATCTGGTCCATATTGATCTGGCGCTGCGGGTCGAGTTCGCCGGGCTCGGAGTTGAGCGCGAGGTGGAGCGTGCCGGTGCGCCGGCCGGCTTCGGCGATGGTCTCGCGTTTGGCGCAGCCCAGCGGCAGCAGGGCGAAGCCGAGGAGGGCGGCGAGCGCGAGGAGCGGGAGGGGGCGGAGCGGCGACATCGGTGGCCGGACGATGTGAAGACGGGGCGCCACCGCAACTGCGGGCGCCGCGGCGCGAGGCATCGATCCGCGGCGAGCCGCGCGCGGCGGAGTGTGCCCCCTTGGGGAGTCCCCTTAGCGGCGGCGACAGAAAAGCCCGGTCGGGACCACCGGGCTCAAGGTGCGACTACAGCGCGTGGGCCCGGGACGGCGCCCGGGTTAGGACGGTTCCTTGATCTTGGGCGGATTGGCGTCCGGCCAGTGCTGGATCAGGAGGTCGGCGAGGCGGCGCCAGCCGAAGGGTTTGTTGAGCACGGTCTTCAACGAGGGCAGGCGCTTCATCTCCTCCTCGCCGAACTTCAGGCTGTGGCCGGTGATCAGGATGGCGGGCACGGTGGGCTGCGCCTGCTGCAAATTGCGGATCAGTTCGAGGCCGTTCATCACCGGCATGTAGTAATCGGTGACGAGCACCCCGACTTCGCCCGCCTGGATGGCCTTCAGCGCATCGGCCGGACGATTGTAGGACTCCACCGGGCAGGTCATGTTGTCGTTGAGGATCTGCGCGAGCAGCTCGGTGAACGACTTCTCATCGTCGACGATGAGGACCTTCTTCATCTTGGGCGGGGATTCGGTGGAACTCACGAGTGGGGGAAGTCCGTCTTTGCTACTCGCGGGGCGGGGGGGCATACAACCCAATTTCCGGGCGGCCTCGCGAACGCTTCCGGCTTTTGACACATGATTCACATCGTCCTTTTTCAGCCCGAAATCCCGCAGAACACCGGCAACGTCGGCCGGATGTGCGCGATCACGCGTTGTCGGCTGCACCTGATCCATCCGCTGGGGTTCACGATCACCGACCGGCATCTGCGCCGCGCGGGCATGGATTACTGGTATTCGCTGGATGTGCACCACCACCGCAACTGGGAGGAGTTCAAGGCCAGCCCGCTGCGCCCCCAGCGGCTCTGGTTGCTCACGACGAAGGGCGCCAGGTCGTTCTGGGCGGCGCGCTATGCCGACGGGGACGGGCTGGTCTTCGGCAACGAGGGCTCGGGCGCGCCGGACTGGTTGCACGACGAGATTGGCCCGGACCAACGGATCACGATCCCGCACGCCAACACCGAGCTGCGTTCGCTCAACCTTTCGACGGCGGCCGGCATCGCGACCTTCGAGGCGCTGCGGCAGATCGGGTATCCGGGCGGCAAGTAGGGTCGACCAAGTAGGGCCGGTCTCCGACCGGCCGTGGGGTTTTGAGCCGGCGTGCCGGCTCGAGCCTGCCGGGTCCAGTCGGAGACTGGACCTACGTGTCAAATTCAGCCAGCCGCACGCAGGCGACTTCGCGGCCGTCGGGCTGGGCGGCGAGCGGCGGGACGGCGGTGCGGCAAATCTCGGTGGCGAACGGGCAACGCGGGTGAAACGCGCACCCGGTGGGCGGATTCAGCGGCGAGGGCGGATCGCCGGGGAGCACGATGCGTTGGCGGGCCTTCTCGCGATCCGGGTCGGGCACGTGGATCGCGCTGACGAGGGCGCGGGTGTACGGGTGCGCCGGGTGCTCGATCACCGCGGCGGCGGGGCCGTGCTCGACGATCTTGCCGAGGTACATCACGGCGACGCGGTCGGAGAGGTGCTTCACGACCGAGAGGTCGTGCGAGATGAAGATCAGGCTCAGCCCGAGGTCGCGGACGAGTTGCGCGAGGAGGTTGAGGATCTGCGCCTGGATCGAGACATCGAGGGCCGACACGGGTTCGTCGGCCACGATCACGCGCGGCTCGAGGGCGAGGGCGCGGGCGATGGCGATGCGCTGGCGTTGGCCGCCGGAGAACTCATGCGGGTACTTCTTCGCGAACCGCGGGGCGAGGCCGACGCGTTCCATCAGCGCCGTCACGCGGGCGGGCACCTCGGCGCGCGGCACGATCTTGTGGACACGCAGCGGCTCCGCGAGGGCGTCGAACACGCTCATGCGCGGGTTGAGCGAGGCGTACGGGTCCTGGAAGACCATCTGCAACCCGAGGCGCGCGCGGCGCAGCGCGGCGGCGTCGAGCTCGGCGAGGTTCTGACCCTCGAACACGACCGTGCCGGCGGTGGGCGGCACGAGCTGGAGGATGGTGCGCGCGAGGGTGGACTTGCCGCAGCCCGACTCGCCGACGAGTCCGAGCACTTCGCCGCGGCGCAGCTCGAGGTCGACGCCGTCGACGGCCTTCACCGTGCCGACCTGCCGCCGGAACACGAACCCGCGCTGCACCGGAAAGTGCGTCTGCACGCCGCGCAGCGAGAGGAGGGGGGCGGAGGAGGGCATGGAGGCAGGAGACAGGAGCTAGAATCTAGAAGCTAGGAGTTAGGAGTCGGAAGGCGGAATACGGAAGGCGACAGAAGGTAACGAAGAGAACGAAGGTCGGAAGAAGTTGGCCACAGATGAACACCGATGATCACAGATGACGGAGGATCGGATCGGTGGAGATCTGTGTGGATCGGTGGCGAATTGGCTCGGGGGAGAAACGGGAGAGTTGGAACCGCAGGTGGACGCTAATCGGAGGAGGTGTCGGTGTAGGAGCCTGCTTGCAGGCGATCTAGGTTCGAAGGGCGAAGTACCACACAACGGCGGCAACGATGGTGAGGAATCCGGCGAAGAGCAGTGCATCGAACCAAACGTTTCCAGTGACTGGCTTCGTGTGGCCGGCAATCGCATTATTCCAGCCCAGTCCTCTCCTTCCTCGCCGTAGGATCTGGCTTGCTAGAACAACGATGCAGCAGGTGGCGACAACGCTCCAAGCAATCCCTCTCCATGGCGAGGAGGGGACTGTCGCGAGAATAGCGCATGAAATGCCGCTGAACATATGGGCTATACGTTGGCTGCTCAGAACCTCCCGGCCTGACTGACGGAGGGCTTGTAGGTGGTCCCTTCAGGGCGACCCGCTGGGTGCGATGCGCGAGTTGGATGTGAGCACGGAGCCGAGCGGTGCGGGCTGAAGCGCCGCACTACGCGCAGGCGTGGTGGCTGACGATTCATCAGAGCTCCCCGGCCTGCACGCGGAGGCAGGCGGAGTGGTGGGCGGGCCGGGTTTCTGCGAGCGGCGGGGCGTCGCCGGTGCGGCATTTCTCGACGGCGAACTCGCAGCGGGGCGCGAAGGGGCAGCTGGGCGGGAGGTGGCTGAGGTCGGGCGGGAGGCCGGGGATGGTGAAGAGCTCGGCGCCCTTCGGCTGGAGGGCGGGGATCGAGCGCTGGAGGGCGCGGGTGTAGGGGTGCTGCGGACGCGCGAAGAGGTCCGCGGTCGTTGCGCTTTCGACGATCCGGCCAGCGTACATCACCTGCACGCGGTCGCACAGACCGGCGACGACGCCGAGGTCGTGCGTGATGAAGATCACGGCCATGCCGAGCTCGCGTTGGAGGCGGCGGATGAGGTCGAGGATCTGCGCCTGCACGGTCACGTCGAGCGCGGTGGTGGGCTCGTCGGCGATGAGCAGCTCGGGGCGGGCGATGAGGGCCATCGCGATCATCACG
>JAEWNN010000206.1 GCA_023457035.1 Verrucomicrobiota bacterium
TGCCGACCATCGCCGTGCCCATCGCGTAGGCAAAGGCCATCGAGAGGTTCGCGCGGAAGGGGCGGCACTTGAGCGCCTGCCAGATCGTCTCCCCGATCTTGATGCGATCCTGCTTCCGCTCCACCACCACCGACTGGTAGTAGCGCTCCTTGACGAAGACGAAGACGATGATGCCCACGATCACCATGCCGGCACCGAGAATCATCGTGTAGACTTGGGCGCCGAGCAGCGAGTTGACCGGGGCGTCCGCGGGCACGCCTTCGATCGGCGTGGCCCAGCCGAAGAGATTGATCAGGTGGCTGTAGAGCGCGCCGCCATCGAGGCGAAGGAGCGCCCCGAAGAACTCGCCCGTCCACGAGACCGAGCGGTCCGCCATCAGCCCGAGCCGGTCCATCACGTTGTCGGCCGTCGCACCGCTCCAGACCTTCGAGGTCGCAAACGCACCGGCGAAGAACAGCCCCATCTCGGGCAGTTTCTGCACCGCCGTCTTAATCGTGAACACGCTCGTGCGCTCGTGCAGATCGGGGGTGAGCTCGGCGCCGAGACTCTGCCACGGAACATTGAAGCAGCTCACGATGGTGATGTAGAGCGACGACGACACCACCATGTACCAGAAGTAGTTCGAGATCTCGTGACCAAACAGGTTCGTCGATCCCCAGCCCGGCGATACCCAGACCAGACAGGGCAGACAGATCCCCGCCAGCACCGAGCCAATCAGGATGTACGGACGCCGGCGTCCCCACCGCGAACGGGTGTTGTCCGATAGCCAGCCGAAGAGCGGGTCCGAGACCGCGTCCGCCAGCCGGTTAATCATCAGGGCGGTGCTGATCAGCCAAGGCGGCACGCCGAGGTAGATGTTGTAGGCGACCCACACCAGGCTCGGAAAGAGCCAGTTGCCCCACATGTCGAGTGTGGTGCCAAGGCCGTAGGCCAGTTTCTGGATGAGTGGCACTCGGTCGGCGGATGCGATGTGGTAGTCGCGGTTGAGTTCGCGGTCGGAGATCTTTGACATAATCCGGGGGGAGGATCTGGGGGATGTTTAGGGCGAAAGCCGATGACGAGGCCCCACCGCTTCTCCAGCAACCACGAAAAGCGCGAGGGCCGATGCGAGTCGTTGATCGCGGAGCGGAGAAACGCTCGCCGCATTCCGGCGTAGGGGGCGAACTCGGTCGCACCGTTCCCGGTCGGCGCAGCGTTCCACTCCTTGCATCAATACGTGTCCACCAACGAGCGGTACCGCAGCACCGTCTGGAGCTTCGCCGCCGTGACCGGTCGCGCGAACTCGACCTCCACGCTCCGCGGCTCGCCGGGATACAGCGCGAAGAAGTTGTCGCTCGCCGTGTGCGCCAGCCCGGGCAGCTCGAACGCGAAGCGGTGCTGGAACACCGCCGAGGTGAACGTGAGCCGCGCCTTCGTCGGCGAGAGCCGCTTCACGTCGACCGTCGTCTTCCCGCGCGGCAGATCGACAAAGCGCGGCGCCGTGAGGAACACGACCTCCTCGCTCGCCACCGCGCCGTCGACCACGAGTTCCAGCCGCAGGTAGAGGTGGTCGCGGCCGTGTTTGTCCATCGCGGCGGCCACATCGAGCGTGCGCTGTTTCACGCTCGCGCCGTACCGCAACGCGACCTTCTGCACGCCTTTCTGGAGCGTACGGCCGTCGAGGTGGCAGAGCCGCCAGCGCAGCGTGCCGGCGGCGGGCTGCGGCGCGTCGTACACCGTGTGGAGATGCACTTCGCGCACCGTCGTGCGCCGGTAGTTGCCGGTGATCGCCGTTTCCTCGCCGGGCACGTGCGCACAAACCAGTGCCGGTGCGAAGAACCGCCGCGCCACGTAGTGCAGCGCCTTCCAGCGGCCGGTGAACTCGATCGAGCTCCACGAGGCGACCGGCCAGCAGTCGTTGAGCTGCCAGTAGAGCGCGCCCATGCAGCGCGGCATGGCGCGCCGGTAGTGCTCGACGCCGACCTGCATGCAGTCGGCCTGGTTGAGCTGCGAGAGGAAGAGCAGCGCGTCCTGGTCCTTCGGGAACCGGTATTGGCGCGAAACGTAGTCGAGGATGACCTGATTGCCGTAGCGGTTCTTCTGGTGGGCGGTCATCGTCCGCCCGAAGACGTTGTTGTCCGCCGCCGGGGCGAACGTGTCCTGCGTCTCGCGCGAGGAGAAGCTCTGCATGCCGAACTCCGAGGCGAACCGGAACGCGTGCAGCTCGTAGTCCTTCACCGGTTTGCGGGCGTGCCACACGTCCCAGTAGTGCGTGTCGCCGCGCGCCGCGCCGGCGGCGTGGTCGGCCGCGGTGTCGCCGCGCCACGGCGACGATGGCCAGTACGGCGTGCTCGCATCGACCGCCGCCACCGCCTCGGGGAGCACGCGGTGGAAGAGCGCCTCGTACTCGGCGAAGGCCTTGCGGTCGTTGGGGAAGACATGGGCGTTGCAGCCGAAGACCTCGTTGTTGCCGCACCACAGCGCGAGACTGGCGCGGTGCCGCAGCCGCCGCACTTGGTACGCGGCCTCGTCGCGGCAGCTGCCGAGGAACGCCGCGTCCGCCGGGTAGAGCGTGCAGGCGAACATCAGATCCTGCCAGACGAGCAGCCCGAGTTCGTCGCACAGGTCGTAGAAATCCTCGCTCTCGTAGATGCCGCCGCCCCAGACGCGGATCATGTTCATGTTCGCCAGCGCCGCGGCGCGCAGGTCACGGGCGTAGTCGGCGCGGCCGAGCCCGGCCACGAAGCTGTGCGCCGGGATCCAGTTGGCGCCCTTCGCGAAGATCGGCCGGCCGTTGACAACGAACTGGAACGACTCGCCCCACTCGTCCTCGTGCCGGTCGAGCGCGATCGTGCGCAGACCGATCCGACGCTCCCAGCGCCCGAGCGCGCGCCCGTCGCCGCCGATCACGTCGACGGTGAGCGTGTAGAGTGGTTGCGCGCCCTGCCCCGCCGGCCACCAGAGCTGCGGCTGCGGCACGGCGATCTCTGCACCCTCGCCTGTCGCCACGGTTTTGTCACCGAGCGCGAGCGTCCAGCGGCAAAGCGCCAGCTCGTCGTCGCGCGCCAGCTCGGGGGCGAGGTAGAGTCTCACCGCGTCTCCCTCGGGCGCCTTCGTGTGCACCTGCGTGACGAGCACGCTCTCGATCCGGTTCGCCGTCCAGCCCTCGAGCCGGAGGTCGCGCCAGATGCCGGCGGTGATGAACCGCGGTCCCCAGTCCCAGCCGAACTGGCACTGCTGCTTGCGGATGCGGGTGCAGCCGCCGACAGGGTCGTTGAACTCGATCGGCGGTCGGTGCTCCGGCCGCACGGTGGCAACGTACAACGGCGCCGAGCCGAAGCGGATCAGCAGCTCGTTTCTGCCGGCGCGCAGCAGCGGCTTCACGTTCCACCGGTAGCCGAGGAACATGTTCTCCGTGCATGCAACCACGTGGCCGTTGAGCACGACTGTCGCCAAGGTGTCGAGACCGTCGGCGACCAACTCCACGACCTCCGCGGCCCGCAACGCCGCCGGCACCGCGAAGCTCGCG
>JAEWNN010000207.1 GCA_023457035.1 Verrucomicrobiota bacterium
GGCTGGCGCCACGGGCGTGGGCGGGCAGCAGGGGGCGGCGGGCGGCTCCGGGGCTGCGGGCTGCGCGGTTGCTGCGGCGGCTTGCGCGGCTGCGGCTTCGGCGGCGGCCTTGGCGGCGTTGAAGTCGAAGCTCTCCTGCTGGGCGTCGGGTTTCTTGCGTTTGGGCATGGTGGACGGAGCCGGCGCGGAGCGCCGCGAAAAGGGAAGGGTGAGAGCAAGAGGAACCCGACGGCGCCGTTCAAGCCCGAGAATGCGGCGAGGCGGTTCCTTTGGCGGGCCCGGCGGGGGCCGGTTTGCGGCGCAGTTCGCGCGGTTGGCAACCGAAGTGGGCGCGCATCGTGCGGTTGAATTGCGAGAGCGACTGGAAACCGCAGGCGAACGCCACGTCGGTCACCGGCCGGTCGGTCTCGACGATCAACGCCTTCGCCCGCTCGGCCCGCACGCGGGCGACGTACTCGACGAAGCGCAGGCCGGTGTTGTGGTGGAAGACGCGGCTGAGGTGCCCCGCGCTCACGCCGAGACGTTGCGCAAATTCCGGCAACGACAACGGCCGGGCGTGTTCCGCGCGCACGAGTTTGCAGGCCTGCTCGACCAGCGGCGGCATCGCCGCGGGCGGGTGCACGATATGCTGCGTGATGCCGAGCACGAGTCGCTCCGCCGCGGTCTCGACCAGGCGGGCCATCGCGGCGAGCCGTCGCGGCGCGGCGACGGGCGTGTCGGCGGCGAGCACCTCGAGCTGCTCGGCGGGGAGCGTCACGCTCATGCGGGCCAACAGGTGGCGGGCGCGGTTGAGTGCGGCGCGGTCGGGCGGTTGCAGGCGGTTGTGGCCGAAGACGAGGAACCCGAAGGTCTGGCCGCCGGTGCGCAGCGGCACAGCCGTCTCGCTCAGGCCGGCGTCGCAGCCGGCGGTGGCCGGTTTCTCTCGCGCCTCCTCGAGCAGCTTCTGCAGGAAGCCCGCGCAGAGCTTCGCTCCCGCCGGGTGGGCGTGCAGGAAACGGCAGAGCGTGCACACCTCGGCGCCGAGCGTGCGGTGCCCCAGCGCGGTGACGAAGTGCAGCGGCAGCCCCGTCGCCTGCGTGAAGTCGTCGAGGAACTGCTGCAGCTCCGGCAGGGCGCGGATGCGTTCGCTGAGGGTCTCGCGGATCGTACTGGGCATTTGCTGCACGGAGCGTTGCGGAGAATGCGCGGTTTAGCACGTCATAAATTGCACACTCCGTCCGGCCTGCTGCGGAGCGATCGGGCCGTGTTTCGGCTAAGGTGACGGCGTCCAAACGACACTTCCGCCATGAATCCCGCGCCCGTCGTCTTCAACAACACCGTCCTGCGCGACGGCCATCAGTCGCTCGCCGCGACCCGCATGAGCACCGCCCAGATGCTCCCCGCCGCCCCGCTGCTCGACAGCCTCGGCTTCGGCGGCCTCGAGACTTGGGGCGGCGCCACGATCGACGCCTGCCTGCGCTACCTCGGCGAGAATCCTTTCGAACGCCTCCGCGCGCTCAAGGCCGCCGCACCGCGCACCCCGCACATCATGCTCCTGCGCGGCCAGAACATCGTGCAGTACGCGAGCTTCCCGGACGACGTCGTCGAGGCCTTCGTGCGCTGCGCGGCCGCCGCCGGGTGCGATGTCTTCCGCGTCTTCGACGCCCTCAACGACGCGCGCAACCTCGCCACCGCGATCCGTGCCGTGCGCGCCGCCGGCCGCACCGCCCGCGGCGAGATCTGCTACACCGCCAGCCCGGTGCACACGCTCGACCGCTTCGTGGCCTTCGGCGAGGAGCTCGCCGCGCTCGGCTGCCACACGATCGGCATCAAGGACATGTCGGGCATCCTCGCCCCCGCCGTCGCCGCCGAACTGGTCCGCCGGCTCAAGGCCCGCACCGGCTTGCCCGTGGTCGTGCACAGCCACGACACCGCCGGCTTCGCCGCCGCCGCCTACTACGCGGCCATCGAGGCCGGGGCCGACGCCGTGGAGACCTCGATCCAACCCTTCGCCGACGGCACCGCCCAGCCCGACACCCAGCGCATGCTCGCCCTGCTCGAGCACCACCCGCGCTGCCCGCACTTCGACCGCGAGCGGCTGCTCGAGCTGCGCCGGCACTTCGAGAAGGTCTACGCCGAGCTCGGCTCGTTCACCAGCCACGCCAACGAGCGCACCGATCCGGATGTGCCCGTGTTCCAGATACCCGGCGGCATGATCTCGAACTTCCGCACCCAGCTGCGCGAGCTCGGCATGGCCAACCGCCTCGACGAGGTGCTCGCCGAAATCCCGCACGTGCGCCGTTGCCTGGGCTGGATCCCGCTGGTCACGCCCACCTCGCAGATCGTCGGCACGCAGGCCATGCTCAACGTGAAGTTCGGCCGCTGGAAGAACTTCGCCCCCGCCGCGATGGACATCGCGCTGGGCAAGTACGGCCACACCCCCGGCCCCATCGACCCCGAGGTGCTCCGGCTCGCCGTCGAGCGCACCAAGGAGGAACCGATGGAGGGCCGCGCCGCCGACCGCCTCGCGCCGCGCATGGAGACCCTCCGCGCGGAGCTGCGCGCCAAGGGCCTGCCGGCCGACGACGAGACGGCCGTGCTCTACGCCATGTTCCCGCAGCAGGTCCTCGACCTCCACGCCGGTCGCAAACCCGCCGCCGCCGCGCCCGCGCCGGTCCCCGCCGGCACTGCCGCCAAACCCGCCACGCCCGCCAAGCGCTTCCGCATCACCCTCGGGGCGCACCGGCGCGACGCCATCGTCGAGGAGGTCGACTGACATGCCCGCCACCACCGACACCGCCCGCCTGCTCGACCGCATCGCCGCGCTCGAGGCCCGCCTCGCCGAGGTCGAGCGCCGCGCCGGCATCGAGCCGCCGCTCGACGAGAGCATCCCGTGGACCGTGATCGTCGCCGCTGTGGCCGCGGTCGTGCGCGAGCCCTTCGCCATCCGCCTGGTCGAGCTCGCGCCCGCCCCCGAGGTCAACTGGTGGGGCCTGGAGGGCCGCGTGCGCCAGTTCGCCAACCGCCCGCGGCGCTGAGCCGCTTTGCATCCAACCTTCAACGCCAATCACAGCATCGACTCGCTTCATCTACTCATGAAAACCGCCGTCGCCTCTTCCTCCTTCTCCGCCTCCGCCGCCGGCCCGCTGCCGTTCGCCCTGCCCGCCGAAGCCGCCGACCTTCTGTGTGCCTGCCCGGGCTTCACCGTGCCAAACTCCCTCGACGATCTCGTGGCGCTCGCCGTGCGCGACGCCCGCGAGGGCTGGCACGAGGTCGCCTACGAGACCCCCGGCAAGGGCCGGGTGGTCGAGGCGCTCGTCTGCCGCACCCGCAACGGCATCGCCGCCAACTACACCGAGCCGTACATGCGTCGCCGCGATCCCGACTGCATGGTCATCGGCGATGCGTTGCCCACCGACAAGCCGACCTACCGCGAGCGTTTCGGCGGCGACTTCGGCGAGCTGCGCGAGGCCACCTTCGCGTGGCTGCGCACGCAGCGGCTGGCGGTGTTCCCGTTCGTCGCCGGCGTGGCGGGGAAGGGGACCGACGCCGTCGTGATCGCGCCCGACAACGCCGGCTTCTTCGCCCTCGGGCTCGCGCTGCTCCAGGGCATGCTCGCCCCCGCGGAGATCCCCGCCGGCTTCGCGCCGAAGGCGGTGATCTACGTGGCGCCGCCGTTCCGCCACACGCATTTCGGCGGCAAACAGATCGTCGTGCACAATCGCCGCGAGGGCCTGCACGAACTTTTCAGCTACAACCTCTATCCCGGCCCGAGCGCGAAGAAGGGCATCTACGGCGTGCTGCTCAACCTCGGCGAGAGCGAGCGCTGGGTCACCATGCACTGCTCGACCGTGCAGGTT
>JAEWNN010000208.1 GCA_023457035.1 Verrucomicrobiota bacterium
GCCGCCGAGTAGAAGCCCATCGGCTGGTTGTTGAGCAGCGCCGCGAAGAACTCCGCCGGGCGGTGCACCTTCAGCCACGCCGAGCTGTACGCGATCAACGCGAACGAGAGCGCGTGCGACTCCGGAAAACCGTACAAGGCGAACGACGCGAGCGAGCGCAGCAGGTACTCGATCGCCGGCTCGCTCACGGCGTTGCGCCGCAGCGCGTCGCGCAGCTTCCGGCCCATGCGCTCCATGCGCTCGGTCGAGCGCGTGAAGCCGATCGCGCGGCGCAATTCGTCGGCCTCGGCGGCGGTGAATCCGCCGAGCTCCATCGCGATGCGCAGGATCTGCTCCTGGAAGAGCACCACGCCGAGCGTGCGCTCGAGGATCGGCTTGATGCGATCGTCCGGATACGTGATCGGCTCCCGCCCCGCGCGGCGCTCCAGATACGGGTTCACGGCGTCGCCGTGGATCGGCCCGGGCCGGATGATCGCGACCTCGACGGCGAGGTCGTAGAAATTCTCCGGCTTCATCCGCGGCAACGTCGCCATCTGCGCGCGGCTCTCGATCTGGAACACGCCGATCGTGTCCGCCTCCTGCATGAGCTTGAAGGTCGCGGGATCGTCCTTGGGGATCTGCGCGAGGTCGACCGGCTCGCCGTTGCGCGCGCACAGCTCGAGCGATTCCTGCAGCACCGCCATCATGCCGAGCCCGAGCAGGTCGACCTTCACCAGGCCCATGTCCTCGCAGTCGGACTTGTCCCACTGGAGCACGGAGCGGCCAGGCATGCGGGCGTTCTCCAGCGGCACGTACTGGTCGAGCGCGCCGGCGCAGAGCACCATGCCGCCCGAGTGTTGCCCGAGGTGCCGCGGCAGCCCGTGCACCATCCGGCAGGTGTCGACCAGCACGCGGAAACGCGGGTGCGCACGCGCGACGCCGGCCGTGACGAGCTGCTGCTCGAGCTGGATCGTCTCCGGAAAATCGCCGTGGTGGTAGAGGCTGGAGAAACGGTCGAGCACGTCGTCCGGCAGCCCGAGCGCCTTGCCGACCTCGCGCATCGCGCTTCGTCCCCGGAAGGTGATCACGTTGGCCGTCATCGCCGCGCCGCGCCGGCCGTAGCGCTCGTACAGGAGCTGGATCATCTCCTCGCGGCGTTCGCGGCTGGGCAGATCGAGATCGATGTCGGGCCAGTCGGTGCGGCCCTCCGAAAGGAAACGCTCGAAGAGCAGCTTCTGGCCGATCGGGTCGACCGCGGTGATGCCGAGCGCGTAGCAGACCGCGCTGTTCGCCGCCGAGCCACGGCCCTGCACGAGCGTGCCACGTTCGCGGGCTGTGCGGCACAGATCCCACACGATCAGGAAGTATCCGCAGAACCCCAGCCGCGCGATCAACGCCAGCTCGTGGTCGAGCTGCCGCCGCACCTCCGGCGTGATCGTGCCGTAGCGTTGCCGCGCGCCGGCATCGGTCTGCTTGCGTAGCCACGATTCCTGCGACTCGCCCGCCGGCACCGGGAAGTCCGGGAAACGGTAACCGAGGTCGGCGAGCGTGAACTCGAGCCGCGCCGCGAGTCGCCCCGTGTTCGCCACCGCCTCCGGCAGGTCGGCGAAGAGCGCCGCCATCTCCGCCGCGGACTTGAGGCGCCGCTCGGCGTTGGGCGCGAGCCGGCGGCCGGCGCGGTCGAGCGTAGTGTGTTCTCGAAGACACGCGAACACGTCGCTCACGCACCGCTCGGCCGCCGTGGCGTGCAGCACGCCGTTGGTCGCCAGCAACGGCAGCCCGCGCGCCTGCGCCCACGCGACGAGCGTCTCATTCTCGACCTCCTCGCCGGGCACGAGATGGCGCTGCAACTCCACGTACAACCGCTCGCGCCCGAAGATCGCCTCCAACCGCGCGCCCGCCTCGGCCGCCGCGGCGTCGCCGGCCGTGCGCCAAGCGCGCCGGAGAGGCCCGTCCTCGTCGCCGGTGAGCGCGATCAGGCCGGTGCTGCGCTCCGCGAGTTCGCTCCACGCCACCCTGCCCTCGCCCTTCTCGGCGCGCAGATTCGCCGTGGTGAGCAGCGCACCGATCGTCTGGTAACCCGCTCGCGTCGCCGCGAGCACCGGCAACGCGCTGCCGTCCTCCATCGGCAGCTCCGCGCCGACAAGCGCGCGCACGCCGGCCTCCTTCGCCGTCTGGTGCAGCCGCACCGAACCGTACACACCGCCGCGGTCGCACAGCGCCACCGCCGGCAGTTGCAGCCGCGCCGCCTCTCGCGCGAGTGCCTCCGGCGCCGACCCGCCGCGCAACCACGAGAACGCACTGCGCGCATGGAGCTCGACGTAGTCCATCAGTCCAGCGCCCCCTCGACGCTCCAGCCGGAGCCCTCGCTACGTGCGAGCTGGTAGAGCCCGCCGCCCGCGAGTTCCACGTGCCACACCTCCACCGCCCAGCCGTCGGGCCGCCACCAGTCGCCACTGCTGCGCCACGGTCCGCGCGCGGCCCGCACCGCGTCGCGCACCCCGGCGGACTCCACGCGCACCGGACGCTCGTCCACCACGTCCACGCGGGCCGGCCACGCCGGCCGGAACCGGCGCAACGTGAACCCGCGGAGCGGATGCACCGGCGCCGCCTCGGGCGCGGGCACCGTGTCGCCGGGTTTCTCCACCGCGAACGCGTCGGGCCGGTAGGTGTCGAGCGGCATGGGCGTGCCGACGCGCCCCTCGCCCACGATCGCGGCCAGCCGTGCGAGGTTGTCCCAGAACACCGCCGGATCGCGCAGGCCCGTGTCGAAGAGCCCGCTCTGTTTCTGCGGCGGACGCCCCGGCGTCGCCACCAGCCGGGCACCGACGACACGCGCCTCGGTGCGCACCGTCTCGAGGTGCGACTGGAGTACGCGCATCCAGCTGTCGACGTCGGTGCCCGGCTCGGGCAGGCGCAGTTCGCGGCGGTTGTCGGTCTCGTCCTCGAGGAGCAGCGTGAACGTGAGCGCTTCCGCCGCGAGCCCCTCGGCGCGCAGCTCGAGCGCCACGCATTCGGCGAAACGCCGCAGCCGGAACAGCAGCGGCTCCAGCGACTCGATCGGCGGCTCGTAGTCCCACGCGGCAGCGAAGCTGCGCGCCGGTTGCGCGAGCCGGAGCGGTCGCGTCGCCTCGCCCGCCGCGCGTTCCCAGAGCTGCACGCCCTCGACGCCGAGCCGCTGGCCCACCTCGCCCTTCGCGAGCGCCGTCAGCTCGCCGCAGGTGCGAATCCCCCACCCCTGCAGGATCGCCGCGTGTGCCGGCGTGGGCTCCGCGAATGCGAGCGGGAGCGGCGCAAGAAATCCGCCCAGTTCCTCGACCATGAGGAGCGGCGCGGCGCAGCGCGCTGCATAGAACGCCGTCTGCGGCGTGGCCGCCGCACCGCCACGAGCGGGCAGGCCGGCGGCGGCGAGCTCGGCGAGCGCTGCGCGCATCCGTTTCTCGGTGTCAGCGGCGTCGGCGCCCTGCAGGTCGACCGTCGCGCAACCCGCCGCGGTGAACTCGACGCGCGGCGAGAGTGTGAACGCCGCGGCAAGCAGCAGGCGGTTGGCCTCGATCTCCGCCGACGGGTCGCGCGGCCGCAGCGCGATGCCCGGGCAACGCGCCAGCGCCAGCGTGGCGGCGATCCCGGGCACGGCCCCGCGCGCCTCGGCGGAGACCGCGACCACCGTCGCCTTGCGCCCCTCACCCTCAACCAGCGCCACCGGCACGCGCGCCAGCGACGGATCGCCGCGCCGCAGCGCGTGCAGCGCGAAGTCCGGCACCAGCAGCACGGCGAAACGTGGAGCGGAGTCGGTCATGGTCTCATCGTTCCAGCGATGGCGCATCGCCCGCGGATGGTTGCGACACCCCGTAGGTCCGGTCTCCGACCGGACGCGTTCGGCCCATGCTGTCCCCTGCGGCTCGCGCCCAGGGCGACCGGTCGGAGACCGGTCCTACTCGGCTACCCGCAAGCGTACCTCGCTTGCGGGTAGGGACGTTTCTCCGGAACGTCCGCCCTCGGTTCCGCGCGACCAACTCATTCCCTGCCAGACACAGGCAACGGTCGCGGCGGTTTCGGAGAAACCGCCCTACCATCGGAAAACGGCGCCCCATCGTCTTCATCCCGCCAACTCCTCGAACGCGACGACGTCGGCGCGATGGCCGCGGTCGAGTTCCACTTCAAGTTCACCGACCAGCTCGACCTGCGGGCGCCACGCGGCGTCCAGCCCGAGCGGTTCGCGCAGCACCAGCCGCCACGGCACCGCGGGCACGAGCGGCCGGTCGGTGCGGACGAGCACCGCGCCGCCGCCGCGGGCCGCATGGTGCAGGCGATGCCAGACCGTGGCCGGCGTGCGACGCAGCACGCGCTCGGCGCAGCCGCCGAGATCGAGCACGACCACCGCATAGTTCGCATCGCGCACAAGCAGATCGGCAGCGGCGAGCGTCTGCTCCAGATTCGCGCAACGCACCCAGACGAGGTGCCGCAACGCGTCGGCCGAAAACGCCTCGGGGGCGAAGGTGTCGGCGGCGTCGACCAGCGCCACGCGTTGCCGGGCCGCGCGCGCCGTGCGCAGGAGCTGCGCGAGGACCGACTGCCCGCCGCAGCCCGGAGTTTCGACGACCAGCTCGGTCAGCCGCCCGATCGGTAGTCCGCCGCCCAGCGCCTCATCGAGCGCCGCGACACCCGTGGGCACGCCGCCGACCGGTTTCCCAGCGGCTTGGGGAAAACGAGCGGCAAGCATCTGCCGCAAATCGGCGACTGACGGGTGGGGGCGGGACATTCCGAGTGGGCGTCATTTCTAGCACCGGGGTTCGGACATCCGTGGGGCGCAGGGGCTTTCGACGCTCGGTCGCCGCAAAGAACTCGACCGCGGCGAACCCGCATTGCGACCGATGAAACGCTGCAAAATCCGCACCCAGCCGCGCCAACCGCGATCTTCCGCGGCCGGAGTACGCGCACGGCTCAGCCACTGGGGACACTTCCGCTCTTTGTTCACTTCGTTTCCTTCTGTCGGACGTCCGTGTTTGCTCTCGCTCAGGCCACGCCGCGCCGCAGCACCCCGACGACCACGCCCTGACACTCGAGCCGCTCGGGCACGATGTCGGCATAACGTTTGTTCTCCGCGCGCAACACCGGGCGACCGCGGACGTGGGCGAGACGCTTCAGCGTCGAAGTGGTGCCGTCGACCAGCGCGGCGATGATCTCGCCCACTCGCGGCGCGCGGCGCACCAGCGCGACGATGTCGCCGTCGAGGATGTGGGCGTCGATCATCGAGTCGCCCTGCACGCGCAGCGCCCAGAAATCCGCCGGCCGTGCGCGTCTCACGCCGAAGAACGCCGGATCGATCGCGAGCATTTCCTCCGCCTGCTGCTCCTGCTGCGTCGGCACGCCTGCCGGGATCGCGCCGAAGACCGGGATCTGGAAGAGGTGCCCCTGCACCTCGCGCGCCGTCACGCCCCAGCTGCCGTCGACGAGCTGCGAAACCTGGCCCTTCGCCGCGAGCGCCTTGAGGTGGCAGCGCACGGAGTACTGGCTAGCGAAGCCGAACTGCCGCTGGATCTCGCGCGTCGAGGGAGGGATGGAGTGCTCCTCCTGGTGGGCGCGGATGAAGTCGAGCACGGCCTGCTGTTTCTCAGTAAGCATACTGCTCACTTGAGCAGTATCACACGAAAGCGCAAGCCTCGGTCTTTGGAAAGGACCGCTGTGCACTCTGAGGTGGACCCCGAACGTGAGACAGCGGGGACGGGTTGGTTAGTTATGGTCTGAACAGGAAAAGTAAATACTGGGGATGGGGTGGAGGGGAAGGGGCTCTGCTCCTTCCCCCCTTCTGGATTCAG